>NZ_CP150145.1:6638133-6939867 GCF_037963835.1 Paenibacillus sp. FSL H8-0332
GTAACGCTTCAGCAGCGCCTTGACCCTGGCGATCAGCACCGGCGGCTCGAACGGCTTGACCAGATAGTCGTCTGTGCCCAGCTCGAAGCCTTTGACAATCTGCGAGGTCTCCCCCTTGGCCGTCAGCATCAGTATCGGAAAATCGTACTGCCCCCGCAGCTCCCGGCACAGCTCCCAGCCGTCCATATTCGGCATCATAATATCAATGATCGCCATATCCGCCGCAGTCTCTTCGAGCAGCTGCAGCGCCTCCAGTCCGTCAGAAGCGCTCAGCACCTCTGCCATCCCTTCAGCTCTCAGGAACACTCCCACCAATTCGCGGATGTGCGGATCGTCGTCCACTACCAGTATTTTGACCATAGTCTGTAGAACCCTCCTCTATCCCTTGGCTCAGAAGCTCAGGTGTGTTCAGCTGCAGCTGCTGCTCGGCGAATTCACGGTACAGCTCATGGTCCCTCAGCAGCTCCTCATGCGTGCCCTTGCCGGTAATCCGGCCCTTCTCCATAAAAATAATCTGGTCCGCGTTCACCACCGTAGCTAATCTATGGGCGATTACAATCGTGGTCCGGCCCTGCATCAGATTGCCCAGCGCCTTCTGCACCACGGCCTCCGACTGGCTGTCGAGGCTTGAGGTAGCCTCATCCAGCATGAGGATCTTCGGATCGCGCAGCAGCGCTCTGGCGATGGCAATCCGCTGCCGCTGTCCGCCGGACAGCTTCACCCCGCGTTCACCGACATCTGTGTTGTAGCCGTCCGGGAGCTCCTCAATGAAGCCGTCAGCGTAGGCCATGGCCGCAGCCCGCTTCAGCTCCTCCTTGCTGACCTCGCGTTCCAGTCCGTATCCGAGATTCTCGGCAATGGTACCGGCCAGCAGCGGACTTTCCTGTGAGACATAACCGATCTGCTTCCGCCAGGATTTCAGGGAGAACACGGGCGCCGGTTTGCCATCCAGCCGGATGACTCCGCTCTGCGGCTCATAGAACCGTTCCAGCAGTGAGAACAGGGTTGTTTTACCGCCGCCGCTCGGGCCGACTATGGCAGTCACCTGCCCAGGCTGCATAGTGAAGCTTACCTTGCTGAGCACCTTCTCTCCTGTCTTGTATCCGAAGCTGAGGTCTTCCACAGCGATTGGCCCCTCTGTGCCTTCAGCCTCTTCCACGCCTTCATACACCTCTTCCTCTGCTTCAAGGGTCTCAATAATCCGCTCGGAGGCACCCTTGGCCTTCTGGAGCTGGGTGAAGAATTGCGTCAGCTGCGTCAGCGGCATAATAATCTGAATCAGATACAGAATAAAGGCGACCAGTTCACCGGCGGTGAGCGCCCCTGAGGATACCAGCATCCCGCCATAACCGATAATGACCACCAGCAGCATCATGAAGACGAAGGAGATCAGCGGGCTGATCAGGGCGCTGATCTTGCCCTCACGAATCCCGAAGCCCAGCAGATTCATAATCCCTTGCCGTCCAGCTTCATACTCCTTCTGCTCCGCTCCCGAGGATTTCACCAGCCGGATCTCGGACAATACGCCGCTGAGCACAGCGGTGAAGGAGGCCGTCTCATCCTGCGTTCCCTTGGAGATTTTGTACATCTGCCGTCCCAGCGGCACCAGAATGAGCGCCGACAGCGGGAGCACCGTGAACAGCACCAGCGTCATTTTCCAGTTCAGATAGAACAGCACCAGGACAGAACCGACAATGGAGATGAGGCCGGTGAACAGACTGGCCAGATGCTCCGAGATCAGTGTCTTGAGAATTCCTGTATCATTAGTCATCCGGCTGACGCTCTCGCCTGTCCGGTTCTCATTGTAGTAGGATACGGGCAGCACCAGGAATTTGCGCCACAGCCTGTCACGCAGACCCGCCACGACTCTTTGCCCGACGGCATTCAAAAGGTAGATCGAGACTCCGCCGGCAACGGTCTGCGCAATGAACGCTCCGGCGATGCCGGCAATCTGCAGCTTGCTGACAGAAGCCAGCGAGAAGCCGTCCACCAGATTCTTCGTGAACATGGGAATCACCAGACCGACTAGGGTCGAAATCACGCTGAGGCCAAGGGCCAGCGCCAGCAGCAGATAGGATGGTTTGGTTTCGTGCAGCAGCTTCAGGAACGGCTTCATGGCCGCCCCCTGCTTCTGCGGTGCTTGCTTGTTCTTCATAAGGAATCCCCTTTTCCGGCAGATAGGTGTATGGAGCAGTGGGGCCCCGCTTCCGCCTTAGAACCCAGAATAACTGGCCTTTGTAAACTGAAGTTAAACAGATATTTTGCCATTGATTTGTAATTCCCCATAAAAGTTGGTTTGTATCCCTTTTCAACAAATGTTACAGTGATATCAGCGGCATAATAAGGCGGACACAGCAAGAATGCAAGGCATCCTAGCGGGAAAGGAGTGCAAAGTTTGCGGGAGAATCTCGGTAAGCAGCTGTCTTTCACCTCTCTGAAATGGTTCAACTTCTTCGTATATGGAACGGTTGTCCTCTTCACCAGCTTCTTTCCCTTATATCTGCAGGATGTGGGGATGAATAAGCTGGAGATCGGGAGCCTGATGTCTGTAGGCGCACTGGTATCCATTATTGCCAACCCCTTCTGGGGCATCTGGAGTGACCGGTATCAGAATATCCGGCGGATTGTCCTCGTCATGCTGACGGGAACGCTCGTCTTATCCCAGCTTGTCTTTCAGGCCAATACATATGAAATGATCTACATATCCATCCTGTTCTTCTATTTCTTCCAGGGGCCGCTGTTCGCCCAGAGCAACACGATGATTCTCAGCTATATTGACGGAACCAGCCGCAGTTTTGGCTCTTTCCGGCTGTGGGGGTCGCTCGGGTGGGCACTCACTGCCATACTTGCCGGACCTGTGATTGAATGGGCCGGCATCTCTGTGCTGTCTTATCTGTTTGCGTCACTGCTCTGTGCGGCGATGATTGCACTGATCACTCTGCCGAAGCTGGACCATTCGATCGGAATCGCCCCCTTGCCCTTCAAAGGAATGCGTCAGATCTTCTATAATCCGTTCTTCCTGTGCTTCATCGTATTCGGCATCCTGGTCTCGATCCCGAATACAATGAATAACACCTTTGTGTCACTGTACATCACAGAGCTGGGCGGAAGCAAGACCATGATCGGTCTCGCTGTGTTCCTGTCCTCCATTCTGGAGATGGGTGTGCTGCTCCTGTGCAATTACGTTCTCCGGCGCAAAGTCTCAGTCCTGCTGGCCTCGCTCACGTTGGTCAGCGCGCTGTTTTTCCTGCGGTGGTGGCTGATGGCCGATGCAACGACCCCGCTGCAAGTCGCACTTATTCAGGTGCTGCACTCCATTACCTTCGGCGGCTTCTTCTATGTCGGAACCCAGTTGACCATGCTGCTGGTGCCAAGGCCCTACCGTTCGTCGGGACAGGCTCTCTACACGCTCACCTGGAGCGGAATGTCCGGCATTCTCGGCGGAGTCTTCGGCGGCTGGATGTATCAGACCCTTGGCGCGCAGACGATGTATCAATCCGGTGCGCTCCTGGCCCTGTTCGGGGCCATCGGCTTCGGAATCATGTGGCTCACCGTCATTCGCGGCGGCTACCACCCTCCGGCTGATCCCGAGGATGAGCTGGCAGAAGACTAGGAATGCGCAATACAGCAAACAGGCTTGGCCTCCCGGCGGGAGACCAAGCCTGTTGCCTTATATGGAGCTCTTCTAGCCTTTCTTGGGCTGGAAGGAGCTTTTGAGGGATACAATCAGATTGAACACCAGATGCTCCGGCGACGAATACTTGCTGTCTACGTTGAAGTACCCGTGACGGAAGAACTGGAACTTATCCTGAGCCACACTATCCTTCAGCCCAGGCTCCACGAAGCCCTGCAGGATCTCGATGGACTTCGGGTTCAGCTGATCCAGGAAGGTTGGCTCCGGCTTGTCAGCGGAAGCTTCCAGACCTTCTACTTCGGCATCCGTCTCCGCCTCTTCAGCAGAGATCAGCGGCTCATAAAGACGGAATTCCGCCGGTACAGCCTGTCCAGCATCTACCCAATGCAGCGTTCCCTTAACCTTGCGGCCGGTGAACCCGCTGCCGCTCTTCGTCTCAGGATCATAGGTGCAGTGCAGCTCCACCACTTCGCCGTTCTCGTCCTTGATGAAGTCGTTGCACTTGATGAAATAAGCATTCTTGAGGCGCACTTCATTGCCGGGGAACAAGCGGAAATACTTATTCGGCGGAACCTCCATGAAGTCATCGCGTTCAATATAGATCTCACGGGAGAACGGAATCTGGCGGTTGCCCATCTCCGGGTTCTCCACATTGTTCTCAATTTCGAAGTATTCGGTCTCGCCTTCGGGATAATTCGTAATAACTACCTTAAGCGGCCGCAGCACAGACATTGTCCGGGGAACCGTCAGCTTGAGATCTTCACGGATGAAGTGCTCCAGCATCTGCAGGTCCACGAGCCCCTGGCTCTTAGAGATACCGGTCTCATGCACGAAGCTGCGGATGGCCTCCGGCGTATAACCGCGGCGGCGCAGCCCGGAGATGGTCGGCATGCGGGGATCATCCCAGCCGTCCACATGGCCTTCATCGACCAGCAGCTTCAGCTTGCGCTTGCTCGTAACGGTCTGGGCCAGATTAAGGCGTCCGAATTCATATTGATGCGGCGCAGCCTCCATGTCACATTCCGCGACAACCCAGTCATAGAACGGGCGCTGGTCCTCGAACTCCAGGGAACAGAGGGAATGGGTGACATGCTCAATGGCATCCTCCAGCGGATGTGCGAAGGTATACATCGGATAAATGCACCATGCGTCGCCCGTATTGTGGTGATGAGTGTGGGAGATCCGGTAAATGACCGGGTCACGCAGATTGATGTTAGGAGAGGACATGTCAATTTTGGCGCGCAGAACCTTCTCGCCGTCCTTGAATTCTCCCGCCTTCATGCGGTGGAACAGATCAAGGTTCTCTTCTGCCCCCCGTTCGCGGTAAGGGCTGTTCTTCCCCGGCTCCGTCAGCGTTCCCCGGAATTCACGGATCTGCTCGGCGCTGAGATCATCGACGTAGGCCTTGCCCTTCTTGATCAGCAGTTCGGCCCGCGCATACATCTCCCCGAAATAATCCGAGGCAAACCGCAGCTCCTCCCATTCATACCCGAGCCATTTCACATCCTCCTGGATGGAGTTGACGTATTCGGTATCTTCCTTGAGAGGATTCGTGTCATCGAATCTCAGATGGGTCTTGCCGCCGAACTCATCCGCCAGTGTGAAGTTAATCCAGATCGCCTTGGCATGTCCGATATGTAAATAACCGTTCGGCTCCGGCGGAAAGCGGGTGACGACTTCCTTAACCTTACCCGAGCGGAGATCTTCGGTAATGACGTTCTTAATGAAATTGGAGGGTGTACCCTGGTTCTCCACATTGATCAACCTTTCATTCTGTAATATAACTACTTCCTTGTATGAACATGTTTCCTACTAATATACCCGTTAAGCAGGGAATGTTCAATAAAAGTTAAGCAGCCGCCGCAGCCTTTGACTTCTCTCCCGGCGATGGAGTAGCATGATAAATATAGGAATATGGAGACAAGGGGGATGCTTATGCAACCGGTAAAACTGCCTAAAGAGCAGCGGGAAATAATTACGGAGAATATCCGTGCCTACTTCGAGGCGGAGCGCGGGGAAACGATCGGCCACCTGGCCGCAGACAATCTATTGGAGTTCTTCCTGAAGGAGCTGGGACCGGCGATCTATAACGGGGCGCTTAGCGACTGCCGCACGCTTACCCTCCAGCGCATGCAGGCACTAGAGGATGATATCTACGCCCTGGAGTGGCAGAAGCGTTAGTTCAGCGAGGCTTATATCTCACAACGCATAGGGGGCAGCCGCATGTTTAATTATGTTATAGATGAAGAGCTGAAGCTGAAGCTGCTCATGCCGGAGCATGCCCGTCAGATGTTCGCCCTGGTGGAACGCTCCCGCCACCGGCTCAGGCAGTGGTTGCCTTGGGTGGATGGCGTAGCCGAACAAGCGCATCTTACCACGTTCATCAAGAACTCCGTGAAGCAGGGCATTGATAACGGCGGCTTCACCGCCGGACTGTGGGTCCGGGAGGAATTGGCCGGAATTATCGGCTATCACGAGATTGACTGGCATAACCGCTCGGTCGGCATCGGCTACTGGCTGGGCGAAGGCTATGAGGGACAAGGCTATATGACCAGTGCCTGCCGCGTCTTTGTCGATTATGCCCTGCTGGAGCTGGAGCTCAACCGCATCGAGATCCGCTGTGCCACAGGCAACATGGCCAGCAGAGCGATCCCCGAACGGCTGGGATTCATCTTCGAAGGGGTCATCCGCCAGGCCGAGAAGCTGCCTGCCGGTTATGTGAACCACGCAGTGTACGGCCTGCTGCGCAGCGAATGGAAGCTGCTGGGCTGACCCCGGAGGGGCCTTGCCGTAGGAGCGGAAACGGACAAGTTCCGGGGTGCTGGCGTGCTGGTTTCTTCTAGTGTTCGAGTCTACCCGTGACCGATTTTAGTTGGATTTTGTCCACTTGCTGATGAACGAATGCCCTCTGCTACTACAGTAGTTGGAGAAACAGCACTTAAATAATCACATTTCATCTCATGTGGTGGAAACGGGCGATATTAGATGTTGTTTTTCCACTTGCTGCCCTATGATTAGCGGAAATCGACGAATTAAGAAGCATTTATCCACTTGCTTATTGCAGAAGCCAGCCGGGAGCCAGGATTCATAGACACTTCTGCTCCTCATGCCCGCCTCCCGCCCACCTTGAGCGGGTTCAGCAGCTTGCCAGGCGGGATACTCCTTAACAACAAGAACCCCTGGAGCTCTCGAACCTGCTCCGGGGTTCTTTGGGGTGATCCCTTCCTTGTCCTGGGCTCTTTGGCCGGCTCTTGGTCGGCCCTTGGGCTGTTCTTGGTCTATCCTACCACTGTCCCTGGTCTACCCTTGGGCCGTACTTGATCTGTTCTCGGTCTACCCTCGGGCTGTCCTTGGTCTGCCCACAGCACGCCCTTGATCTACCCTCGCGCTCTCCTTGGTCTGCCCCTGCTCGTCCTCGGACTGCCCGTAGCCGTTCTACTTCTCCGCAGCCTCCAGCCAGCCCCGGAACCGCTCCCGGAGGCCAGCCGCAAGGCTATCCAGTCCGGCCAGCTCCGCGAGTCCGGTATGATCCTTGCGCCCGTGCTCCATCGAGTACAGGACCTGTCTCACCGGGATACGGCCTGCTCCGCTCTCCAGCTTCACGATCAGGTCCCCGGCTGCAAGGCTGCCCTCGCGCAGCACGCGGAGGTAGAAGCCACTGTAACCGGTGGACAGCACCTGGGCCGGCATATCCGCCGGTCCATGCTTCTGCGTGAGCTTGAAGCAAGGGAAGCGCGGCTGGCTGACCTCCAGCAGTGCTGTACCGATCTCAAAAATATCCCCGATACATACCTCGGTCTCCAGCAGTCCGCGCGCCGTGATATTCTCGCCGAAGGCGGAATACTCCAGCTTCCGGCCAAGCCGCTCCTCCCAGTGGGCATAATGCTCCACCGGATAGACGCAGACCGCCTTGTCGGGCCCTCCGTGGTTGACCAGATCCGCTTGCCCGTCCCCGGTGAACCCTCCAGCCCGAAGCGCAAGCGGCCCCGCTACCGGCAGCTTGTAGATTCCGGTGTCCAGCGGCTTACCACGGTATTCCACCGTCTTCGGCTTGCCTACATTCAGTGAGACGACTTGCATCTTCAGCTCAGTCTCCATCCCCTTCTCCTCCCGTCAGCCAGCAGCTCATAAATACTTCATCTACATAACGTCCACCCAGATAGAATTCCTCCCGCAGCCGCCCCTCTTCCTCGAATCCGCATTTACGGTAGAACTGGAGCGCCGGTGTATTGCAGGAGAGCACACGCAGCCGCAGCTTGCGGATGCCATGCCCCGCAGCATGGCGCTTGATCTCAGCGATCAACTGGCTGCCTACACCCAGCCGCTGAAAGCGCGGGTGCACAGCGATATTCACCTCGCATACATGGCGGTTGCTCTCCATCCCGCTGGGACAGCCGAAGCCGACATAACCGCATAGCTCCCCGTCCTGCAAGGCTACAAGCTGGGAGCCGGGCGGCGCATGCAGCAGATAGTCCTCCCGCGAGCGCCACATCAGCGGACCCGGGGTTGTATTCTCCGTCCAGATCATATTATCCAGCACGATCAGCTCACGGGCATCCCTGATTTCGGAAGGCCGGATAAGCAGCGCAGCATCTCTGTTAATTGGTTGCATTATTATACACCCCTTGCCTTACTAAGCAGATAGTTAAAGGATTAGTTGCAGCGTGAACGATTATGCAGTCCTGCGCTCAGGCTGTACAGCTGAACGGTTCACATAGGCGTGGACCGCGAAGAATCCTACAGACAGCACGGCCATGCCGCAAGCGAGCCAGCCCGTTGGCGCAAGACCGCCCCTGTCGAACTGAACGCCCATCAGATAAGGCCCGATGACACGGCCGATTGCGCCAATCCCGCCGCTAAGCCCGAGATAGAACGGCGCGCTGCGCTGGGTATGCTCCGAGATGAAGGATGGCATCGCCGGAGAGATCAGCATCTCCCCAAGGGTAGCCAGCACCATACCCAGCAGCATCCCCGGATAGCTTGGCATAAACAGAATTACAGCATACCCGCCCAGGTAAAAGACGGCGCTTGCTGTCATCTGCGCGGTTGAAGTCTGCGCGAACCAGCGTTTGATCAGGCTGACCAGCGGCTGCGCCGCGAAGATCAGCACACCGTTCAGCGTCCAGAGGAAGCCGTATAGCTGCTTCGACCAGCCTTCCGAGATAATGAACGGCGAGACTCCGCTATTCCAGATCGAATTGCCGATCAGCAGGAACAGCGAGCCCACCGCCATGAACAGATAGATCCGTATATGGCCGAGGAGTCTCCAGCCCGACACTTCATTCTGCGGTTGCTTTTTCGATAATGTGCTATGAGCCGGTGCCGCCCCTACCTTGCGCAGATAGACGAAGAAGAAGCAGGCGAACACCGCCGAGGTGACCCCGTTCAGCACAAAGCTCAGCATATAATTACCCAGGAAGCCGCTCAGCGCGGTTCCCAGAGCTACCCCTATATTATTGGCAACATAGATGATATTGAACAACTCCGCGCGCTGCTCCGCGAACCGGAAGCCGATAAACGCCTGAATGGCCGGGAGGGACAGGGAGTTGAACAATCCCATCATACCCATCACGATAATGAATATGCTCCAGCTTCCGCTCGCCCACGGGAGGGCAAACAGCGTCAGGGCATTCATGGCCAGAGCGCCGACAATCAGGCGGTTGACCCCTACCTTATGGTACAACGAACCGCCCAGCAGCTGTCCGGCAATCCCGCCGAGCGACTGCACCAGCAGAACGATTCCCGCGTCCTTCATACTGCGCCCCAGTTCATCGAATACATACATTGTAACCAGCGGCCACATCAGTGCACTGCCGGTAGCATTAATAAGACTGGCAATCAAAAATACTTTAATTTCCTTCGGATAGGCCTGCATGAATCTCATAACTTGTCTGTCATCCCCTGTAACATAGCTGTCATTAATCCATCCAGTATCATCCCAAAACAGGAGGCAGGGCAAGCATTTGCGTTAATGCTTTATCGCGGGAAACCAGGAAATTATCTAGTTGACAATCAATCCCGTCTTCCCGCCGCCAGCGATATTTATATTCTATAACCCGCTCTTTCACACGTAAACAAAAATACCTTACCGGCACTGATTCGTTCCCCGGAACCCGGGGTAATGATCCATATGAAACACTCCCTATTTTATTCACCGTGAGATCCGATTTCGTTCCCCCGAATCGGATTGCACGGTGAATTTTGTTTTGTCCGGAGGATAATTCTGCTGTACTTAACACAAAAACACCCCCTGTCTCTACGAATCCCTTGAAGCAGGGAGCCGAGAAGCAGGAAGTGCTTTGACCAAGCTATGTTACAGTCCGGCGATTCACACCGGGTCAGGTTCGATATTGATTAAGCATGTTTCTTCAAGCCCGCAGCAGGGATGCCCGTGGCCGAGTTCACAGCACCCGGCTCCTTGCGCAGATAAGCCATCCAGTACGCCGCAGCCACGAAGATCGCGCCGCCCGTCAGATTGCCCAGCCAGACCGGAACGAAGTTGGCCACATACTGGCTCCAGGTGAAATGTCCTTCGAAGATCGCAGCAGGGATAAGGAACATGTTAGCTACAACGTGCTGGAAGCCGATGGCCACAAACGCCATGGTCGGGAACCAGATACCGAGGATTTTGCCGCTGAAATTATCTGCCCCGTACGACAGCCATACCGCCAGCGCTACGAGCCAGTTACAGCCGATCCCGGAGATAAAAGCCTGCAGGAACGTAGCATCGATCTTATGCTCCGCCATACTTACCAGCTTCTCCAGATACACACCATCTGATGTAAGGCCAACGATGTGACCGAAGAAATAAGCGACGAACAAGGCGCCTGCCAGGTTGCTGAGTGTAATCAGCACCAGGTTCTTAATGACTTCCCAGAAGGAAATCTTCTTCGCAATAAAAGCCAGCGGCACAGCCATCATATTCCCTGTCAGCAGCTCCCCGCCCGCAAGCAGCACCAGGATCAGTCCGACCGGGAACACCGCAGCCCCGATGAAGTTGGCAATTGATCCCCACTCGGCAGGAGCACCTGCAATGACACGAATATCCAGCAAAAATCCGAGCGCGATAAACGCTCCTCCCAGAAAACCAAGAATGAGTACAGTGCTGAGCGGATTATGTGCCTTCTTAACTCCGTTCTCTACCGTCACTTCAGCGATTCCCTGCGGTTTGTTATAAGCCATGATTCCTATCCCCTTCTAATATTACTTAAAATTTGTTCCTTTATGCCATTGTAACGTGATCACAATCACATTAACGTGATAAAAGTCACTATCCGAAAACCCAAGTGAAAGTTTTCACTGACATGTCAAATTTACCATAAAAGCCTGCGGCACGGAATGTTTTTTTCATTCCCGGCTACCCTTGCACAAAAAAAGAGCCCTAAGCGGGCTCCGGCAAAATGTTAGCTTTTATACATGTACAGGTTCTTTGACTGCAGCCAGTTTCGGCAGAGCCTGGAGGCCTGCGGTGTTCAAGAAGTTCCAAGGCTTGTTGTAATGCGGCTGGAAGAAGAAGTCGATGAAGGCCAGCTGGTCAACGGTCATCTTATTCTGGATGCAGACCGATACAGTATTGATCGACTGCGTCAGATCCATCTTGGACATAATCTGCGCGCCCAGAATGCGGCGGGTGGCACGGTCAAAGACCACTTTTACCTGAACCTGCTCGAAGGTTGGCATGAACTCCGGACGGTAGTTGTCAATCAGCATCACACTTTCCGTATTCATTCCCTCGGCTGCGGCAGCCTCTTCCGTCAGTCCGGTTCCGGCAATATTGTCCTCATAGATCTTGATGCCCGACGTTCCTTGCGTCCCCATGTAAGGGATCGTGTTCGAGACCAGATTGCGGGCGACCAGGGTTCCCATACGCACTGCGTTGGTGGCCAGCGGGATATATGCGTGTTTACCAGTTGGATTGTAATGAATCGCGCAGCTGTCACCGGCAGCATAGACATCCGGCAGGCTGGTCTGCATATAATCGTTGACCATAATCGCGCCGTTCGGCAGCATATCCACTTGACCCTTCAGCAGCTCGGTATTCGGACGGAAGCCAATGCAGAGAATGACCAGATCCGTCTCATGTTCACCCTTGCTCGTAATCACCTTGGTCACTCTGCCGTTCTCCCCTGCGAAGGAGGCGACCTTCTCGCCCAGCGCCAGCTTAATGCCGTGATCCTCAAGCGACTGCTGGATCGGTGCGGTGAACTCTTCATCAAGATATTTGCTCAGGATGCGGTCTTCCCCATCAATCAGCGTAACTTCCTTGCCATTCATCTGAAAAGCTTCCACCAGCTCAACCCCGATATATCCGGCACCGACCACAGTGATTCTGTTCACCTTCTGCGCTTCTTCGATAATGGTGTTGGAGTGATTGTAATTCTTCGAGAGCAGGATGCCCTCCATGTCTATTCCTTCGAGCTTAGGCACAATCGGCCATGAGCCTGTAGTCATAATCAATTTGTCAAAAGTATCTTCCATTTCCTCGCCGGTCACGAGGTTGCGGGCTTTCAGGGTTTTGCGGGCGGTGTCCACGTTGATTACCTCATGGCGCATCTTCGTCTGCACTCCCAGCGCGGCCAGCTGTTCCGGGGAGGAATAGAATAGTCCCTGCGGGTCCTTGACCACACCGCCAACGTATAAGGCAATGCCGCAAGACAGGAATGAGATATTATCGTTGCGCTCATACACCGTAATCTGTGCATCCGGGTATAACTGTGCGGTATTTACAATGGCGGCCGTTCCGGCGTGGGTACATCCAATGACTGCTACTTTCATGATTTCTTCCTCCTCCAAGTTGAAAAGCTTATTTAGTAGGGCTTGTGTTTACGTTTGGTTACGTTTGTGATTGTTTTCACTTTATACACTGATTATATTGTGATATTTGTCACATTACAAGCACTTTTGTGATTTTTCTCACAATGTTCACAATTTCAAATTTTAATAACTTTGGAGTTTCACCGCATCATCCACTCCATTTGTGCTGCCGCTGCACTCTTCAACCTTGGCTTAGTTTCCCCCGGAGGAGGGGCATTATGTCTGCCAGGAGCAGGAAACAGCAGGAGGAAACCTGGCCTACGCAGTGCATCCGGTTTGCATACCAAATAGCCTCACCCTCCGCAGCATACCTGCGGTAAAGTGAGGCCAAACTACAACTATAAGCTGAGGATGTCTTATTCAAGACCCGAAATTACGCCATCCTCATCCACCAGTATGCCTTCTGCCGCCGGCTTGGCGGGGAGGCCCGGCATTGTGACTATGTTCCCGGTGATCACTACTGCGAATCCCGCCCCGAGGGACAGGGTGATGTCCCGGACGCCCATGGTGAAGCCTTCCGGGGCTCCGAGCAGCCGGGGCTGATCCGAGAAGGAGTACGGGGTTTTGGCCATGCAGACCTGAAGATGGTGCAGGCCCAGCCGGTCAATAATAGCCAGGCTGCGCTTGGCGGCCGGAGAGAAGGCTACTCCCGCTCCACGGTAGATCTCCGTGACGATGCGGTTGATTTTGGACGAAATATCCAGGTGGTCTTCATACAGCGGTGCGTACTGCACAGGCTCCTCTCGGTCCAGCAGCTTCATCAGCTCCTTAGCCAGCTCCTGTCCGCCCGCACTTCCCTCCGCCCATACCTTGGATACCGCAGCAGGTACCCCCAGCCGTCCGCAGGCCTCCAGCACCTCATTCACTTCAGCAGGGGCATCCCCTTCAAAATGATTCAGCGCCACCAGCACAGGCACGCCGAACTTGCGCAGATTCTCAATATGCCGCTCCATATTGGACAATCCGGAGAGCAGCGCCGGCTGGTTGCCCTGATGCAGCTCTTCCTTGCGGACGCCGCCGTTGTATTTCAGCGACTTCACCGTCACCACCAGGACAGCAGCCGCTGGAGCAAGCCCGGCCTGGCGGCATTTGATATCCATGAATTTCTCCGCGCCCAGGTCCGCGCCGAAGCCTGCCTCTGTCACCACCACATCGCCCAGTTTCAGCGCGTAGCGGGTTCCGATCACACTGCTGCAGCCATGGGCAATATTGGCGAACGGGCCGCCATGCACAATGACCGGGGTTCCTTCCAGCGTCTGCACCAGATTCGGCTTCACGGCTTCCTTCAGCAGCGCAGTCATCGCCTCCACGGCTCCAATCGCCTGTGCGGTTACCGGCTGACCCGCATGGTCATACCCGACCAGAATACGGCTGAGGCGCTGCTTCAGATCTGCAAGGTCGCTGCACAGGCAGAGCACGGCCATAATCTCGGAGGCTGTTGTAATCTGAAAACCGCTCTCCCGCACAGTTCCGTTGCCGTCGCCAATGCCGGTCACGATATTCCGCAGGCTGCGGTCATTCATATCCATAACCCTTTTCCAGACGATCCGCTGCGGATCAAGCCCCAGGCTATTGCCCTGGAACATATGATTGTCGATCATCGCCGAGAGCAGGTTGTGCGCTGACGTCACTGCATGGATATCCCCTGTAAAATGCAGGTTAATCTCATCTGCCGGAACGATCTGCGCCTTGCCGCCCCCGGTCGCTCCGCCCTTCATCCCCAGGCAGGGACCAAGCGAGGGTTCACGCAGCGCAGCTACCGTCCGCACACCCGCCGCATTCATCGCCTGGGCGAGTCCAATCGTCGTCAGCGTCTTGCCTTCACCTGCCGGTGTAGGATTCATCGCGGTAACCAGAACCAGCTTGCCGTCCGGTTGGTGCTTCAGCTCTGCCCAGAGCGAGGGCGCCAGCTTGCTTTTATATTTGCCGTACAGTTCCAAATGCTCTTCCTTGATCCCCGCTGCCGATGCTACCTCTGTAATTAACCTCATGCCGTTATGTAACCCTCCTGCCGTTATTATCCTGCATCCTTGCTTCCTGTGTGCGATTCATGGTGTCAGGCGAAACATATCTCTTCAAAGGATACAGGGTCTCTGAAAAGATTCAAGGATAATTTTCATACAGGGTGAAACTTAATTTTATAGAAAACTCCCGGACCGGGCGCATCTGCACCACTATCCGGGAGATCACGTATAGCCTGGCTCCAGCCTTCAGAGCGGATGATTCAGGTTCATTACAGCAGGGATTCGATAAGCCCCTTCATGCTCTCCGGTGATTCCTTCGGCTCGACACGGGCCGCTACATTGCCGCTGCGGTCCACCAGGAACTTCGTGAAGTTCCACTGGATATCACTGCTCTCGCCGTCACCCGGCTGCTGGCCCTTCAAATATTGAAACAGCAGGCTCGCGTCCGGACCATTCACATCAACCTTGGCGAACACCGGGAACGTAACCCCATAGTTAATCTGGCAAAAGGACTCCGCTTCCTCGCTTGTGCCCGGCTCCTGACCGGCAAACTGGTTGCACGGAAAGCCCAGCACCACCAGCCCCTGGTCCCCGTACTGCTCGTACAGCTTCTGTAAATCTCCGTATTGCGGGGTCAGTCCGCACTTGCTGGCCGTATTGGCGATCAGCAGCACCTTGCCCTCATAATCCTTAAACGGCACTTCTGTACCCGAAGGCGTCACTCCGGCAAAACTATAAATCGACATCTCTGCTTCGCTTCCTTTCGGCTGTATGGCCCAGTTCTGAAGTGCGCTTTAAGCTGTATATAAGTAACCTCTTCATTCTACCCTATTCGCAGCCAAAACCAAATTCCGGCGGCGAAAGCTACGCCCTGCGCTCCAGCCCGCAGGCTTCGGCGATGAGCCGGATGGATTGCAGCTTGTCCCCGAACTCATGGATATGGGAAGAAATCATCAGCTCCCCGCAGCGGTATTCTTCTGCCAGCAGCTGAAGCTGCTCCCTGACTTCGGCGGGCGAGCCTATGACCATCCGCTTCCGGTTATCTGAAATGGTAAAACGGTCGTACGGGGTATATGTATAATTCAGCGCAGTCTCTACGGACGGGGTCGGGGCAGAGAGGTGTTCCCTCTCCAGGCTGACCAGTGAGAGATCCATACTGGCAGCCAGCCGGTCTGCCCCGGCCGATGTCTCCGCACAGACGGCGAACACCGCAAGCAGCGACTTCGGCGATGCAGCAGCCACGGACGGTGCGAAGCTATCCTGGTACTCATGCACCGCGCCTGCTCCTCCATTCCGGGCAATGAACCGGGCGAAGGCATATCCGGTGCCCAGCCGGGCCGAGAGCGCCGCACTCTCCCGGCTTGAGCCCAGCAGCCAGACTTCCGGGGCTGAGTCCACCGCAGGCGTTGCCCGTAATCCGGCATAACAATGCGGGGAGGCTCCGCCCTCAGATTCATAGAGGTAGGCTACCAGCTCCTGGACCTGCTGCTCGTACCGGTCAACGTCGTCAATAGTCACACGGGTATCCTGTAGTGCTTTGGCGGCCAGAGCACCGCCGCCTGCCGCCCTCCCTATCCCGAGATCGATCCGCCCGGGATAGAGCGCCTCCAGGACGCGGAAATTCTCAGCGACCTTGAACGCACTGTAATGCGGGAGCAGCACCGCTCCCGAGCCGATGCGGATCGATGAGGTCACCGCAGCAAGATGCGCCATCAGCACTTCCGGGCTGGAGCTGGCGAGGCCCGGCGCAGCATGATGCTCCGCGACCCAGAAGCGGTGATAACCGAGCCGTTCCGCTTCGCGGGCCAGCAGCGCCGTCTGCCGGAGCGCCTCGGCCGGAGTGCTTCCCTCCGGCACCGGGGATTGATCGAGAATGCTTAATTTCATATGAGAGCAGCTCCAATGGGTTGGATTTTCGTGGCTTCAGAGTACCGCACACCCTATACTAACTATACCCGCACCCATATAATTCACAACCGGAAGATTATAATGCCGCCCAAGCAAGCTCACAAGATACGGTTCAGCCACAGACTGATATGTCAAAGGTTACTTGCATAATAAAGAGGCGGCTCCGCATGGATCGCGGAACCGCCTGATTTACTTTCATAGGAATGAGTGCAACAACGCTGTTCATGTTACTTTTTCAGGGAGCCATATTGCTTGTGTTGCTTACCGGCGCTGCTTCTGCTACTGCTGCACCATCTTCACCAGCATATGCGCCAGCCGATGGCGCTCATCCTTGTTTCCGGCCTTCCACAATTCCAGCAGCAGCTTTTCTTCGCTATTGCGGGGCTCCTCATACGCTGCCAGGTAACCGGCGATTTTCTCGGCGGCCAGTGCAAGCTGTTCGTCGCTGAGACCGATTTTTTGCGCCAGTTGAATGCGCTTTCCTAAATACGCCTTGAAATGCTCGAAGTTGTCCAGAATCATCTCCTTCTGCCCCGGATCGATCCGGTCCAGCGCCTCCGTTACCCGGTTCATGGTCACACTGCCGTCCTTACTCACCACATGATTATGTTCAGACATCCAGAACGCCTCCCATTTCATAGTGTGCGGTTTCCCACTACTTAACCAGCGTTCCTAGGGGTGAACCACCGTTCCCGGGCGGCATGCCCAATGCGGAGATGTGACCAGCCGCCCAGACACACAAACGGCCCCGCAAATTGCGGGACCGCCTGATTATAGTATAGGATTAATTCGACACCGGGATGGCGTCATAATATTCTTCGAGTGTAATCCCTCTTTCGGCGATGGAAGCGGCTATCTCCTTGCCTACATAACGGACATGCCAAGGCTCGTACTTATACCCAGTAATGGCCTCCTTGCCCTCAAGGAACCGGATGATATAGCCATATTCAGCGGCATGGGCGGCAAGCCACTCCGCCTCCTTCGTCCCTGCAAAGCAGCTCTCGGCTGCACATTTGCCGTCTCTGCCGGACAGGTCAATAGCCAGTCCCGTCTGATGCTCGCTGTGTCCCGGCATGGCGCTGTAGGTGCGGGCCTTCTCTTCACCGTCTCTGGCTACATAGTTATTGAACAGTCGTCTCTGGGTCGATTCCGAACGGTAGCCGGACACACCGGCCAGATTAACCCCGTCTGCCTTCGCCCCCGCGAACATCTCCTCCAGCGCCGCAGCCGCTTCACGCCGCAGCATGCGCTTCTCAATCTTTTCCGAGAAAATAAAAGGAACATCCGGATAGACCAGATCGGAAGGCTTATACTGCTCAGGCAGGCTGTACTGCTTATTGACCATGACCGCGATGCTCTCCGGCTCGGCTACTACCATCTCCGCATCATTATTCCCCGAAGTACCATTGCCTGAACCGCCAGGATCTAACTGATCCGTAGGCTCCGGCACTGCCGAAGCTTCAGGAGCTGCATCCGGCCCCTCGGCTCCCAGATCTGTACCTGTGTTTATATTGGTTCCGTTCTCCGGGGAAGCGGACGGTGCCGTGTACTCCCCGATTCCCCAGCCGACCGCAATGACGACGATGAGTAGAATGACAATTTTGGCGGTTTTGGACATGCTGTGTAATCCTCCTAAACGTTGTGTATCAAAAGTGCAGGTTACATTCTGTATCTCTCTATACTTATACCCGATTATTTATGGCGGTATCTATTAGACAGGCCTATTAGCCAAAAGGTTTCAGTAAATAAATATTACCATAGAGACTTGGCTGTTACGCCAACTGCCCTATGGTAACAAGGATTAGCTATACATGTAAAGCGCCTTTATCTGGAGGAGCCGCGTCCGCCGCGTGAACCGCCGCCGGAGCCGCCGCTTCGCCCGCCGCGCGATGAATTCCCGCCGCTGCTGCGTCCGCCCGAGCTGAAGCCGCCCTTACCACCCTTGGAGCCGCCGCGTGAGCCGCCTTTGGGAGCAGAGGCGTTGTAGCCCCCGGCATCGTTGCTGCGCGCTACATGCGCCCGGAATTTCGGGCTCGACTTCGCGCCGCCGGGATTATAACCGGCACCCGAGCCGGCACCCTTCGAAGCGCCGTAGCTGAAGCCGTCAGTTTCCGCGCCTCTGGATACGTTGGTGCTGTAGCCGCTGCTCGGCCCGCCTTGGGAGGCGTTGCCTCTGGAGGCCCCGCCCCGCGCAGCGCCGCCCTTGCCGCCGCGCCCGCCTGCGGCACCCGCACCTGCACCCGCAGCATAACCGCTGGCTGCTGCGCTGTCACCGCCGCTGGCGAAGGCGCCGTAGCCGCCGCCAGGTCTCGGCTTCTTCGCCGCGCCTTGCCCGGCGGAGTCGCCCTTCGGCGCCGCAGCAGCGCCTGCGCTGTACGCGCTGCGCTTGCCGCCTCCGGCCGCGTCCTTCCGGCTGCGGCCGCCGCTCTCCGCAGGCGCACCCCAGCCGCCTGCTTCCTTGCCGCCTCCGGCCGCGCCTTTACGGCTGCGGCCGCCGCCTTCCGCAGGCGCACCCCAGCCGCCTGCGTCCTTGCCGCCGCGTCCGCGTCCGCCCGGACGCCCTGCGGCTTCGCCGCGCGGCGCACCGCCGCTGCGGCCCTGCCCGCGGCCGCCACGGCCGGCGCGCGCCGCTTCAGGCGCCGCGCTCTGCCGCCCGCGCGGCGAGCCGCCGCCTTGGACCGAGGTGAATTCGCCTACGCCGAATTCATCCTTCTCGTACCGGCGGCGGTCCAGCCGCTGGGAGATGCCGTGCTCGATCAATTCGAGCCCGTCGCGCTCGCGCGGCGAAGCGAACGTGATCGCAAGGCCTTTGCCTCCGGCGCGGCCCGTGCGGCCAATCCGGTGGATATAGCTGTCCGCATCCAGCGGAAGATCGTAGTTGAAGATGTGGGTGATTCCTTCCACATCCAGACCGCGTGCCGCCACATCAGTAGCTACCAGCAGCTGGAGCTTGGCCTCCCGGAACCGCTTCATGACGGCTTCACGTTTGCCCTGCGACAGATCTCCGTGCAGCTCGTCGCAATCATACCCGGCCGCCTGCAGCGCTTCGTTCAGCTTGATGGCCCGGCGTTTGGTCCGGCAGAAAATAATGGCCAAGTATGGGCGGTCCCGCTCGATCAGCGAGATCAGCGCCTCTTCCTTGTTGCGGTCCGAGCATTCCACCACCTGCTGGCGGATATTATCCAGCGGAATCGGCGAGCCGCTCTTGATAATAATATCAAGCGGCTCCTTCATATAGTTCGCAGCCAGCCGTTTGATCGGGTCCGGCATGGTCGCGGAGAACAGCATGGTCTGACGGCGATAAGGCACAGCCGTAATGATCGTCTCCACATCCTCCAGGAAGCCCATATGCAGCATCTGGTCCGCTTCATCCAGCACCAGCATCTTCACTCCGCTGAGGTCCAGCGTCTCCCGGCGCAGATGATCCAGCAGCCGTCCCGGCGTACCGATGATCAGTTGTCTGCCGCCTTCCAGCTTGCGGAGCTGCTTCTCCACATCCTGGCCGCCATAGACTGCCAGAATCTTCACACCCGTGTGACGCGCCAGCTTGCGCGCCTCCTCGGTAATCTGCAGCGCGAGCTCACGCGTTGGCGCAAGGATAAGCGCCTGCGGATACGCCGCCTCTACCCGGATCTTGTCCATAATCGGCAGCAGAAAAGCCAGTGTCTTCCCCGTTCCCGTCTTCGCGCGCGCAATGACATCCAGACCTTCCACCAGCGGCGGAATAGCCTCTTCCTGCACCGGCGTCGGCTTCACGATTCCCTGCCCCTTGAGCAGATCGGTTAATACTTCAGATACTCCTAATTCCTTAAAACCCGGCAATTGCTCCACCTCACTCTTTTTCCTAAATTTTCATTTCATAAAAGTCCGGTCCAACCTCAAAAACATTGCCTGACGTAGCTTCATTCCCTCACTTGGCCTGCATCCGGCAAATTCAGGTGCATTAATACCCCTCATTCCCTCACTTGGCCCGCATCCAGCGAATTCAGGTGCATTAATACTCATTCTCGCACCAGAGGTTACCTGAAAGGGAACGCCCCTCCGGCAATCAAATTTCATAACTTATATTCATCCATTTAACGGAGTAATGTACGCAAGTAAGCAGGATACGGATATCGCTCGGGAGTATCCGTATCAAACAAAAGCGGAAGAACCCCGTCACCGGAGCCCTTCCGTCCCATGGGCCCGCAAGGCTGCGGTCGAAGTTCGGTTTTTAAGGCGCAGCAGCGATCCACCGGACATTCAGACGGCACTCCATTTGCGTTCCATTACACTTTAATTTCTGGCAAGTTATCTGTATATATTGTACTTGATTTCACACCGCTTGTGTGCATCTGCCGGAGAATAATTATTTCCCGTCTTCTTCCGGCTAGAATCTTCCTGATTTGAAGATGGAGAACAGCAGCCACAGAATCATCAGCAGGGCGATGACTGATCCGATCTCAACGATCGGGAAGTCCCAGAGCAGCGAAGGCTCGCCGCGCAGGGAAGATGCGATAATCAGCCCGGCCATAATGATGCTGAAGGCCAGCAGCACAATGCTGAAGGACAGACGGTTGCCGACCCGGCTGAACTTATGCTCCAGACCCTGGAGCTCGGGTACGCCGATCTCGACCTTCAGCTTGCCCTTGCTGATCAGCGACGAGAGCTGCCGGGCTTGGGCGGGAAGCTCCACCAGACTCTCGGCAAGATCGGCTACCCCGCCCAGCAGCTTGCGCTGCAGGCGGCTTCCGCTGAAGCGCTGCTTCAGCAGCTGCCTGCCGAACGGCTCGGCCATCTGCATAATGCTGAAGGCAGGGTCCAGGCTGGACACCATGCCTTCCAGCGTCAGCATGGTCTTGCCCAGCATCGCCAGATCCGGCGGAATGACCAGCCGGTGCTTGCGGGCAATGCCGAACAGATCATTCAGCGCTTTGCCGATGCTGACCTGCTTGAACGGGATATCATAATACTGCTCCCGCAGCCGGTCCATATCATCATGCAGCGCCATCCGGTCGGCATCCTCAGGAATTACACCCAGACGCAGAATAGCCCGTACCATTGAATCCGTATTCTTACGCATGAGGGCGATGACCAGTGCGGACAGGCCATCCTTCATGTCCTCGCTAAGACGCCCGACCATCCCGAAGTCGATCAGGGCCAGCTTCCCGTCCTTCAGCACCATGACATTGCCGGGATGCGGATCGGCATGGAAGAAGCCATGAATAAAAATCTGATTCAGCATCATCTCAACAAGCTGCTGGGCGATAGTCTTGAGCTTAAAGCCTGCGCCCAGCAGCTCGTCCCTGCGGTTCAGCGTAATTCCTTCCATATACTCCATGGTCAGTACCCTTGTGGAGCTGAAGTCCCAATAGATGGACGGAATATATACATTATCTTGAGCAGACAGCTGCCCGGCTATACGCTCGGCATTACGCCCCTCCTGGGCATAATCAAGCTCCGCCAGCAGTGCGCGGGAGAATTCCTCGACCATCCGGGTTAATCCGTATTGTCTGGCCCAGTCCATCTTGCGCTCGGCAAGCAGACTTAGATCCGTTAGAATTTCCAGATCCCTGCTCATGGTCCGCATGACGCCTGGACGTTGTATTTTGACCGCTACACTCTGTCCGCCATGCAGTACAGCCCGGTGTACCTGGCCGATGGAGGCGGCAGCGAGCGGATTGTTCTCGAAGTATTCAAAGACCGCATCAATATTCTGGTCCAGCTCCTGCTCCAGAATATTGCGGGCAGTCTCGGCAGAGAAGGGCGGCACATGATCCTGCAGCTTAACCAGCTCCTGAATAATCCCATCCGGCAGCAGATCGGAGCGCGTACTGGCAAGCTGGCCGAGCTTGACAAAGGTCGGCCCCAAATCCTCCAGCACCCGGCGGACCCGCTCACCGAGTGTCACACTTTCATGGACCTCCTGTGTAATAATCCGGCGGGGAAGTGACAGAAGATGGTAAAGGCCCAGTTCCTCCACCATATAGCCGAAGCCATGACGCATAAGCGCCATGGCTATAGCCCGGTAACGTCCGGCATGCCTTATGCGGATTGCCATTTATTCACTACGTGTTTCCGGCACGATGGTCTCCTGGGGGAACTCCTGAGGGGACTTGCCTTCCAGCTCGGCCACGCGTCCTTCCAGCTTGGCAATACGTGACTCCAGTCCGGCGATATCCTCCTGAACGGGCACCTTAAGCTCCTTCAGCACCCGCTGAACCTGTTCCTGCACGGCAGACTTGAACGCTCCCCGTTCTTCATCCCCGCGCTCTACCAGGCGGTCGACCAGGGCCTTGGATTCCGAAGGGGCCAGCTCGCCCCGCTTCACCAGCTCATCTACGACCTTCTCGACTTTCTCCTTGCTGACAATGGTGAGGCCAACTCCTAAAGAGATTGCTTTCTTTAACAAATCACTCATGGTACTTCCCTCCCAAAGATTCCAGTTATGGATAAAGTATACCCCTTAGCCCGCCATTTCACAAAAAAAGCGGATTATCTGGGGATTCGTGCCGCCCAGGTAGCTGCCCGCAGAATAAGCTGGCGGACTGCCGGGTGACGGAATGAAGGCTCGTGATGCCCCGGCATCAGATAGACTACCCGTCCCAGGCCATAGCTGTGGCACCAGGCCGCAGGCAGCAGCTCACCGTCCGCTTCGTACTCCAGCAGAATTTTTTTGTCGGTGAATGGGTCGAACTCGAACCGGTATGGCTCTTCATCCAGCTGGAAATCCTCCATGCCTTCGGTGATATCATGCTCCAGCACCTTGAATTGAAGCGGTGTAAAAGGCGGGTGTCCGGTGAATCTGCCGCCGATCAGCTGGGCCAGCTCATACCGCTTCGCCAGGGATATACCGGTATGCAGGACAATCAGTCCGCCTCCCCCGCTGACATAACTCAGCAGACCTGCAGTCTGCTGCGGGGATACCGTTTCGTTCCATAATTCATTATATGCGATGCAGAGATCGTATCCGGACAGATGCTCGCTTAACAGCAGCTTCTTGTTCTCCGAGCATTGCACCGTCAGAAGCTCATTCAGAATTTCACTGACCTGCTTATCTACCCCTTGCAGCGGGTGAAACCGGGGGTGTGTGTAATCGCCTAACAACAGACATTTTCTCTTATCCATGGGTCTCCTCCTCTGTATTACTAGTATTACTTTTCTTTGTACGCAGGGCCCGGCGGCCTTCTGCTACCGGTGTGCCGCAATATAGCGGCCCAGTGCCACGAACATGCTGCCCATCCGTTCATGCTCCGGCATAACAATCCGCTTCACGCCTTCTTCCTTCAGGGCCTCCGAGGTAAGCCGGCCGACGGATACCGCCAGCACCTTGTCCTCCAGTGCCTGAATGAGCGCCTCCAGCCGGCCCTGCTCCCTTGCATGCTGCGCCAGGAAGCGGAATTGCGGCGCACTTGTGAAGGCTACCGCATCCACCTGTCCTTCCGTTATCTCTGTGAGCAGCAGAGACAGGGCTCCCGGCTCCGGCTCGGTATAACGGTAAGGCTGCACACAGCCCACGGTTGCCCCCGCCTGCTCCAGCCACCCGACCAGATGAGGCGCAGTCTCCCCGTGCAGCTGCAGCATAACCCGCTTGCCCTGCAAATCCCAATCCTGCAGTCCGCGGATCAGACCGGCGCTGCTCCCGTCATCGTCACGCACCACCGGTTCAAGTCCCCGTTTCTTCAGGGCATTCACTGTCTTATAACCGCGCGCAGCAATAGGTGAGGCGGAGAGAACCTCCAGGAAGCGGCCTTCAAGCTCCAGCTTCGAGGCCATCTCGAACAACGCGTCGAGGCCCATGCCGGTAGTCAGAACGGCCAGATCCGGCGGCTGATTCGTCCAGGCGATCAGCCCGTCACGCAGGGCAGCATCATCCAGAAAGGTGGTTCCCTGGGCGGGACGGTGCAGCGCGGTTCCTCCCATATTCTCTACCAGCTTGGCCATTTCTTCCGCTTTGCGCGGACCGGCCAGGGCCACGGTAATGCCCTTTAATTGCTCTGCCATGAACGTTTCTCCCCTTCGTCACCCCGTATTATTGCTTATCAGTATACTTGCAAAGCGTGGTAAAAGAAAAGACCGGGCCGCATATTTATCCTCAGGAAATGTGCCGATCTTCGGGAAGACTCTCTCCGGGCTTAAGTACTTCGGACACTGGTGGAGCCTGATTTCCGGGATACAGCTTGAAGCGGCCCACGAGCTGCTGCAGCTCATCGGCCAGATGGCTCAGATCCGCTGAAGAGGAGGCGATCTCCTCCACGGAAGCAAGCTGCTGCTGGGCTGCCGCCGAGATGGTCTCGGTATTGCCTGCCGCCTCCTCGGTAATGCCGCGTATCTCGCCGATGGCTTTGTCCATACTGTCCGCTTCAGCGGTGAGGGTATGGACGGCATCGTTCATCGCTTCGATTTTCTCCGCCGCCCCTTTGACGGCCCTGCGGATGCGCGAGAAGGAACGCCCCGTTGTATCCACAGCCATAATGCCGCCCATAACCTTATTCTTCGCATCCTCCATAGTAGCTGTAGCCTGGAGCATCTCTGAATGAATGGACGTAATCTGTTCGGAGATCATCCTGGCCGACTTCTCTGATTCCTCAGCCAGCTTGCGGACCTCTGAGGCTACTACAGCGAACCCTCTTCCCTGTTCACCCGCTCTGGCCGCTTCAATGGAAGCATTCAGCGCGAGCAGGTTGGTCTGCCGCGAGATCCCCGTGATCACACCGGTAATCCCCTGAATCTGTACGACCCGCTCACTCAGCTTGTCGATGACCGTCCCCATCTCCTCTACGGTCTCATGAATGCCGTTGATTTTGTCCACCACGCTGATGACCGAATCATTGCCTTCCGAAGCCGAGAGCGAGGTCTTGTCCATCATCGCCGACACCTGCTCCATGAATTCCGAGATATGGGCTACCTCGCTTGTGGTGGCTGCCGTACTAATCATTCCTTTATGCACACTGTTCACCTGACGTTCAGTCCCTGCCGCCACTTCTTGAATTGCAACAGTAACATGCTCTATGGCTCTGGTCGTCTGCTCCGCCCCCGCTGTAAGCTGCTCAGCCGATGAGGAGACATTGTCCGTCATCTCCTGCACACCGATGATCATCTGCCGCAGATTTCCGACCATCTGGCGGAAATTCCCGGCCAGGAGGCCAATCTCATCCCCACGGAAATCCCCGATATCCTGCGACAGGTCACCTCCGGCGATGCGTTCAGTCGCTCTGCGCAGACGTAGCAGCGGCTTCAGGATCGACGAGACATTGAAATAGATCAGCACTAGTGCCAGAAGTACGGATACAGAGATCACCAGCCACACCGTTTCGCGGATATCACTGGTCGCCCGCGTAACCTCATTCAGGCTGATGGTCCCCCCGATTCTCCATCCGGTCAGCCCGTTCACCATGTAGGTCAGCTTCTTCGGTGAATCCTTATAGACATAATCGAAGCTTCCGCTCTCACTCCCGAACATTTGCTTCACGAAATCAAGCGAGGATTCTTCGCCAATCGCTTCTGACGGATGAACCAGAAATTTCTTGCTGCTGTCTACAATGAGAATATAACCTTCCTGGCCCACCTTGATATTCGTCAGACTGGCGAGTGAGGACAGGTTAAGATCAAGGCTGACTACCCCGTCTCCGCCTGCAAGCACCGCCGAAATGGCAACCGCGCTCTCCTGATTGACCGTCTGAAATACCGGTGAGATCACGATGCCGCTGCCATGCTTAAGCGCATTGACATAGGTATTCTCCTTGCGCGGATCATAGCCGTCCGGCAGCTCCATCTCTGCTGCGCGGATACTTTTGCCTTTGCTGGTTCCGGCATAAATATCCAGCACATCAGAATGCAGCGCGGCATATTCCTTCAATCGGCTCTCCAGAACAGGCGCAGTCTCTCCGGCTGCTTCACTATTAATAGAATTCGCCGCAAGCTGGCCGGCAAAATAAAGAATATCATCTATTTTGGACTGAATATTGTGATTAATAATCTCGTTCACTGCTACTACGCTTTCCTTGGCATTATTGGTAAGCTGCTCCCCAACCTTGCTGCTGGCGGATTGATAGGTTTGCCAGCCTATAATGATGCTCGGCACCAGCAAGACAAGCAGATAGGTAGCAATCAGCTTGGTACGGATGTTCAGACGCGCCTTTTTAGTCATATGATGAACTCACTCTCTCTTTCTTCATGGGTCTTAAGAACGATAATTTGGCAGACTAACTATATAATTAAATACCGCCCCCGGAAACCCTCTTTTCTGCTCCAAATCATGATTATTCTCCTATCTTTATTGATAATTTTTATATGTACACAACAAAAAACCGTTTCGATGAAAACGGTCTTTTGTTATATTCAACCTTTTGTCCAAGGCATATTCCCGTACAAAGGTCCTATATAGATTGTACTTTTATTTTTCTGTGACGGGATTGCCGTGACTCCAGAGAATGTTTGGCCCTCCGGCCGCTGTTGTCTACAGATTTCTTGATTTCAATCCGCTTTTCGCGGAGGAAATCCGGTGACTGCTGATGCTTCCGAAGCGAGCTTTCCTGCGGAAAGCTTTCAGGCGGACGCTATCGCTCCTACAGTTCCAAAATTCTCCTCCGCCACTTTTCCCTGTCTGTATATTTTCAAGTTCAATCTATATAGTTCTATTGCGAATTCTTGCTTCTGCAGGCCGGGCATACGCCACCGAATACAACATGCGTATGGGTGATCGAATAGCCGGTATCCGCCGCTACCGAGTCGCTCCACTCCTGCGGAACCTGGCTCATCACTTCATCTACCGCGCCGCAGATCTCACAGACAATATGCTGATGATCGTCCAGGCGGGCGTCATACCGGCTTGCCGCCTCACCCAGCTTCAGCTCACGAATCATCTGCTTATCCGAGAGATAACGCAGGGAATTGTAGACTGTTCCGTAAGCCAGATTATGTCCCTGCTCCACCAGCCGGTTCATGACTTCCGCAGCGGTCGGGTGGTCATGGGAATTACGGACGATATCGTATACAGCTTGACGTTGAGAGGTTAAGTTCAGGGTTCTCATCTTTATCATCCTCTAGCTTGTTTTTAGATCAAGTATAAGTCCTGATGCTGAAAGCGTCAATCCGGCCGGACTTTATTTGATCATTCCCGAGTATTTCACATCGACATCGGCTTTGACCTGGAATTTCAGCCGGGGATATAAGTTCTCCCAGTCCGACATCTCTGTTGCGTTGTTCCAGTGCCGTGACCCGTAACGCAGCCCCCACCCCAAGGGGTCCATGCCGCTATCCTGAATTTTGACCAGCAAGGCTGTAACAGCCTCACGCAGCTCCGCAGCTCCTGCCTCATTAATCTTCTTCAGCATCTGGTGGGTGATCATCTCCTCCGTACTGTTCTCCTCCAGAATTGCCCGAATCTTGATGGTGTACCGGATATAAGGCTCTCCATCCGGCGGAGTCACAATCCGGTAGCTGGAGGAAGAGCTCTCGGTATAATACTGGTACATTCCACTGCCAATATGGGCAGGGAAATTCGTCTGCAGATCGGAGCGGGACAGCAGGTTGAACAGCCGGGTCTCATCGGGCGTGAGGACCAGCTTGATTTTGTTCTTATCCAGCAGAGCGATTTTATCAATCAGGAATTGATTCTCCTCCGGCACCTCAATAATCGGCAGGATGGGATCTATCCCCTTCTCATAGATGCTTCTCATCAGCTGATAGGAGTACACACTTGAGATGAAGGGGGACTCGGTCCCTTGCCCGCTCATCGCCAGAATCAGAGAGTTGGACGGAATGCGCTCCGACGGCGGCTTAACCTGCAGCACTTCCAGTGCCCCCGGCCTGCCCACGGCAAAATTAATAATCAGCTGGATATCCCTGCGCCGTACCGCCCAGTCTACAACATGCCGGATATCCTTGGCGGCAATCTTTTCACCCAGAACCACTGATTTACAGTGGACATAATCCAGCTCCTTCTCCACCTTGGACTTCATTCTGCGCAGCGCCTCGGAGATACTCTCCGATTCTTCCGTGAGAATCTGCATCTTCTCGTCAATCTTCGTTACATCTCCTTGCGGAATCGCCAGCTTCAGACTGACCTTGAATGTTCCTTCCGCCTTACCGGGATCTATTCCAATCGCCACTACGAATATTCTACGGTCGATATCCTTGTAGTTGCAGCCTGAAATGAGCACGGCCATGACGGTGGACAGCAGCATCAGCAGCATGGCCCGAATGACTCTTCCCCTCATGCTCTGCGCCTCCTTATCATCCAGTAGCACCAGAATAACAGCAGGATCAGCAGCAGCTCCCCGTACCAGCGGATGTGCAGCAGGAATACTCCCAGCATATTAAGGTTGTATTGATCCATACGCATCAGAAGAAGGGTCCCTGCCGCAAAAACCCCCAGGATAACCACCTCCTGCCGCAGCTTGGATCTGGGTTTGCCGCCTGTAGAGGGAAGCTGGCTAAGGAACAGCTCTTTGCCGACATGCCACTGGATAACGGCACTGACCAGAGCCAGCGTACTGTAAGCAAAATAAAAAACATACAGCATACGCTCAACCAAAAAGGCCTCGATACTGATGCTGTCCGCCGTGGTGAACCAGGTATACACATGCCGTTCGACGCCGACGGTCCCATGGTACCCGATAGGCACATAAAAAGTGACGAGCAGCACCAGCAGCCCCTCCAGACTCAGAATCCACACATGCTTAAGCTTCAAACCATGAAATACCCGGTTGAAGATGGCCATATTAATGTAGCCGCTGAACGTAAACGTCGCTGCCGCAATACTGTTCATATCCGGACGATGTAACGAATAGGTCATCATTTGCAGTACGGCATCCCAGCTAAAGTTCGGGTTAACGACCGCCTTGACTGTCGTATACAGAATTAAGGGCAGTGTGATTCCGAGTGTCACCTCTAGCCCGTAGAGCAGGGACAGCGGGTCAATTCGGCTGCAGAGACATACCACAGCCAGGAATCCCAGCAGGACTGCCGTTGGATGGGTATCCGGGCTGACAAACCTCAGGGTAATATCCACAAAGGACAACAGAATCAGCGCACCGGCGAAATACCATAGAACCGCATAAATAAGAATTAGCGGAGAGGCCAGCAGCCTCGGCAAGGCCGACGCGAAGATTTCCGGGAGTCCCTTGCCAGGGAATTTATTAATGACTTTGGTGAACAGGTAGATGAACAGGGTGCCTGTAACCACCGCAACCAGAATGGAGGACTGCGCACCGTCAAAGCGGGTATCGAGCAGCTCCCGGGGGGTGAAGTTAATGATATTGATCAGGGAGTTCATGAGAAACAGGCAGTAGAAATAGCGGCTCTTCGCCATCATTGTCCCCCGCCTTTCTTCTTCAGGGATGTTCCTATAGTATCCAGGAAGAACAGCTTGAAATAAGGCTGGCCGAAGCTGCGCTGGCTGCATAAATACAGCGTGAAGCCCACCAGGCAGATAACCACGCCGACGAGTCCGAGGAAGGCTGCTGCAATGACAAAGAAATATTTCAGAACCCGGATCGAGAAGCTCATCATATTGAGCGGCACCAGGAAATTGGATATCGCCACAACGGAGACGAGAATAATCATTATGTTGCCAATCAGCCCCGCTGCTGTAGCCGCTTGTCCCAGAATCAGACCGCCCACCGTTGTCGCTGTCGGACCGATCGCCCGGGGCAGCCGCAAGCTGGCCTCCGTCAGGAACTCCATCATGATCATCATCAGAATCACCTCGACAAAAGAAGGGTAAGGCACCGTTGCACGGCTTCCCCCGATCAGCAGGGCAATCTGTACGCGCACAATCTCCGGATTGTACGAGGTGAAGGCTATATACAAGGCTGGCAGCCATAATGTCATGGCCACGCCCACGATGCGCAGCAGCTTGAGGAAGCGCCCTACGAAGGGAAGCTGGATTTTGTCATCCATAGCTATGAAGAAATCGTTGAAGATCGACGGAAGCACAATGGCATACCCGGTCGTATCCAGCAGGATAGCTACCTTGCCCTCAGCCAGATTGAATACTACCCGGTCCGGGCGCTCTGTAACGATGGTTTTTGGGAAAATGCGCAGCTTGTCGCTGCTGATATACTTCTCCAGCTCTCCGGCGGCCTGCAGAATATCCAGCTTAAGCGAGTCCAGCTTCTCTTTTAACTCCGCCAGCACCTCAGGATTCACTCTGTCCTCGTCATAGAGAATCGCTGCCTTGGTCTTGGACATATTGCCAATAACGGTGAATTCCATCTTGAGTGCAGCGGATTGATAGCGCCGCCGGATCAGATTGAGGTTCACTGCGAGATTCTCCCCGAGCGCGTCGGAAGGGCCTTGACTGATGCTCTCCGTGACCGTCTCCTTCACACTGCTGGCCTCGGCCCGCAGGACATCGAAGAAACAGAGCTTATCCTGCCACCCTATACAGGCATAACCGCTGAGCAGAAGCTCCACTGCCCGCGGTCCCTCTCTCACCACCTCACTGCCCGGGTAATCCGCGATATAGCTGTAATAGCCTGCGGGATTCCCCATTTCGTAGAACGGAGCAATGATATTCCGGCTGATCGCCTGTCCATCCGTAACACTCTTGATATACAGCAGGCTGACCTGCCCCGCCGGAACTGTCAAGCTCTTGTCTTCAAGGTCGCCGAACCCGCTTAGCTGACCTCTGATCCCGTTCAAAGAGGCCTCCTGCTTATGCTCTTGTCCTGACATGGGTCCGTCTCCCCTCTATGCCCGTTTCTCCTTGAATCTCTTTATATTGGCACTTCCTGCCTGTTTTCATGCACCTGCGGCTGGAGCGTGGCGTTTCTATTTCCAGAAGAGTGGTAATAATTGAATGGATAATGACTTAGGAGGGACTGTACTATGAACTCACAGGAACACCGTTCGCAAGGTCTTCCGCAATTCCCGGAATCGTTATGGAGAAGCAGCACCGGGCTGCCCTCTTTCGCGGCGCTTGCGGAAGATCATGTCACAGACGTAGCTATTGTAGGGGCGGGGATTACCGGGATTACCACCGCTTATCTATTGTCCAATGCCGGGTACAAGGTCACCTTGCTGGAGGCCGGAGAGATTCTCGGCGGAGCCACCGGCTTCACCAGCGCCAAGATCACCGCCCAGCACGGGATGATCTACGGCAACCTGCTGAAGAATTTCGGTGAGGAGCAGGCCCGCATGTATTATCAGTCCAACCGTGAGGCCATGGAGTGGATGATGGCCACAGCGGAGGAATTGGACCTCTCCTGCGGGATGAAGCCGGAAGCCGCCTATCTCTATGCCGACAAGGGAGATGAGAAAACGCTGAAGGAGCTGAACCGGGAATTCGAGGCGTACAGCAAGCTCGGACTGCCTGGGGAGTGGCTGGATCAGGTGCCCCTGCCTCTGGGCGCGGGCGGCGCGATCCGGATGCCGGGGCAGGCCCGGTTCCATCCGCTTGAATATTTAAAGGGACTGCTGCAGGCGGTTCTGGATAAGGGAGGTACCGTATTTGAACATACGATGATCGGGGAGCAGGTGGATTCGGACGGACACCTAACCCTTCATACCGAGGGCGGCAAATACCAAATCCGCTGCCGCCATGCCGTGTCTGCTTCGCATTTCCCTTTTTATGACGGCGGATCTCTCTACTTCTCGCGGCTGCATGCCGAACGCTCCTATTGCCTGGCGTTTGAACCGGAAACGGATTATGAAGGCGGCATGTATCTGAGTGCCGGTGAACCGACCCGTTCGCTGCGGGCCGTGGAATGGGGCGGGCGCAAGCTGGTCATCGCCGGAGGGGAGAACCACAAGACCGGACAAGGCATCTGTACGTTCGGCCATTATGAGAATCTGGAGAAGTTTGCAGGAGAATTACTGGGCATCCGCAGCATTCCTTTCCGCTGGTCCACCCAGGATCTGATCACTCTGGACCGGGTTCCTTACATCGGCAAACGGGCAGAGGACGAAGAAATCTATATCGCTACCGGGTTCGGGAAGTGGGGCATGACCACCGGGACCCTGGCCGCGCGCATGATCGCAGACTCGATTCAGGGCAGCAGTAACCCCTACACCGGGTTATACGATCCTTCACGCTTCAAGGCGGTTCCCGCCATCAAGAATTTCGTTGTGCAGAATCTCTCTGTCGCCAAGGAGCTGGTATCCGGAAAAGTGGAGATTGTCCATACAAAGACGCAGGATCTGGAACCGGATCAAGGGGCCGTGGTCTTCCATGACGGTAAACGTATTGGCGCCTACCGCGATCCTGAAGGCCAACTGCATCTCATCGACAGAACCTGCACCCATATGGGCTGTGAATGCGAGTGGAATGACGGTGAACGCTCCTGGGATTGCCCGTGTCACGGCTCCCGCTTCTCCTATGAAGGCGATGTGCTGGAAGGGCCGGCGACTGTGCCGCTTAAGAAAATCACGGCCGGCGATTGAGCTGACAGCGACTGAGCTGACGGCGGCTGAGCTGACGGCGGCTGAGCGACGGCGGCTGAGCGGACGGCGATTGAACTGAGCCTCTGCCCGCGATGCGCGTCACCGGCGGCGGCCCGGGCGGATAGTAGGATAATATTGCCCGGGGCTGCCGCTCCGGCGTGATTGTCGCTGTCCGCTCAGGTATAATAGCAATATATTCGATCTTGCAGTACCCATCATTCTATAAGGAGCGTGACGACAGGTTATGGATTTGAGAGGAACCAGTATTGTAATTACAGGGGCAGGCAAGGGAATCGGCAAGGCGCTCGCCATGGCGCTGGCGAAGGAAGGCGCCAACCTGGGCCTTATCTCCAGAACTTCAGCGGATCTGGAGGCGCTGAAGACGGCTCTGACTGAGGTATATGACATCAAGGTCAGTATTGCAGTAGCGGATATAGCCGTACGTGAAGAAGCCGAGCGCGCAGTTATGGCCCTGCAGAAGACCCTGGGACCCTTCGATGCGCTCATCAACAATGCCGGGATCGCCCAGTTCGGCACGTTCCTGGAGATGGACCCTGCCGACTGGGAACGGCATATGCAGATCAACCTGTTCGGCGCCTACTATGTAACCCGTGCGGCACTGCCTGCTATGATTGAGCGTTCAAGCGGCAATATTATCAATATCTCATCCACCGCAGGAGAACGCGGCTTCGCCACAGGCTCCGCCTACTGTGCTTCCAAGTTCGCGCTGATGGGCATGACGGAAGCGCTGGCCATGGAGGTGCGCAAGCATAATATCCGTGTCGTGGCGCTGACTCCGAGCACAGTGAATACAGGCCTGGCTACAGGCGCAGGCCTTAAGATCGGAGAAGAAGACCGGATGATGCAGCCCGAGGACGTGGCCGAGCTGACACTCGCCGCACTGAAGCTGCCTGACCGCGTCTTCCTCAAAACAGCAGGAATCTGGACCACCAATCCGCAATAATAACAGCAGTCATTACGAAAGCCCTACAAGGAGGACTATGTTATGCTGGTAGTTACCAATACAATTAAGATCAAAGAAGGGCACGGAGAAGCGCTGGCCTCACGGTTCGGCGCTAATAACGGTGTGCAGAGTATGCCCGGATTCATCCGCATGGAGGTCTGGCACGGAGCGCCCAAGGAAGGTGTGGAGGAACTGAAGATCTCCACCGTCTGGGAGAGTGAGGACGCGCTGAACGGCTGGACTTCAAGCCCTGCCTTCCGCGAATCGCACCGGGGCGCAGGCAAGAACGAGGCCATTGTCGGTGCCTCGCTCGACAAGTACGAGCTGCTGCACAGCCGCACTCCGGGCGGCCAGGCCTGAAGAACTGCATAGAAGTAGAAACGGCTGCGCCTTCCTTTTCAGGACAGCGCAGCCGTTTCAGCGAGAAATAGAAGAAATCTATAAATTATATTTAAACAAAATCACCGTAACGGATAAATGCCGCAAGGATTTATACAGCCCAGGCCCCAGGCAGCTTATAAAGCGGCTTACAGCGTTCTCCATTCAGCCTACTTCTGGCTGTACGGGGCGAATGAGGTGCACTTCTGCTCTTCATTCGCTCATTTGGCCCGCGTCAGGGGAATTCAGGTGCACTTCTGCTCCTCATTCGCTCATTTGGCCCGCGGAACTTCCTTTGTTCTTAGCATAAAATCCCTATATTTGTGAACAAAGATGCCCCGCAGGCCTGATAGCCTTGCGGGGCATCCCTATGGTTAACCCTGTGTATCTGGAACAGAGGTTTCGCTTATCTCCTCATGCTTACCCGGCCAGAAGGCCACCCGCCCGAAGAGGACGGTGATGGCCGGCACCAGGAAGGGGCGGACCACGAAGGTATCCAGCAGCACACCAATCGCTGTGATGATGCCGAATTGCACCAGCACCTGAATAGGAAGGCTGGCCAGCACGGCGAAGGTACCGGCCAAGATGAGTCCGGCGGAGGTAATTACCGACCCGGTCTCATTTACGCCTTCAGCAATCGCCCGCTTCAGCGGCATGTGCTTACTCTTTTTCCAGATATTCGAGATCATGAAGATGTTGTAATCCTCCCCTAGCGCTACCAGGAAGACGAAGGAATAGAGCGGAATTGAACCCTGAATCGCATCTGCACCGAGTACATAATGAATGATGATCCAGCCCAGACCCAGTGCCGAGAAGAACGACAGGATGACCGTCCCCACCAGATACACCGTAGCTACAACGGATCTGAGATAGACCAGCAGCAGCAGCGTAATCAAGCCGATTACGACTGGTATGATCAGATCGGTATCCCGCTCCCCAAGCTCCTTGGTATCATGCTGGGTAGCGGTCTGGCCGCTGATCCACACCTTATCCTGTACGTTCCCGATTCCCGACTCCGCCAATGCCTGCTCAACCGTAGATTGAAGTGCCGGAATATGATTCATCGCTTCGATGGAATACGGATTGTCCTTGAATTCGATATCATAGGCGGTAATCTTCGGGTTGACGGCCCCCTGCTGCGGGTCTGAGACCTCATCCACGTAGGACAGGCTGCTCAGCACGGATTTCAGGTCTTCTCCGCCAGATAAGCCCTCTGTATCGACCATCAGCTTAGCGGGCGCAAGCTCCCCCGGAGAGAATTGCTTGCCGATCAGGTCGAAGCCTTCCCGCGACTCCATATTCTTCGGGAACGACGACAGAATATCATAAGTGAACTTAATTCCGCTGGAGAACGAGGCCAACACTCCTAGAAGCACTACTGTAATTCCGACAATGGCCCAGGGGCGGGAAACGACCAGCTGCCCGATTCCTTTGCGGCGGTTCGGCTGCGGCTGCGGTACCGGTCTGCCCTTGGCCTTGGCACGTTCCGCTTCCATCTGCGGAGTCCGCGGCACGAACGGGAAGAACGAAGTCCGTCCGAAGATCGCCAGCAAGGCCGGAACCAGGGTCAGACTGGCCACCCCCATAATCAGAATGGAGACGCTGAACGGCACGGCAAACCGGTGGTACGCGCCGTATTTAGCCAGCAGCAGAGCGAAGAGTGCGAGCACCACTGTGAAGCCGCTCATCGCAATCGCCCCGGAGGAGTGGGAAATGGCACTCAGCAGTGCACGCCCCTTATTCTCCTCCACCTTCAGCATCTGGCGGAAGCGCGAGATCAGAAACAGACAATAGTCTGTCCCTGCCCCGAAGAGCAGCACCGTCATAATCGAGACCGCCTGCGAATCCACCGTAATCCAGCCTTCTCTGGCCATCAGGCCCAGCACCGGGCTGGTTACACCATAAGCAAAGCCTACAGCAACCAGCGGAATCAGGGCCAGAATCGGCGAACGGTAGATCAGGAGCAGGAAGACTAGCACCAGAATGACGGTTGCAATTAGCAGCGATACATCGGCATCCTTGAAAAGTCCGGTAGCATCCACCGAGATTCCGACCGGACCGGATACGCGCAGACTTAAGTCTCCGCTGTCCGGCTTGGCGGCAGACGGGTCAGCCCCCGTCTCTGTCTGAATCAGCTTCTTCAGGCTGGTTAGCGAATCGCCTAGCTGGTCGCTGTCCGCCGTCTTGTCGAACAACACCGGGGTGACGATCGTGCTCCGGTCCTCCGACAAGGACGCCTGCAGCGCCTGCGGCGGCAGCTTACCCAGCGGCGGAACGAAGTTCTGATGCTCCAGAGGCTGCTGCTCAAGCTTGCTGTATACTGCGGTTATATGTACGAGGTCCTCCTCCGATATTCCGCCGTCACGATGCCATACAAGCAGTGCCGGCACTCCGCTTCCGGCCGGAAATTCTCTCTCGGCAACGACCGATGCCCGCACCGATTGTGAATTCTCCGGCAGGTTAGGTGCATTATTGGCAACCTGAGAGTTCACCGAAGGCCATAGCATGGTCAGCACTCCAACCACCGCGATCCACACCAGCAGAGTAATCCATTTGGTCTTGCTCCCTGCTACCCATTTTCCGTAGCCTGACATACCTTTCATCCTCTCTCCTGTCCGTCCGCCCCAAAAATGAGCCACGGGTCATTTTGATAATCTTATCATATATACCCCGAAAATTTTAAGCAAACCTTTTTTCTCGTTTCGTAGAAAACTAGAGTTTTAATCTGCTGCATCGTCACCGGAATATCTTGATTCATTACCTCTTACAACAGAGAGTTACAATAACCATTTACTAGAGAATTCCCCCGGATTAAATGCTCACTATGTGCGGACCAGACCAGAAATGCTGCAATTAATGCAGCTTCTGCTCACCAATAATCGGGTATTCGGAGGATTGTTGCAGGGAATGCAGGAATTTTACTTGTAGCTGCTAGATAAGAGGAAGAATCGTGTATTCTATGCAACATTTTCTTACTGAGGTGAATTGGATGCGGTTAAAGTTGCATTTTGGGCAGGAAATGGTGAAATCGCGCGATGGACGATAGATGGAGTTAGATGGGAGTTGGTTGAGGATAGATGGAGGTTGGGTTGGGTTGGGTTGGGTAGATTGAGTGTATTAGGTAGATTAGGTTAGAAGTGCATTAGATAAAAAACGGCGTCCACGCAAAGTCTGTCCGAAGACTCTCTGCAATGAACGCCGGGGCTGAGCTATCAAGTGGAGCTATGAAGTGGAAACGGCTACGCTGTCTTTTAAAAGGACGGCATTCGTTTCAGCTTATCTTGGAACCAATCGGGATTAGCCTGCGTCCGGCAGGTCATCCCCGGAGAACTGGCTGTTATAGAGATCGGCATAGAAGCCGCCGGCTTCCAGCAGTTCCACATGGGTGCCCTTCTCAATGACGCTACCCTGGTTCATGACCAGGATCAGGTCGGCATCACGGATGGTGGACAGGCGGTGAGCGATGACGAAGCTGGTTCTGCCGTGCATCAGTGTGTTCATCGCCTTCTGGATCTGCACCTCTGTCCGCGTATCTACGCTGCTGGTCGCTTCATCCAGGATAAGGATGGACGGATCGGCCAGAATCGCCCGGGCGATGGTAAGCAGCTGCTTTTGACCCTGGGAGATGTTGGAGGCTTCTTCGTTCAGAATCGTATCATACCCGAGCGGCAGCGTACGGATGAAGTGATCGGCATGCGCGGCCTTGGCCGCCCGCACCACATCAGCCTCCGTAGCCCCTTCTCGCCCGTAAGCGATATTATCGCGGATGGTCCCGTTGAACAGCCAGGTATCCTGGAGCACCATTCCGAATTTGCTGCGCAGCTCACTGCGCTTCATATCGGTGATGTTCACACCGTCGATCACAATCTCCCCGCCGCTGATCTCATAGAAGCGCATGAGCAGGTTGATCAGCGTGGTTTTGCCGGCTCCGGTTGGCCCTACAATCGCAATGGTCTGTCCCGGGCTGACCTCGATGTTCATGTCTTCAATCAGGAGTTCACCCGGCTTGTAGCCGAACTGCACGTGACGGAATTCCACAGAGCCCTCTTCGGCAGCTGCTGAACGTTTCGCCAGTGTAGCTGCCACTTCAGGAACTTCCTCTTCCTCATCCAGCAGTTCAAATACACGTTCTGCCGAAGCGATGGTGGACTGAATAATGTTGGCGATATTCGCGGTCTGCGTAATCGGCATGGTGAACTGGCGCGAATACTGGATGAACGCCTGAATGTCGCCGACGTCGATCACTTTTTTGGTCACGAAGATCCCGCCGACCACACACACCAGCACATACCCCAGGTTCCCGATGAACATCATCAGCGGCATAATAATCCCGGAGATGAACTGGGAGCGCCAGCCGGAGTTATACAGGTCCTCATTGATGGCATTGAAGTCCTTCAGTGAATTCTTCTCCCGTCCAAAAGCCTTGATGATCCGGTGCCCGGTATACATCTCCTCCACATGACCATTCAGCTGGCCCAGCGATTTCTGCTGTCCGACGAAATAAGTCTGGGAGCGCTTGGTGATCAGCATAATCACCACGAAGCTCAGCGGCAGCGTAACGACCGTAATCAGGGTCAGCCAAGGGCTGATCGTCAGCATCATCACAATAACCCCGACAATCGTCACAATGGCGGTGATCAGCTGGGTCAAGCTCTGCTGCAGGGTGGTACTGATGTTGTCCACATCATTGGTCGCCCGGCTGAGAATTTCCCCGTGGGTCCGGGAATCGAAATATTTCAGCGGCAGCCGCTCCAGCTTGCTGTTGATCTGCTCGCGCATATCATAGACAACCTTCTGCGCCACACCGGCCATTACATACTGCTGAATGTAACTGAACAGTGCACTGAACAGATACAGCGCGGCCAGAATAATCAGAATATTATTCACATAGCCAAAATCAATCTCGGCCCCAGCCACGCCCATCATCTTGCCATAAGCGCCTTCGAAGAGCTTGGTCGTTGCTTTCCCCATAACCTTGGGGCTGAAAATACTGAATACGGTACTGGCAATCGCCATCACGAATACAATAATTAGCTGAACCTGGCGCGGACGCAAATACCGGACCAGGCGGCGCAGGGTGCCCTTGAAATCCTTCGCCTTCTCGGCGGGCATTCTCATGCCGGGACCGCCGCCCGGTCCACCGCCGAAGCCGCCGTGTCTGCCGCCTTGCGGCGGCTTCGCTGCTTTGTTCTGTTCACTCATGCTATTTCCTCCTCTGACAGCTGCGAGGATACGATCTCGCGGTACACCTCATTGTTATCCAGCAGCTCGCGGTGCGTGCCCATTCCGACAATTTGACCTTCATCCAGTACGATAATCCGGTCTGCATCCATTACTGTGCTTACCCGCTGTGCGACAATAAGGACAGTAGATTCCGTAGTCTCCGCCTTGAGCGCGGCACGCAGCTTGGCATCGGTCTTGAAGTCCAGCGCGGAGAAGCTGTCGTCGAACAGGTACACCTCCGGTTTGCGGACGAGGGCACGGGCGATCGACAGACGCTGCTTCTGGCCGCCGGAGACGTTGCCGCCCCCCTGGGAGATGCTTGAATCGAAGCCTTCCTTCATCGCTGTGACAAAGTCATAGGCCTGTGCCACCTTGGCGGCATGAAGAATCTCTTCCTCAGTAGCATCCTCTTTGCCGTAACGGATATTCTCGTTGATGGTACCGGTGAACAGCACGGCTTTTTGCGGAATATAACCAATCTTGCTCCGCAGTTCCTCCTGCGTCATCTGGTGCACATCCACACCGTCCACACTCACCGTACCTTCTATAGCATCATAGAATCTAGGTATCATGTTCAGCAGCGTCGACTTACCTGACCCGGTTCCGCCGATAATGGCGGTAATCTCACCGGGGCGCGCACTGAAGGTAATTCCCGACAAGGCCGCCTGTTCCGCACCCGGATAAGCGAAGGATACATTGTCGAACTCCACATACCCGCGCAATCCGTCACGGCCGTCCTTATGGGTAGCTGTAGCCGTAGTCTTCAGTTCCGCAGAGGTAGGGTCCTTAATCTCAGGCTGCATATCCAGCACTTCATTAATGCGCAGTGCTGAGGCAGAAGCTCTTGGAATCAGTACGAACATCATCGATACCATGATCAGCGAGAACATAATCTGCATCGCATACTGAATGAATGCCATCAGAGAACCAACCTTCAGATCCCCGTCACCAATGCGGATTCCGCCGTAATACAGAATGGCAATCATCGAGAAGTTCATGACGATCATCATCAACGGCATCAGTCCCGCCATCACCTTGTTGACTTTAATCGCTGTGTCGGTAAGGTCGCGGTTCGCCTCACTGAACCGTCTGTTCTCGTGCTCAATCCGGTTGAAGGAGCGGATGACGCGGATACCGGTCAGATGCTCGCGCAGCACCAGATTTAATTTGTCCAGCTTGATCTGGATCGCCTTGAACAGCGGAAGACCCTTCATTCCGATGAAAAAAATCGCCCCAACCAGCAGCGGAATCACCACCACAAAGATCAGCGAGAGCTTGGCATCCTCCGACACCGCCATAATAATACCGCCGATCATCATCATCGGAGCACCAACCATCATGCGGAGCATCATAGTCAGTACCGTCTGAACCTGTGTAATATCATTAGTGGTACGTGTAATTAATGAGGCCGTGCCCAGCTTATCGAATTCATGAAGTGTAAAATTCTCCACATGATTGAACACCCGGGAACGGGTATTCTTCCCGAAGCCTGCCGCCACTTTGGCTGACAGATAGCTGGCAATAATAGAGCAAAGCACACCGCCTGCCGCCACGAGCAGCATGAAGCCGCCGATTCTCCAGATATACGGCTGGTCTCCGTCCACAATCCCTTTATCGATAATGTTACTCATCAAGGTGGGAAGATACAGATCACCCATGGACTGCAGGAATACCAGAATCAATACCCCTGCGATGGCCAAGCGGAAGGGCTTCAGTTGTTTCATTAATTTAATCAAGCTTCTCATCTCCGTTCATTTGTAGCCGGTCTAAGTTAGGCGGAGGATTATCCTCCATGAAGGCATAGACCTTCAACAGCAATTCCGCCAGCTGGTCAGATTCTTCCTCCCCCAGATACGCCACCATCTTCTGCAGGGTAGCGTCCATGTGGTCCCTGGCCTTGCGTGTAATAATTTTGCCCTGTTCGGTCAACTTGATGCGCACTACTCTACGGTCGGAGGCATCGGCTTGCCGCTCAACCATCTGCTTGGCTTCAAGACTGTTAATCAGCTGGGTTACCGTGGGCGGAGTCAATCCCAGGAAACGGCTGATCTCCGACACCTTAAGTCCCAGATCCGTAGAATGTGACGCCCGTGCTATACATATCAGTAAAGTCATCTCACTTGGCTTATGCCCCTCCACCGAGTGATGCCAATGCCCTTTGCGCAGCTTCCTTAATGCTGAGAAAAGCTTGTGCCCGACTGAGTTTTCACCTTCCCGCTCTATCCCAATGCTTCCACCTCATTTTAGTTAGGTCTACAAATAATTAAATCATATACTAATTAGGCTACCTAATTATATTTTCGTGCCTGCAATTTGTCAATTCCTGATTACGCCCTCACTATGTAATTTATTTCACATATCCACGCACAAACGCTCCCTCGACACAAAGGGCCGGGGAGTCTATCTAAGCTATACAATTCACTGCTCTAATCCGCTTTAGAATTCCACTCCGTGTTCAACAGCAGTTAGCCCTCTGGTCTTGGACTTCTGATCTGTTCCTATACCCGCAAGAATGAAGCTAAACAATACCAAAACGCTGGCCGTCATCAACAGTGATCTCTTCATGCGCTCTCACCTCCCTGATCAGCTCCCGGTACGCATTCTGCTGGGTATCCGAGGCGTAGTCTCTGTTCAGTTCAAATAAGGTTACACAATTAATGAAGTCCTTGCCGTTGTTCAGCCTGATGGCCAGACGCAGACAATGAATGATATAGTCTATTCCCTTGGCATATTGCTTGCGGGAGATATGGTAGATCGCAATCTGATAATAGAGACGGTACACCCGGTCCACATTGATCGTATCCTGGAATTGTTCAAAGCGCAGCATCTCCCGGGAAAAGCGCGACATCACCGCATCTGCGGAGAATCCGAAGCGGTTGGCCGACTCCATAATGATCACCATGCCGGACAGAATCTCGCCGGGGTGCTCGGACAAGAAAACGATATAGGACGGCAATACAGAGATGTTGCCCATCAGAATCTCAAGCGTAAACCCGTTGGCGGCAGCAAACAGCTTGAAGCTGTCCACACTGCTGCGCCCCTCGTCATCCATCATCTCAAACCATCCGAGATCCGCATAGCCGGCGGTGTATTTCTTGGCCTGCTCATACTCCCCTTGCTTGGTAAGCGCTGATGCCTTCAGCAGATAACCATGCCCGTAATAGACCACCAGCGGACGTTCCGCCTGAAAGGCTTCTGCCCTCTTCCCCTTGCTGCGGCGCAGCTCCTCGCGGTAGATGCCGCTTGCTAATGCCCTCAGCTCATCGGCGAATTTCTCTACATCCTTCCAGCGGTGCAGCGCGAAGCATACCTTCGCCAGCTTCAGCAGCCCGTCCAGCTGCATCTCCTCGGGAAGCAGTCCGCGATACGGCTCGAAGCTGATTACAGCGCGCAGCTTCTGCTCCATATCCACATCGGGAGTGGACTGCAGAGACTTGAAGATACGGTATTTGCTAATCGCCATCCGTTCGGAATAGCCGTCCGGCTCATGGTCTACAATCAGCTTGTAGAATACGACGGATTCCTGTACTCTGCCGCCGCAGAACAGCCTCTCTGCCACCCTGAAGATGATATCGAGCGGCCGCTGATATTCCATAATCCTGCTTAAGACCTCTTCAATGCACTGCTGCTTGCCCATCTCGGCACATTTGACCAGGAAGGGCTCGACGCGGCGGCGGGAGATTCTTTCTTCACTGAAGCAATCATCCACATACAGCGGATACAGCCAGCCTTCCGGGAATCCGAAGGCCCGGGTCATGGCATCCAGCTGTCCCAGCGAGATGGGCTTCGGCGGACTGCCGTGAAGAATGGCGCTGAGACTGCCACGGTTCAGGCCGGATATTTTGGCAAATGAGGCAAGATTATGGCCCGAGCGGGACAGACTCTTCTCGATTTCCGTTCGTAATGTAGTCAGCTTCGCCTCCACCCGGCACCTCCCAATCCATCATTCAGGTTATCCTTCTATTAATTGCCATTATAGGACATGACTATGAAAAGCACAACAAAATGGCCCCACAATAGTAGGGCCACAGGTTCCGAACACCGTCAGAAAACCGGTTGTATTATTGATTATTGCTGCAAAGCCGCCTTATTCCTGATCCGCGGGCTCTTCGTATTCTTGCCGTAGGGCGCGGCTCCGTTCTTGCGGCTGCGCAGACTCTCCATCATCAGGTTCTGGGCCATGACAATGTATCCGTCCAGCCGCTGGCTAAGCTCCAGCACTGCGTGGTCGCTCAGACTCCGTTCCTGGGCAACCTCCAGGAGCTCGCTTCTTAAGTTCTCTATAGTAAGGAACAGCTCGTCTTCTCTGTAATCCCGGCCGCTAACATCAGGAGAATTCTGGTAAAGGTTCACGGTCACTCACCTTCTCTCTATCAACTTCTCCCTTATCATAAATCATGATGCCAAAAAACAAAATTTGCAAAAAAAGAAAAAAATGTCGCTGGAAGTATAAAAATAAACCTCCGATATTTATATATCCTGAGGATGCTCCGGCGGGAGATACCGCTCCCCGAGTACATTCATCGCAAAAGCAATCCACTCCCTTGCGGCAAAGGACAGGTAGCGTTCCTTACGCCAGATCATGCCCAGCTGCCAGGGAATCACCGGCTCAGTCAGGGGAATGACCGTTACCTGCGAACGGTCGATATCCCGGCAGATGGTCTCCGGCAGCAGCGCAATGCCCATTCCGGCGGCGACCATCCGGCTGATCAAATCCCACTGGGAGCTTTCATAGACCACCTTGGGCTGAAAGCCCGCTTTGACGCATTCCGAGATAATCCGGTCATGCAGGGCGAAGTCCTCCCGGAACAGGACGAACTCCTCCTCGGCCAGCTCTTTCAGCGGCACCTGCCGGGCTCCGTCCAGACGGTGTCCTGCGGGAACCAGCAATTCCAGCTTCTCCTCCACAAAGGTGAAGCTGTGGAACCGTGTCTGGTCTACCGGCAGCACAATCGCCCCGATGTCGAGCAAGCCGGACTCTACGTCATCCTCTACTTTCTTCGCTCCGTCCTCATGCAGCCGGATCGTCACCTCGGGATACTTCCGGTGGAATTCCCCGATGACCGCCGGGAAGAAGCTGGCCCCCACCATGGGCGGCAGTCCGATACGGATATGCCCCCGCTTCAGATTGCGCAGGCTGTCCAGCTCAGAGGAGAGGCTGGCAAAGGACTCTACAATATTCTGCGCCTTGACGAGCAGCAGCTCTCCGGCATCCGTCAGGCGGATGCTTTTGCCTTCGCGGTAGAACAGATCGGCCCCAAGCTCCGTCTCCAGATTACGGATCATCTTGCTGATGGTCGGTTGGGTAATATACAGCGATTCTGCGGCTCTGGAGAAGCTGTTCAGCCTGGCGGCCTGCACGAAATACTCCAGCTGTCTGATATCCATTAGGTAACCTCCATGTATAGACAATTAGAATGTGAGCTATTCAATCTATTCATTTTACCTATGAAAGAATTGGATGTAAAATTTCAGTAAGAGATGAAAGGAGGTAATCATGATGAAAAAGATTGCCTTAGGCTTACTGCAGGTGGCTGGACTAACCGTGTTCTCCCTGCTGGTTAACGGATTGACCTCACTACTGCATATTCCGCTTCCCGGAAGTATTATCGGGATGATTCTTTTATTCCTGCTGCTCGAATCCGGCGTGATCCGTCTGAACTGGGTGGAGGCAGGAGCTTCGTGGCTGCTGGCTGAGCTATTGCTGTTCTTCATTCCATCGGCTATCGGGGTGATGAACTACTCGAAGCTGCTTGAATCCTTCGGCCTGCAAGTATTGGCTGTTGTGCTCGTGGGCACCTTCGCTGTCATGGCCAGCTCGGGTCTGCTGACAAGCGTTATCTATAAAGTAAAGGAGCGTAGAAGCTCATGATGACCGGACTATTATTCCTTGGACTTACCATCGCGGTATACCTTGTAACCAAACGGATCTATGCAGCCAGCGGCAAAATGTACACCTCTCCGCTGATCATCACCCCGCTGGCAATCATCGGCTTCCTGCTGATCACAGGCAGCTCTTATGAATCCTATAATGCAGGCGGCAAATGGCTGTCGGACCTGCTTCAGCCAGCGACAATTGCCTTTGCGATTCCGCTGCACAAGAACTTCAAGCTACTCAAAAAGCACGCCGCCGAAATTGCGGCAGGCGTGCTGTCAGGAACGGTAACGGCTGTACTGTCTTCCATGCTGCTGGCCAAATTAATGCACCTGAGCGGAGATCTGGCCACCAGCCTGGTCCCCCGTTCGGTAACTACACCGATTGCCATGAGCATCTCGCAGAGCATCGGCGGGGTTCCCAGCATCACCGCAGTCTTCGTCATTCTCACGGGTGTACTTGGAACCATGATGGGGCCCTCGGTGCTGCGCCTCTTCCACATTGAGAATGAAGTGGCTCGCGGAGTCTCGCTGGGCACCGCAGCGCATGGCACCGGCACCTCCAAGGCCTTCGAGCTTAGCTCGCTGACCGGCACCATCTCCAGTATCTCAATGATTCTGGCGGCGCTGTTCTCCATTGGGCTGGCACCCGCACTGCTCGCAGTGTTCATTCATTAAGCAGCTCCCTGGCCCTAAGACGGAGACCTACAGCTTCACAGGCAATCCGCTCTGGGCGGATTCATACGCGGCGCAGGTTACCTTCAGCGTCTTATACCCGTCCTCATAATCGCTGAGAATACGGGAGCGGTCCCCGGTGCGGACGGCGTACAGGAATGCCTCGCTCTCTACCGCGTAAGGATTGCCCGAATTCTTGTATTCCTTGCTGTCCCCGCTGCGGACTTCGAGAAGACGCTCCGGGTTCCAGTCAAGCATTCCGTTGTCATTATAGAAGCTGATTCCGGCCTTGTTCACCTCACCGGGCAGCACACAGGTATTGGAGATGCTGGCGATAATGCCGCTTGCAAGCTTCAAGGACACGGTGCCCACATCGGCTACGGTCACCCCTTCATGCTTCTCATGCATAATCCGGTTGCCGAACATGCCGTAGACCTCTGTCACCTCACCAGCCAAATAACGCACCAGGTCAACGATATGCGTCGTCTGCTCCGTGAATTGTCCGCCAGACTGCTCCTGATTGCGCCACCACGCCACGCCGGGCATTCCGCCCATCCATTCTCCGGTAATCATCCCTACCTTGTCTCCGGCAAGCGTCTGCTTCAGCCGCTGGATATTCTCCTGATAGCGGAAGTGATAGCCTACCGAGGTCAGCAGCTGATGCTGCTTGATATCCTCCAGCAGACTGGCCGGAATGGCCGTACTTGAGCCTAGCGGCTTCTCGATGAAGAAGGGGATATCCCTGCGGATCAGCGCCCGTTCAATCGCCCCGTGCGACTGCGGCGGCACACAGACGTAGACGGCATCCAGCTTATGGCTGTCCAGCATCTCGGTAATCTCCCCGTAGCCTTCGGCCCCGTAAGGGCGGGCCATTTCCTCCCCCTTGGGCTTGCTGCTGCCGCAAACAGCCTTCAGCGACACATCCTCCATGCCCGCCAGCAAATCTGCATGTACCTTGGAGAACCAGCCTGTTCCAACGAGTCCGATATTAAGCGTCATGTCATTACCTCCTGAGTTGTCTGATGAATGCCTTTTCAATAGATTATACCCGCTTAGGTCATGACAGAGTAGTCCTGCCACTCCTCAGGAAGCAGCTGCCGGTAGGAATGCTGCATGAAGCGGTCGTCTGCGAGTATAATGACCCCGCTGTCGTTCTCGCTGCGGATCAGCCGTCCTCCGGCCTGCTGCACCTTGCACATTCCTGGGTAAATATACGCATAATCGAAGCCGTTCTTGCCCTGCGACTGGAAATAGCTCCGCAGCAGATTGCGCTCCAGACCGACCTGCGGGAGTCCGACCCCCACGACCATCACCCCGTTCAACCGGTCACCGGGCAGATCCACCCCTTCTGAGAAAATACCGCCCAGTACGGCAAAGCCGAGCAGCGGCTCCGGGTTGTCAGGACGGAAGGCCGCCAGGAAGCTCTCCCGCTCCGGCTCGCTCATGCCACTGCCCTGCAGCAGCGTAGGGACTTCGGGGTACTTCTCAGTGAACACCTCATAGACATTCCTCAAGTACAGATAAGAGGGGAAGAAGACCAGGTAGTTTCCCTTCTTCGAGACCAGGCCTTTGAGGGCATCGCTAAGCGGCTGTATAGAAGCCTCCCGGTCATGAAACCGGGTCGATACCGGCAGCACAGCTACCTGCCATTGCTCTTTGTGAAAAGGCGAGGCCAGGCTCAGACTGTAATCCTCCTCTCCCGCACCAATCATATCCCTGTAATACGAGAGCGGTGAGAGGGTCGCAGAGAATAGAATCTGGCTGCGGAAGCTCTTGCCCATTTGCTGCAGCAGATGCGACGGATCGAGATTGAACAGCTTCAGATACACATCTCCGCTGCGCACCTCGGCATAAGTAATGTAGCGTTCATCGTAGGTTTTGAAGGTACGGAGCATCCCCTGAACAGCGTAATAGGTATCCAGCAGGCTGACTGTCCCGTCCTCCTCCGCCTGCGCAGAGCTTGCCGGGGAAGAGTTGTTCAGCAGCTCCAGCTCGGCTTCGGCCGCGAAGTTCTCCAGCAGCTCCGGCAGTTCTTCCGGATAGTCCGTCCACTCTCCCGCCCGCTTGTCACCGCAGCTCTTGCGCAGCGCAATGAAGAAGGCATTCACCGCTTTGGCGGCAGTGCCGAGCCGGGGATTCGCCGCTTTGTAGGTCCGGCTGAGCGCCAGGAAGGGCGCCTTGGTCAGCGAAGCAGAATACATCTCCCGGCCCCGGTCCACCAGATTATGCGCTTCATCCACCAGCAGCACGGTGTTCTTCTTACGCTCCTCAGACATGCGCTTCAGACTGATGCGCGGATCGTAGATATAATTGTAATCGCAGATGACGACATCGCTGGCATAGGCAGCATCCAGGGAGAATTCAAACGGGCAGACCCGATGCTTATGGGCATAGTCCGCGATCGTCTCCCGGGTCATCAGCGTCTCCTGCTCCAGCATATCAATCAGCGCGCCGTTGATCCGGTCATAATACCCCTCCGCATAAGCGCAGGAATCATTGCCGCAGATTCCCTCCTCCCGGAAGCAGGCCTTATCCTTCGCCGTCAGGGCAATGACATGCAGATGCAGCCCCCGGCGGTTCAGCATCGTGGCCGCCTCCTGTGCCGCGATCCGTGTAACGGTCTTGGCGGTCAGATAGAAGATACCGGCCGCTTTGCCTTCGCCCAGCGCTTTGATGGCCGGGAACAGGGTAGACATGGTTTTGCCGATGCCTGTCGGTGCCTGGGCGAAGAGATTGGCCCCCTCGGCTATCGAGGTGTAGACGGCGGCAGCGAAATGGCGCTGGCCGGGCCGGTAAGCCGAGAACGGAAAAGACAGATCCGGGATGCTCTCTCCTCTCTTCGCCTTGTAACGGACCATCATCTCAGCATACGGTGCATACCTGCTTACTGTTTCTAGCGCAAAGGCCGTCAGTGCTTCGCGGGTCATCTCCCGGTAGAGACTGTACTGCGCCTCGCTTCCCCGCTGCACATAGGTGAGCTTCACCTGTATATAGGGAAGCGCAAGCTCCGTTGCCAGCATGTAGGCGTACATGTAAGCCTGGGCCCAGTGGACCTCCTTCCCTTCAAGCGCAGGGTCCGGAATTCCGGCCATGGACTTGATCTCCTCCACCGTCAGGCTCCCATCCTCAGCTGTAAGCAGACCGTCGCAGCGCCCGTCAATCTGGAACAGCAGGTCCCCGTAAGGAATTGCGGTCTTCAAGTAGACCTCCTTGCGGTCCCCTTCCTTATATTGCTTCTGAATCAGCTGATGGCTGCGCGTCCCCTCCGTCATGGCGGCTCCACTGCGGAAGCCCGGCTCCAGACTGCCGCTGCTGTAGGCAAATTCCACGAGCGCCCTCACGGACAGTGTGATTTCTGTATGCTCCATCTGTCCCCACCTCCAATAATTTCCGCCAGCTTCCGTTGCGTAAGGCTCATATTCTTCGTTTAACGCCGATATTAACGCGCCTGAGGGTATGGTCTGCGCCGGGTGCATTCAGGCCGTAGTTTACGCGCGCTCCAGGGAGTATACGGCCGCTTCTGATTTTGACATTCGTTCCCTGGCACTGCATAATAAGTTCTATTGATAATGGTATTCTTATGTCCTCATGCTGCTGTTTCCTCTCAGCCGGGAAACATGTTCATTCTTCAGAAAGAAGGCGAAGCTGTGTCATCCCAAACTGTGAAACGATGGCTCCTTAAGCCATTTGTGTTCTTTTCCATTCTTTTTCTGTTCAAAAGCCTCTTGGCCTGGGGTGTAATCTTTGATGATTTACAGTTCTGGCAATCCGTATTGACGGAGCTGCCCTTTGTCTGGGCACTGTTTTTCCTGATTGAGCGCTTTGCCTCCAGACGGAAGCTCGGCTATTACATGACGGTCAATCTGCTGGTTACCGCGATCTTTTTTGCCGCCATTATGTACTTCAAATATTACGGGGTCATTGTCACTTACCATGCCGCCGAGCAGGTGAACCAGGTCACTGCCGTCAAGAACAGCGTGTTCTCATTGATGGACCCTTATTATCTGCTGATCTTCACCGATATTATCGTGCTGGGCTTCTACTTCTTCATTAACAAGAACGGACGCAATTATAAAAAAGACCAGATCAACCGGCGCAGTGGCCGGACGCTGCATGTCGTACTGTTCGCGGTCTCGCTCGGACTCTGCCTGTTCAATATTCTTCCGAATAAGGCCAGCATGAATGAGATCAAGAAGGCCCAGGAGATGGGCATCCTTAATTATGAAGCATACACGATCTTTGCCAAAGATAAAACCGAGCTGGTCCAGGCCAGTGAAATCACACAGAGCACGATTAACCAACTCAAGGGCATCGACTCTTCGGCAGTATCGGCTTATGCTGGTGCCGCCAAGGGCAAAAATCTGATTATAATCCAGCTGGAGTCCTTCCAGAGCTTCCTGCTGGGTCTGAAGGTCGACGGCCAGGAGGTTACCCCTAACCTGAACCGCCTGATGGAGCAGAGCCTGTACTTCACGAACTTCTATCAGATGGTCGGCCAGGGCAATACCTCCGATGCGGAATTCGTGGTCAATTCATCCTTCTATATTCCTCCGCAGGGTGCGGCTACCATGTCTTATATCGACAAGCAGCTGCCGAGTCTGCCCCGTCTGCTGGGAGACAACGGCTATCAGACGGCCACCTTCCACACCAATGTGGTGGAATTCTGGAACCGGGGTGAGCTGTACAAAGCACTGGGCTGGGAGAATTATTATGACCATAAATTCTTCGGAGACGAGGATGCCTTCTTCTTCGGTGCTTCCGATGAAGTGCTCTACCGCAAATCCTCGGAAAAGCTGAAGGAAATGAACGACGCCGGGAAGCCGTTCTATGCCCAGGTCATCTCCATGTCTGCGCATCACCCGTTCACTATTCCTGCAGAGAAGCATAAGATGAAGCTTCCTGAACGGTATGAAGGTACCTTTGTCGGAGATTATGTCCGCTCACAGAACTACGCGGATTATGCCTTCGGACAATTCGTGGATGAGCTGAAGGCGGACGGATTATGGGAGGACAGCCTGATTATGGTCTATGGCGACCACATGGGACTGCCCATCTATTCGCTTGATAATGACGACAAGGAACTAATGAAGGAAATCTACGGCCATGAATATAGCTACGCAGATATGCTCAATATCCCGCTGCTCATTCATGGCGAGGGACTGGCTCCGCAGAAGCTTGAGCAAGTAGGCGGAGAAGTGGATATTATGCCTACGGCTGCCAGCCTGCTGGGGGTATCGATGGATCACAACCTGCATTTCGGCCAGGATCTGCTCAGCCAGTCCTACAATCTGCTGCCGCAGCGCTACTATCTGCCTACCGGATCGTTCATTTCCAGCTCCGCCCTGCTGATTCCGGGGAACAGCTTCGAGGATAACACCCAATATCCGCTGGCTGCCGGAGGTACTGCTCCTGCCGGCAACGAGGATGAATACAACCGCGCTCTGCGGCTGCGCCAGCTGTCGGACAGCTACGTCACACAATTGCCGGACAAAGAACCTGCCGGAGAATAATTTCTTGATAAGCAGATTCACAAGTGGACAAGTGGAAACGGCTTTGCCGTCCTTTTAAAGGCCGGCACCGTTTCAGCGAGAAATAGAAGGATAAGTTATCATGTGAAACATATAAATTCGTATATTTAGACACAAGGCAGCGCCTCTCCGTAACGGGAGAAGCGCTGCCTTGTTGTAATGTTTATATTAACGTTCCTGATTCTCCAGCATGAGATAATAATCCGCGAAGTTCTCCAGCTCTTCCGGCTCTAGAACGGCCAGATGCTCCTCCAGCAGCAGCAGCGAACGGCGCTGTGCTTCATCCAGCACCTCTTGCCCTTTAGTGGTGATCGTGACGATCACCGCTCTGCGGTCGTTCTCGTCTGGAACGCGGGCGATCAGCCCCAGCAGCTCCAGCCGGTCCAGCATGACGGTGACTGCACTGGATTTCACTTCCATCTTGTCCGCCAGTTGAATCACCCGTGCCTGCTTCTCCTGAAAGATCATATGCAGCAGCCCGAATTGCGGCACGGTCAACCCTAATTCCTTATGCATTGACATCTGCGACATGATTCTGCGCTGAACCTTCCACATGGATAATCCCACACGTTCGATCAACGGATTGATTTCTTGCGACATCCCTTTCAGCTCCCAGTCCGTTCGTTCTGCCTCAAGCGTACCATTATACCGGTTAGACATACAAACATTTTTGGAAATAAAATAGGATTCCACGCCTATTAATCTATGATTTTTTATACATAATCCATCATTTTCCGACATAAAAATTCTTTTTTTTTGACGTCTGCTCAAACCTGAGCGTATGCGCTATAATCGTAGCAGTGATAACTAAAACTTACTTAATATTAAAGAGTCAGGACTGGTGATATTTGTTATGAAATTAGCAACAAAATTAACATGGATGATGCTGATTGTATTGCTACTGGTTGGTTCATCCATAGGCTTCTTCGGTTATCATGCAGCTTACAAGCAGATCGATGAAGCTGCAGGCATTGAATTGGTAGGCTGCGCGAATATAACAACCGGCCTTATCGATCCTGCCGACATAACCGCTCTGGCTGCCGGGGATACCGGCAAGCTAACTGCGATTGAAGACCGCATCGGATGGATCAGTGATCACAAGCCTATTTTCAAAGAAGCCTTCATCTTGTCACTGGACGGCAAGGTGCTGGCGGCTGACAAAAACTTCAAAAAACGCGGCTACAAAGCTGGAGACCCCTTCTACTTCTCAGATGAAGATAAAGAAATGATAACTGCCATGAAGCATTCCGCCTACTCGAAAGTGTATACATATCAGGGCACCTCCCTCAAAACCGGCTACGGTCCCATCTATCAGGACCATGACCCTACCAAACCCATCATTGCATTAATGGCGATTAACTTCGACGGCCCGTTAATTCAATCCCGGACAATGGATATCATTACCCAGCCCTTCCTGATTGGCAGCTCGATTCTAATTATTGCGATTCTCGCCGCCTATCTGCTGATCCGCCGGATGGTCAGCCCGCTGACCAAGCTGTCCGCATCCGTCAACACGGTAGCCAAAGGCGATTTGACCCGGGAACCGCTGCTCTTCACAGCCAAGGACGAGATCGGCAAGCTTGCCCGCGACTTCAATGCGATGACCCTGAATCTACGTGACCTAATCACACAGGTCAACGATACGTCCATGCTGGTTGCCTCCTCTTCCCAGGAGCTGTCCGCCAGCGCCCAGGAGACCAACCGCGCCGGAGAGCACAGTGTTAATGTCACCCTGGATCTGGCCGACGGGGCACATACCCAGCTGCAGAATCTGGAGGGCAGCTTCAAGGCCATACAGGATATGTCGCATTTCATTACCGAAATTGCAGGCAATGCCGACAGCGCAATGAACCAGGCAGCCATCAACTCCCAGAAGGCCCGTACAGGCCGGGAATCTATGGACTCGACCACCTCCCAGATGGCCATTGTGGGCGCAAGCATCTCGGATCTATCCGGCATTATTGAGACGCTGGGCAGCCATTCCAAAGAGATTGAGAATATCGTCGGCACCATAGCCAGTATTGCCGAGGAAACGAACCTGTTATCCCTTAATGCGGCTATTGAAGCTGCACGGGCCGGAGAAGAGGGCCGCGGCTTCGCCGTTGTGGCAGGCTCTGTACGCAAGCTGGCTGAACGTTCGGCCGGATCTGCCCGCCAGATCGGTGAGCTGGTCAGTCTGATTGTCCAGCAGATGGACAAGGCTGGAGACACCATGAAGCATTCCACGGCAGAGATGCATCACGGTAAAGAGATGATTATCGCGGCCGGACATTCCTTCTCCGAGATTGAGGCCTCTGTCTCCGAGATGTCTACTCATAGTCAGCAGATTTCGGCCACGGTCCGAGAGCTGGCCCTGCTCTCTGACGGACTTGTCACTTCGATTCAGAAGATCGTAGCGGTCTCCAATCAGACGGCCGAGGGTGCAGAGACCTTGTCCGCCTCGTCCCAGGAACAGCTTGCGGCCATGCAGGAGGTCGAATCCTCCGCTGCATTCCTCTCCTCCCTCGCAGAGAAGCTGCAGGTATTGGTCGAGAACTTCAAAATTTAGGACGGAACTTTATATATTATTCGAACAAAATCATCCTGCGGGTGAACGATGCTAATGCCTCCCTCACCGGCCGCTTTTAAGGAGCGGTAATGTTGCACTTTTGGAAGGATTTCTCTATCCCTTTTACTGGTTGAAGTACATTGTTGCATTATTTGCACAAATTTCGGTGTTCAGAGCAAGTTATCGCTGAATTTGTTGCAGTTCGTGCAGGATTTCTCTTAAAATGTTACTAGCTGTGATGCATGGGGCCCTTCACTCGGCGCAGCAGCACCCATATGTATTCAGTTTTTCGATTACATGCCTGACTGGCTTATCCACAATAAAAGAAAATCATAATTTCCTAATCAGAAACAAAAGGCTGCCCTGATGTGGTACACCCCCACATACAGGACAGCCTTTTATTCCATCGCAGCCAGTCACATTAGGCCGTATTCTCAATAAACCATTGGCCCAATTCTTTAACCGGCATCGGACGTCCGTAATAGAAGCCCTGCATCACCCGGCAGCCCAGCGATTGCAGCAGCTCAATCTGCTCCGTAGTCTCCACGCCCTCGGCCACAACCTCCATGTTGAGATTGCTGGCAATGGCAATAATGTTGCTGATGATCGCTTTCTTGGAATGCATCTTGCTCTTGCGGATGAAGACCTGATCAATCTTAAGGGTGTTGACCGGAATCTCATCCAGATTGCCAAGCGAAGAGAAACCGGTTCCGAAATCATCCAGGGATACCCGCACCCCCAGCTCCCGCAGCTTGGAGAGCTGGGCTACCGTCTCCTCCATATTGTTCATCGCAATCGATTCGGTAATCTCCAGTTCAAGGAAATGCGGCGCAAGGCCCGAACGCGTTAGCGCCTCTTCCACTACCTCATACAGGCTTTCGCCTTCAAACATCCGCGCCGACATATTGATCGAGACTGCTACACTGGCAACCTTCGCCTGATGCCAGAGCATATTCTGTCCGCACACCTCATGCAGCATCCAGTATGTAATAGGGACAATCAGGCCGGTCTCCTCGGCGATCGGAATGAACTCTCCCGGAGAGATGACGCCATGCTCCGGGTGTCTCCAGCGCAGCAGCGCTTCGAGCCCCACGGTGACATTCAGCAGCGAATCCCATTTGGGCTGGTAGACCACCATGAATTCCGAGCGGGCCAGCGCCTTGCGCAGATCCTTCTCAAGTGACATCCGCCGTACCTGGTGACGGTTCATCTCCAGATCGAACACACTGAATTTATTCTTGCCCGAATCCTTGGAGGTATAGAGCGCCGTATCGGCTGCTTTCATTAGCGCCGAACGGTCGGTGCCGTGCGCCGGAGTCATGCTGATTCCCACGCTCGCAGTCACGTACAATTCATTGCCTTCAATGCTGTATGACTTCTTAAGCTCCTGGAGGATATGCTGTGCCACTTCCTCCGCCGCCACGACGGCGCAATCCGGCAGCGCTATCAGGAATTCATCGCCGCCAAGCCGGAACACCTTCCCCTGCCCGCCCACGCAGCAGGTTAGCCTGGCAGACACCTCGCGCAGCAGCAAGTCTCCAATATCGTGCCCCAGCGTATCATTAATTGACTTGAAGCGGTCCAGATCAACAAAAAACACAGCACCCGAGATCCCGCCGAAGAAATCATCCTTGAAGTAGCGCTCCAGCCCATGCCGGTTCGGCAGCTCGGTGAGCGGGTCATGATAGGCCATGCGCTCCAGGACATCCCTGTCCAGAAAAACGGTACCGCCGGAGATCGCCAGCACAAACAGGGTAACCAGTGAAATCCCCGTCAGGAGCACCACATCGGTCTCCAGCAGCATGGGCGCGGCCGCCTGCCAGTTGTAATTGTGCAGGTCGCTTGCTCTCAGACTCGTATAATGCATACCGGTAACCGCCAGGGCGATGAACAATGCCGAATACAGCTTCCAGCGGCTAAAGCCTGTATGATCCTTAAATCTGCGAAACATTAATACTCCGATGTAAGAAGCGGTAAAGGCAATTAGTACGGATACAGCCTGATCCACCATCCTGTAATGAATCTTGGCTTCCATCTCCATGGAGGACATTCCTGCATAATGCATGAACGATATCCCGCCGCCCAGTATGCCGCCGGCCGTAAGGAACCGCCAACTTCTCTGGCGGGGAGCCGTCACAATCTGAAGGGCTGCATAACAGAAGGACAGCACAATAAGCAGAGACAGCGCAGCCATCCCCGGATGGTAGCTGACCTTGAACGGCAGACGGCTGGCCATAATGCCGACAAAATGCATCGCCCAGATACCGCCTCCAAGCACACAGGTACCCGAGAGCAGCCAGAGACGCCTGACTCGGCCCGCGGAATGGGAAACCTGAGAAATCAGATTAAGCGCGGAGTACGCTGCGGCGGCAGCAAGCGCATAGGATAGTAAAACAATCCAGATATTATTGTGGATTCCCATTTGATCCATAGTTGACCTCTTCACCGGTTATAGTATCAGCGTCGTTTCAGTGTCTATCTGAAGGTAAAATCAATATACGAATAGCGGATAAATGGAAGAGTATATAAAGATTACAGGTATTCTCTGAAAACTTACTTCAGCTGTATTTTACCTTGTATTTGCCGGGCTGTCTAAGTAAATACTGGAACTTGGACCCTTTTTTGAACACCGGCAAAAATTGTCCATATTTGGCCTCAGCCGCCTGCGCGGAGGGTTGGAAAATTGCCGTCCTGCGGCAGGTCCGGCCGGAAGACCCTGTGCCAGATCCAGCCATTTGCAGCTACCAGAATTACCATATAGATGTATATTCCCGCAGGAATCAGGGTGAAGACATAGTGCACTCCGGCCAGCCCCGCCAGAATGAACAACTGTACAAAAGCGCTGCCGGTGAATTCCTTCCGCTGGGTGGCCTCATACTTCTCCGAGAACGGGAGCGCCTTCGGGAACGTAAGGAAGCAAATAACGGCATACAGCAGCAGAGCAAGCAGAACGACTATCATATCTGCAATAATCCAGGGGCCCATAAGCGCGATGAACACCGCCGCCTCCAGCAGAAAGAGCGGAACCAGCAGCTTCACGACCGCTGCCTTCAGCATTCCCCGGTAGACCAGCCCCTTGCCCGGCAAAGGAATCACCTGGTAGATCCATGCCCCCTTGTAGCTGGCCGAGTAACGGATCATCTGTACGACTGTCATCAGCAGCAGTGCACAGTAGTAGATGAACAGATAGGACTTGGAGCTTCTGACCCCGGCCAGATCGCCGCTCCATACCTGATTGAAGATGAAGATAAAAGGAAAAATCATCGAGAAGCCGACGGTCGGATATACCCGGAGCTTGAACTCGCGTTCATTCTTCATCATCGACCAGGTGAAGCGGAAGAATACGGCCTCGGCCTTGTTCCGGCACACAATCTCCGACAGCACCCGGGCCAGCCACCCGCTATCCCGGCCCCCTGCGCCATGCTCAGCCAGCTTCTGAAGGCTGCGTTCAAATAGCGGCATCAGCCGGATATAGGCGGCGAACATCACGGCAGGCACCACTACAGAGAGCGCCGTCAGAATAATCACTGCCCGGCTTCCTGTTCCGCCGTCCAGCAGCTCAAACGGCGCCCCGAACCAGACCGGAGCCAGCAGGAAATGCCACCAGGCGGGAGTGAAATCCAGGCCCAGCGCCGATAGATTGAACATCCGGCTAACCAGCTGCGCGCCGACAGTTACTGCCACAGACAGGATAATCTGTACATAGTTGATGATGTCCTTGAGCTTTTCCCCGTCAAAGAACCTCAGGATCAGCAGATAGATTAGCGCCGTGAACACCAGAATGAAGCCGTCCATCAGCAGAATCTCAGCCGCGTACACGAAGAAGAAGCCCGGCCCGTGCCGGAATAGAGAGAACAGCAGCGAAGGGCCGGTGAAGGTCAGTGTTAAGGTCAGCAGGTAGATCAGAATATGTAAGCTCTTGGCCATGTTCAGTGTGCGGCGGTCCACCGGCTTGGAGAAGAGGATATTCTTATCGCGTAAATCCAGCATCACCGTCGAGAAATCGGAGATCAGCGTCGTGGTGATCAGGAACATCACTATACTGAACAGCAGACTCATCATCAGCATATGATGATCTCTGGGCACAACCATGGCGATCAGCATCAGCCCCAGCAGCAGATAGATCCACTGTATCCTAAAGGCGGAGCCCTCCATCTCCAGCTTGGAATTCTGTGACCCGGAGAACAGGGTAGGTGTCCGCCTGCCATCCATCGTCAGCTTGACCTGAAGAATGCGGCGCATGAGCGCATAATCGGCTCCCAGGCCCTTAAAGATCCACTGTACCCGGTCAAGCAGCTTCAGAATCCGGAATTCAGTCATGCGCCGCACCCTCGCCAATCACGGCCACGAACTCACTGGCGATATCCCTGTATTGATCGAACCCGGTCAGCTGATTAAAAATCTCCTCCAGCGACCCCTCACGGCTCTGCTCCCGCAGCTGTGTGAAGGTTCCATCGGCTACAATCACGCCTCCATCCAGCAGGATGATCCGGCTGCTGATTCTCTCGACCACATCCATAATATGCGAGGAATAAAAGATCGTCTTGCCCCTGGCCGCAAGCGTGGCGAAGATCTCCTTAACCACCATTACACTGTTGGCATCCAGCCCGCTGAGCGGCTCATCCAGGAACAGAATATCCGGGTCATGCAGCATACTGGCAATCAGCAGCACCTTCTGCTTCATTCCTTTGGAGTAGGAGGCAATCCGCATATCATAGGCCTTCTCCATGCCCAGCAGTCCTATCAGCATCCGCGCTTTGTCATCAGCATCCGCCTGCTTCAGTCCATACAGCTCACCGGTGAAGGTCAGATACTCCCGCGCCGTCAGGCTGTCATACAGCTCCGCCACCTCTGGCACGTAGCCGATCCTTCTTTTATACGCCGTATCTCCGTCCGAGATATCCCTGCCAAAAATCCGTATGGTCCCGTTGTAGCCCTCCACCAGCCCGAGCATAATCTTGACGGTAGTGCTTTTGCCCGCACCATTGGGTCCGATGTAACCGATAATCTGTCCCCGGTAGACATTCAGATCAATCCCCCGCAGCACCATCCGGTCACTGTAATTCATCCACAAGCCCTCAATTGAAATGACCGGCTCTTCCGATAAGCCCATTGACGTTTCTCTCCCTTCGGTAAGCATACTCTTCGTTCCAGTAACAGAAAGTACCATTAACCCTATTCTAGCAAATTTTAGCACTTGATTCCTGTGATTTATCGCAGCGGGAATTCTGCATAGATCCGAAAACAGCAAAAAGAGCAGCCCTTAGGCTACTCTTGATGAATTTGCTATGCTACATCATGAAAAATAATTACCTTAGGCTGATTCGCTCACGTCTCCGGGCTGACTCCAGGCAGCTCTCGATCAGCTTCATATTCAGCAGCGGGTCCTCTTCCGCAATCCAGGGCTTGCCGCTGAAGACCGCCGTAGCGAAATGGTCAGCCTGCTGGACGTACGGGTTGGCTCCGAAGGCTTCGACTCGCCGGGGCTCTCCGCCGCCGTACACGAAGAACTCCGCATCATCGAATCTCGCATTGAACGGCATCGGAATCTCAATGCGTCCCTGCGTACCGAGCACCTCCAGCAGCTGACGGTTGTACGCCCACATCCCGCAGTCGAAGATCAGGCTCTTCCCGCCGGGAAACTCCACTAGCCCGGAGGCCATCATATCTACATTATCATGCTCCGGCGAGAACAGCGCGTGCACGGTTACGGCCTCCGGCTCTGTACCGAACAGCAGCCGCGCGGCTGTGAGCGGGTAGCAGCCGACATCATAGAGTGATCCGCCTCCCCAGGCAGCGTTGAAGCGGATGTTGGAGGTATCCGTAGCATCGTTGTAGGTGAATGTGCCGCGGATGGAACGCACCGCACCAATCTCGCCGCTGGCGATAATCACCTGCAGCTCATTGATGCGCGGATGATGGCGGTACATGTAGGCCTCTGCCAAGTGCACTCCCGCCTTCCGGCAGGCCTCTATCATCTCCGCCGCCTCACGGCTGTTCAGCGCAATCGGCTTCTCACATAAGATATGCTTGCCTGCTTCAGCCGCACGGATCACCCACTCATAGTGGAGATGATTCGGAAGCGGAATATAGACGGCATCCACCTCCGGGTCGGCAAGCAGCTCTTCATAGCTGCCATAGGCCCGTTCAATGCCGAATTCGGCGGCTACGCTACTGCTCTTCGTGAGTCCGCGGCTGGCAACTGCATGAATTACCCCGGTCTCGGACTCCTGGATAGCCGGCATTACCGAGCCTGTAGCGATCTGCGCGCAGCCCATAATTCCCCAGCGAAGCTTCTCTGCCATAGTTATCACCTTCCTTATCTTAGTGTGACCCATATAACAGCTATACCCAGCACAAGGATTCTTGCCGCACTCATAAGCACGAAATTCTTCACCGCCAGGATGAAGGTCGTGCCTTTATGCTGCTCCTGATAGAAGCGTGCAATATTGCGGCGCAGCGGAATCAGGGTCAGCAGGAGCAGCAGAACCAGCACCGGATGGACTCCGAGCAGCACCAGCACAATCAGATCGGCAAAAGACACATAATACAGCAGCCTCCACAGCAGCAGCGCATTCTCCCGTCCGATGTACACCGGCAGCGTGTATCTGCGGTTGTCGATATCATCCTCGATATCGCAAATATTGTTCGCCAGCATAATTCCGGCAATACCTAGAATAGCCGGGACGGAGAACCAGAACAGATACAGCACCTCAAGGAAATTGATATGCAGGCTGATCCATTCCCCCTTCAGCAGCAGAGTGACCACCGCCTGATCCGAATGGATATAAGCCGAGATAAAAATAATAACAAACCCCATGAACAGCCCGGAGAACAGCTCCCCGAGCGGCATCCGCGAGATGGGGATCGGTCCGAAGGAGTACAGGATGCCGATCAGGAAGGAGAGTCCCCCGAGCAGAAATACCAGCAGTCCGGTCTGGAACACCAGGGCAATGCCCCCGCCTGCCGCCAGCACAAGGAGAATGACGATCAGCGCCACCACTGTAGACTCCTTCAGCTTGAAGCGGACAATCGGATTATGGGTCTCATACCCGTAGCCATGGGTTTTGGCGGCTTTTTTGAAATCATAATAGTTGTTGATCGCTGTTGTCGCCATATCAAAGCTTAAGAGGGATACCAGCATCAGCACGAAGCGCAGGATGTAGAAATCCTCGAACCGGTACAGGGCATACAGCGTTCCCAGCAGCAGCGGGAGCATACTGGCGACCTTCGTCGGCAGCTCGACAAACTTGAAGAAAGTTCTTATATTCACGGCCATTCATCCTTATCAGTCATATGGGCACGTTACTGTGCGGTGGTTGTAATAGTAATCGGCGACCATTCTGCGATAACCGTCTGTCCGTGCGCCGACACGCTGCCTTCCGGGGTCAGGTCCTTCTCCGTCATGATGCCCAGAGCAATGGTGAAGCTATTGAATTTCACGGGCACATTCCGCTCGCGCCGCACTTCATTACCATTTACATAAAAGACAGCTTCATTGTTGCCCCGGTGGTAGGTGATGGCGTACGTGTTGAATTCGCGCGGCTTGAAGTCCGTATCCTCCTTGAAAATACAGAAGTATTTGGTTCCCCCTGTCTCGGGTACGGTTACCCCGGGGAACGGAAGGATTCCGTACACACTGGCGTATTTGTCGTTACCAGCGAAAAAATCAAGCGCAGCGCCTGTGGTGAAGTCCAGCAGATTCAGCGACACATAGCCGTCATAAAGATCCCCCGGAGCAGTGCCCTGCGTGCGGGCGCGGATCTGCAGCTCGAAGCGGATTTCACCTTCCTCCGGGATGTCTACCGGCTGGGCGGAATAATACATATGCTTGGCATTATCCAGAATCTGCACCTGATCATGACGGCGGCTCAGCTGAGCCCGCACATACAGATGATCATTACGGACGATCACCACCGCTTCCGGCTCACGATACGCCCAGAACGAGCCGTCCGGCAGCTTGAAGCCGCCGGTTTGCCAGACCTTCCCTTCCTCCAGAATCGTATGGAAATTCCCGATTACCGTTTGCTTGCCCTGTACAGCAGGCATATCTTTGTTCGCTGGCAGATGCTTGTCCATGAATTCTCCCGCTTTCTGTAATGTAGTCATGTATCAATGCTTATATTAGTAGAATAGACCCTGGATCAGCAGCGCTGCCGCCATGATCACCCCGCAGCGTACGGATGCGCGCTGTGAAGCACCCATGAGCGGCAGGTAGGCTTCCGAAGGGTTCTCCGGCTGGAGGCTGCGGTAGATCCGTATCGGTGCAATAGCCGTCAATAGAGCGAGCAGCGCATATACCGGCAAGATATGAAGCAGCACACATGCAATCAGCGAAGCATAAGAGATGTAGAGCAGTACCTGTGAGAAGATCAGCGCCCTGCGCTCCCCCCATACCACGACCAGTGTGCGCTTTCCAGCCTGCTTGTCAGCTCTCCAGTGCAGAAAGTGATGATTGAACAGCAGCAGGGTGGTGAGCAGGCCGCTTGGCAGCGACAGCAGCGCAGGCTTCAGACTGAACGCTCCGGTCTGAACGAAATAAGCGCCCAGCACCGGCATTAATCCAAAGGCCAGGAAGATCGCAAGCTCGCTGTAGCCCTTGCCCCGGTATCCGAACCGCAGCGGCGGCGCCACATAGAAATAAGCAATCAGCGCCCCTCCGGCCACAAACCACAGAATCTCCCAGCCGCTATACAGGCTGAGCAGCAGACCGCAGCCAGCCGCAACAGCCAGCAGCCCCCAGGTCAGCAGGGCAAACAGCGACTCACGCATGACGCCCCCGGACAGAAATCCGGAGTTCGTAGAGATGGCTCCAGGAGTATGCTGGGCCTCTGTATCGGTTCCGTTGCGGAAATCCCACAAGTCATTCACCATATTGGAGAATAAATGGGCCGCAGCCGCTCCGACGAACGTTATCACAAATAAAAACGGATGGAATACTCCCTGCCATACATATGCCCCGACCGTTCCCAGGACAACCGGTATGAGCATAACGGGAATCACTCCAAACCGTGAGGCTTTCTTAAATATGGTCCACTTCTCCATCATGCCAAGAAATATCTCCTTTTATAATTATTTGATAATGATTATCATTAAATTATTATACATCAAAATTCGACACTTTGGGCAGATTTACGCTGCAAAATATTCCCTAATCGTGGTACACTATTATGGATGGTACTTATTTCCTATTAACTCTTAAATAATGAAGGGGATCAGATGAAACTCCGTAAAAAAATAATCATCTTCATTAGTTTTGTCGCTATCCTCGGAATTGGCGCCACCTATCTGATGCTTCACGTGTTTCTGTTGAACCGCTTCGAGAAGCTGGACAAGGCAGAGCTGGAGCGCAACCTGAGCAAGGCTGTTGCTGCTTATCATCAAGAGCTGGAGAAGCTGAGAACCGGGCTGCTGGATGTTGCTGTCCGGGATGAAACCTATCAATTCATAGAGACCGCAGCGGCTACCGGCTCTGCGGACTCCGGCAGTACGGCTGCCGCCTTCATCCGCAGCAGCCTTGAACCGACTACTTATCCAATGAATCATTTCGATATGATTGCCCTGCTGGATCTGGGCGGACAACCGCTGTACGGCGGATCTTATGATCTGCCGGCAGGAACAGTCACCCCGTTAACCCAGGAACAGCTAACGCTAATCAAGCTGATCAGAAGCCGTCTGCCTGTGCCGGGAACTCCCGGCGAGAGCCGGAGCGGCTTCGTTAATCTGGACAAGGGGACTATGCTAATTACCCTTACCCCTATTCTTAACAGCAGCAAGGACAAGCCGGTCATCGGAACGGCCATTGCCGGACGGATGCTGCACCAGGACGGGATCGCACAGCTCTGGGAGGATACCCTGTCCACGATGGAGATGTCGCGCCTCTCCACCCCCCTGCTTGCGGACAGCGGAGGCGAACGCATCTGGACCAGCCCTGTCTCAGGCGGGCAAATGTCCATTCATACCCTGCTAGACGACCTGTTCGATGCTCCGGGAATGGTCCTCACCCTGAAGGAGCCGCGCCAGTTCTACAACAGCGGGATGAAGTCGCTCTCCACCTTCCGAATGTTCTATTTCATCTCTATTATGTTAATGTTGGGTTCCAGCATACTCTTCGTCAACCGGTTTATTCTGAGAAGGATGTCTTCTCTGGTACGCAACATCCGTATGATCGGCAGCAGCAAGGATCTGTCCATCCGGATTCCCAGCTCCGGGCAGGATGAATTCAGCGAAGTCGAGGTCGAATTCAACCGGATGATTGATTCACTGGAGCAGACCCACGATGAGCTGCGGCAGCAATCGATGCTGGACCCGCTGACCCGGCTGCCCAACCGCTCGCTGTTTTTTGACAAGCTGAATGAAGCAATTGCCGCCGTCAAGGGAAGTGACCGCCAGATCGTGCTGGTCTTCATTGATCTGGATCATTTCAAGACGGTGAACGATACCCTGGGCCATGACTTCGGCGATGCCATCCTGAAGGAGACTGCCTTCCGCATCACACAGGTTGTCGGCAGGCATGATGTGGTCTCCCGTCTCGGCGGGGATGAATTCACCATCCTGCTCTACGATGTTCCAGATGAAGACAGCATTGCCCGGCAGCTCTCCCGGATTCAGGAAGCCCTCTCCATGCCGCACCGGATCAAGGGGCATCTTCTATATAATACCGCCAGCATCGGCATCAGTATTTATCCGCAGAACGGGGAAGACGCCGATTATCTGGTCAAGCAGGCAGACCTGGCCATGTTCCATGTCAAGGAGACCGGCCGCAATAACATTTTTCAGTATTCAGAGGATCTCGAAGCAGGTATCCGCCGTAAAAAAGTGCTGGCCCAGCAGCTTCTCTCCGCTGCCGCCGGGAACGAGTTCGAGCTGCACTACCAGCCGATTGTCAGCACAGGACAATTCCAGGTATCCAAGGTGGAGGCTCTGCTGCGCTGGAATAGTCCAAGCTATGGAAACATCTCACCGGCTGAATTCATTCCGCTGGCGGAGAGCAGCGGCTCCATTGTCGGCATCGGCAGCTGGGTGCTGCGCCAGGTCTGCGCTGATATGCGCGAATTCCGCAGCCGGGGTCTTGAGCTTACCGCAGCGGTAAATATCTCCGCGCTACAGCTCATGCAGCCAGGCCTGCTGGAGCTGCTCTTAGAGCTGCTGGATGAATATGAGCTGCCGGCCTCCAGTCTGGAGCTGGAGATTACGGAGAGCGTGCTCGTCTCCGGGGATGGCATCTTCCTGTCACTGCAGCAGCTTCGGGCCCATGGCTTCCGGATCTCACTGGATGACTTCGGCACCGGCTTCTCCTCCCTCAGCTATCTGCGCCGCTTTCCGGTCGATGTGATCAAGATTGACCGCTCCTTCATCTCCGAGATGTCACGGGAGGCTCAGGGGGATGTACTCGTCAAGGCGATTATCGAGCTGAGCCATAACCTGGGACTACGCGTGGTCTCGGAAGGCATTGAGCAGAGAGAGCAATTTGATATGCTGTGCGAGCTGGGCAGCGACGAGCTTCAGGGATACTATATCAGCAGGCCGCTTCAGGCCCAGGCCCTTTATTCTTTTCTGGAGCAGGGGAGTTATTACACCAGACGATAAGACACTTCTTTTATAGGCAAGCTACTGACGATATGATATGATAGGCAGGCTGATAACAGCACCCGCCTTAGGGTGCTGTTATCCTATGCGTACACTTATGAAAATTGGAGGCTTTCATTGTCATGTCAGCTCAACCTCACACCGCTCAGTCCGTCAAAATTGTTACCGCCGACCCCAGCGCCATCGGCTTGTTCGGACTAGCCATCGTTACCCTGGTCGCTTCTTCACAAAAGCTCGAAATCACAACAGGTCTCAGCTACTGTATTCCTTGGGCCATCTTCCTCGGAGCCTTCGCCCAGCTATTCGCATCCATCCAGGATGCCAAGCACAACAACACCTTCGGCATGACCGCTTTTGGCGCCTATGCGTTCTTCTGGTTCGGCATGGGGGCAAGCTGGCTGATCAAGCTCGGTGTGTTCGGTGCAGTGCTGGCAGAGGGCGTTGATCCCAAGCAGCTGGGATTTGTTTTTGCAGGATATCTTGTGTTCACACTCTTCATGACGCTCGGCGCCGTTGAGGCTAACCGTGTGCTGCTGATCATCTTCATCCTCATCGACTTCCTGTTCCTCGGCCTCTCGATGGATGCCTTCGGCGTTGCTGCGGAATTCTTCCACAAGCTGGCTGCCGTATCGGAAATGGCTATCGGTATCGTATCGCTCTACGGCTGCGGCGCATCTGTGCTCAATGCCCACTTCGGACGTACCTTCCTGCCCATTGGTGCCCCGCTAGGCATCTTCAAAAAATAGCATCCGGCCTTACAGCCGGTCAACCATCCCCTTCTTTCCAAAAGCCCGGATAAATACTTACTGCCCCTTTATGCAGACGGTGTTTATCCGTTTTTGGATTCAAGCGTTTTTTGTTAGGAATCCCCTTGCGCAAATACGATAAAAATGACATGCTATAGAAACATTAACGACATATATCGACATTTTTCTGCGGTCTAGGAACCGCTTTTCATAAGCTTTGACATCTGCGGCTTTCATTTTTCCGGTATCGGGGGCAATCTATGGCTTTCCTTAGTAAAAAGCCTTTAACCATCATCATTGGCTTCATTATCGCTCTGCAGCTCAGCCTGTTCTATTACTATTCCGTTTCCCTGGCCCGGGAATACAGAGCCGTGAAGGCCGATCTGGCCTCCCAGGCGGTCATGCTGGCTTCGAACATCGAAGAGAGAGTGGCCATTGTGAAAGGGGTCAGCTCCTTTATTCAAACCGTCGGCTTCGATGCCGATCCTGCGCTGATCCATAACTACCTGGTCACCGCACACGCCAAGAACACCGGCAACGTCACCAATATCATGATCGCTCCGGACGGTCTGATCCGCTACCTCTACCCTCTTGAAGGCAATTCGTCACTGATAGGCAGAAGCCTGCTGCTGGATTCCTCCCTGGCCTCTCCCGGCATGATCCAAGAAACGCTCCGTTCCCGCAGCATTACAGTAGACGGTCCGCGCACACTTGCCCAGGGCGGCTATGGCATGGTGATCCGGCAGGCCATCTATAAGAACAATTCTCTGGAGGGCATCGTCTCCGTCACCGTGAAGGTAGATAATATCGTTAACCAGCTTGTGTATAAGGACAACAATATATATGTCACCACCAAGGATAATACCTTCCTGTTCGGCAATGAACCCCATACGAAGGACCCGCAGCTTACCGTTCCCGTGAACACCTACAACCAGCATTGGCTGATGGGTATTTCCCTGCCCGCCCACAAGAAATGGCAGGTGCTGCTCAGCGTGCTGTGGATCGATATTGCTTTTCTGCTGGTGATTGCCTTCATTCTTTATATCTTCTGGTATCAGAGCCGCTTTAACCGTGAACTGGAGCGGGTAGTCAGCATCCGGACCCGTGACCTGCGGATTTCCAAGCGTCTCTATGAAAAGCTTGCACATTACGACAGTCTGACGGAGATCCCCAACCGGCGTTTCTTCATGGACGAATTCGAGCGTCTGCTGCAGAGCTCGGAGCCGACGCAGACCTATACCTTATTCTTTTTCGACCTGAACCGGTTCAAAGAGATCAATGATACGCTCGGCCACTCTACGGGGGATCAGGTGATCAAGACCCTGGCTGGACGGCTGAAATCCGGGAGCCTGCCCTTCAAGCTGTTCGCACGTACCGGCGGAGATGAATTCGTGATGATCTTCGCGGGCCTGCCGCACACGGATATTCCTGTGATCGCCGAGCGGATCAGCACGCTGATCTCCCAGACCCTCCTGATCGCCGGAGCTCATCTGAGCCTGTCCACCAGCATTGGCATTTCCCTGTACCCCGAGCATTCGCAAAATACGGACGATCTGCTGAAATTCGCCGATATGTCGATGTACCAGGCCAAGTTACAGGAGGGCACCAACTACTTCATCTTCGACTGGGAGCTGCGCGAGAAGCTGGAGCAGAAGACGATGATTGCCAAATATCTGCACTCCGCCCTGGAGCGGGAAGAATTCGTGCTCTACTATCAGCCCCAGATCAATGCCGTCACAGGGGAAATGATCGGGATGGAGGCGCTGATCCGCTGGAATCACCCCGAGAAGGGGCTGATTGGACCGGGGACATTCATCACCGCCGTCGAAGAAGCCGGACTGATGATCCAGCTGACCGACTGGGTGCTGCGTGAGGTGTGCCGCCAGCTCTGCGAGTGGCGCAGCCTGGGGATGCCGCTGCTGCGGACCTCGATTAATATCTCCAATAGCTGGTTCTACAACCGTAACCTGATTGAGAATCTGTTCGCCGTGCTGGAGGAGTACGGGCTGGATACCGATGTGCTGGAATTCGAGATTACCGAGAGCACCGCGCTGCTGGAGGAGCATTATCCGCTGCTGCAGCAGATGCGCGATCACGGGATCATCGTCTCCATCGATGATTTCGGGACGAAATATTCATCGCTGAATTACCTGAAGCATTTTCCCGTGAACAAAATCAAAATTGACCGCACCTTCATCACCGGCATCGGCGTCAGCTCCATTGATGAAACCATCATCAAATCCATCGTCTTCGTCGCTTCCCAGCTTGGCTATGACCTGATTGCCGAAGGGGTCGAGACGCAGGAGCAGCTGGCCTTCCTGCTGCAGCACAATTGCCCGCATATCCAAGGGTTCCTGTTCTACCCTCCGCTGCCTGCCGATGAGATCCGCAAGCTGGCTTCCTGAGCCCGGCAAGCCTCTTTGCACGCGGAATGGAGGATCGGTATAATTAGCTTAATTCGATGTTAACCCGAAAGGATTATGAGACCATGAATACATTGACTACCGGCGAAATGGCCGGAACCGCCCTCTTTGCGCTGATCCTCGCCCTCCTGGCGTACCGCATTATCCGAGGCATGCCAAAGATGGCCGGAGACATTACTGCCTTCCGCAAACGGACCCTCGTCTGGACCCAGGTCGCCCTGGTGCTTACCGTCCTTCAGCTCAACTTCAAGGCCGGGGACTGGCGCTTCGGCATCATCCTGGGCCTGATCGTCCTGTTCACCGGCAGCATCTGGCTGTCCGCCCGCCGCTATGACAACGCCCGCCAGGCTCAGTCTGCAGCAGATCAGCAGGAGAACAATAAAGAATAACCCGCGATATGAAGTGAATTCAAGCATCGAATATGCTGTACTGTTACTATACAGAAGTCTTGAGCTTGGACTTGTGCTCGTACATTGCCTTGTCGGCATACGTAAAAACAGTATGAATATTATCCCGGCCCCTTGTAATAAAAACAGAGTATCCATACGCAAGCACAATAGGGAATACCCGGTTGCTGTTGATATCTTTGGCTGCATGATCGAGCTCATTCAAAGCCCTGTCCACTTCCGCCGCTGGTATATCCTTGCACAGCACACAAAATTCATCACCGCCGATTCTAAAGGGGCTTCCGATGCCCTTGAAGCTCTGTTTAATGACATTTGCACAATCCAGAATGGCTTCATCTCCGGCAGTATGTCCAAAGCAGTCATTGATTGTCTTCAATTGATTCAAATCTATGACCACAACCACCACTTGCTCGCTGGTATTTCCGTAATGTTCTATAGCCTTTTCAAATGCAGCACGATTCTTGATCAGGGTAGGTGCATCATAAGTAAACTGCAGCTCACGCAGATAAACATAGTACATCAACAGGGATATTGCGACGCTTGCCCATATCACGATGATATCGGCATACATGATTTGGATCACCATGCATAGGACAGGCACGAGTAAAATGAGGATTAATACCTTGTTATCCTCCTGTTCGTATCCTGCGTGATTTCTCAGAAGAGCCATGGTGAGCCCAATAACATAATACGTACTTACGATTGCCGGCAACATAAAGAAGCTCCCGCGTATATAATGGCCTGTGGCATCTACATCAAAAACCCAAGCTGTCCGGTAGCTAAGCATACATATACATGCATTAATAAGGAGCGGTGTCCACAGCAGCAGGCTACTAAGGACACTACGCTTGCTGTTCCTGTTTAGATAAAGCAAAAGCAAGGGCACAAGGGGGCTAAGAGAAAAGCCCAGACTATTCATAATCCGGTGCGGAATTACATAGCTTGCGCTACTGTTATTCCCAAGATAGACTGTTCCGGTCTCCAACAACAGCAAAACAATGGTGGTAACCGCCGCACACAAATAAATTTTGGTTTTTTGACGGTTAACGACGTTATTCTTCTTCGCAAAGCTGATGGTCAAGCATAATGAAAATATACCAAGGGTATTCTCAACAATAGTAGCTGTCATATCTTTATCCCCACCAGCCCATCCTGTCCTTATTAACTGAATTCCGTCACCTGTTGCAGCTTTCCTAGATTATACATCCATTTCCGGACGTTTCCCATCATTTCCTATAGCCAGTATAAGAACCACATTGCTCAACGCTTCCTAACTTTAGGATTTTGCAGCTTGACATTTTCGCAGGCATATTTCCCCTCTCCACAACCATACTAATGACATTCTATGGATACCGATGGAGGGCTGATGAATGGGCAAAAAACTGAATCTGCTGATGTTCAGCGGGGAGTATGACAAGGCAATGGCCGGGCTGATTCTGGCGAATGCGGCCAGGGATATTGAGGTGGAGGTTACGATGTTCTTCTCGTTCTGGGGGCTGTTTCTCGTCCGGGACCCGGAGACTATGACGCTAGAGGATAAGAGTATCTACGAGAAGCTGATGGACGTCATTACTCCCAAGGGGCCGGAGCAGCTGCCGCTCTCGCGGATGAACTTCAGCGGGCTTGGCAAGCTGATGCTGGAGGAGATGATGGAGGACCAGGGGGCACCGAAGCTGATACATTTTCTGAAGGGGGCGCGCAAAAAGAACATCAAGTTCTACGCCTGCAAGCTCTCGGTGGAGATCATGGGCTTCAAGCCGGAGGAACTGCTGCCCGAGGTGGAGATTATCGATGCCGCCGCATATCTGAAGGATGCGCTGGAGAGCGATATCCAGCTCTTTATCTGAGGGATATGGGCTTTAACCTAATTACGCCACCGGGCATATACTGAGGCTGACGAAGACGGATTGGTTACGCCCGGCGGGTACGCGGAGGCTACGGCCCGCATGATACTTGCCTTGCGCAGCACCAGAGCCTGCCGGAATCCGTCTGATTGATAGAGCATTCATTGCCTGGAGGGATTGCCCGTGCTGAGTATCCACCGCGCCGCTGCGGCAGACGCGCCTTCTTCACTGCAAGAGCATTTCGCGGCATTCCGTGAGCACACTGTCGGCAGCCGCCATCTGATCTCCACCCCCTACGGACGTCAGCCGCTGCTGTATGCCGACTGGACGGCCAGCGGCCGCCTGTATGAGCCGATTGAGCGCAAAATACAGGAGACCTTCGGCCCCTATGTCAGCAATCCGCATACCGACTCCAACACCACGGGCCTGACCATGACCCTGGCTTACCATGAAGCACGAAACATCATCCGGCAGCATGTGAATGCCGCCCCCGCAGATGCCCTGCTCTTCTGCGGCAACGGCACCACCGGCGCGGTGAACAAGCTGCTGCGGATCATGGGCCTGAAGCTGCCGGAATGGCTGAAGCCGGAACCCCTCTGCGCACCGGAGGAGCGCCCGGTTATCTTCGTCAGCCATATGGAGCATCATTCCAATCTGCTGCCCTGGCAGGAGAGCTTCGGCGAGGTAGTTACCGTTCCCTCCGGGCCGGGCGGAGAGATGGATCTGCAGCGGCTCGGGGAGCTGCTGGAGATCTACCGGAACCGCCGCTTCAAGATCGGCTCCTTCACCGCCTGCTCCAATGTCACCGGCATCGACACCCCGTATCACCAGCTTGCTGCGCTCATGCACCGGCATGGCGGGGTATGCTTCGTGGATTTCGCAGCCAGTGCCCCTTACCAGGAGATCAATATGCATCCGGCAGCCCCGCAGGAGAAGCTGGACGCCATCTTCTTCTCGCCGCATAAATTCCTCGGCGGCCCGGGAACCGGCGGCGTGCTGCTGTTCGACACCGCGCTTAGTAACGGCCGTCTGCCGGATGAGCCCGGCGGCGGCACCGTGGTATGGGTGAACCGCTGGGGCGGACGCCGCTACATTGATGATGTTGAGGTGCGCGAGGACGGGGGCACCCCCGGCTTCCTGCAGGCGATCCGCACCGCGCTCTGCGTGAAGCTGAAGGAGCAGATGAACGGAACCGGACAATATATGATCGTCCGCGAACAGGAGCTATGCGGGAATCTGCTCTCGGGGCTTGCGCAGATTCCCGGCTGCTCCGTGCTGGAGGGCGTACACCGTAAGCGGCATGGTATTGTCTCCTTCACGCTGAAGGAGATTCATTACAACCTAGCGGTACGGCTGCTGAATGACCGCTTCGGCATTCAGGCGCGCGGCGGCTGCTCCTGTGCCGGTCCGTACGGCCATCAGCTGCTCGGGCTGAACCCGGCGCAGTCCCAGGCGTTCATCCAGGCGATCCATGCCGGGGACCAGTCGCTGAAGCCGGGGTGGGTCCGCCTGTCCCTGCACCCGATCATGACGGACCGGGAGGTCGAGCATATGGTCTTCGCCGTACAGTCTATCGTCAGCAATATTGGGGAATGGAGTAAGGATTACCGCTACAATGCTGTCACCAACAGCTGGCTTCATACCGGGGAGAGAGGCGTTATAGAGGAGAATGAGGAGATCCGTAAATTATTTGTGCTGTAGCGGAGCGTTGCCGCGCAGCTCCCGCTCCCGCGCCAGCCGGGCGAATCTGGCTTCAATCGCTTTAACCCCCCAGAGTGAAGCTCCGATAAACAGCAGCACATAGATGATCTCCGCCGGATGACGGATGAACCGCTGCACATCATTGCCGATATAGGATACCGCAAATACCATAATGGCTTTGCCGGCGCACAGCGCAATCAGGTACGAGCGCAGCCGCATTCCGGCCAGCCCCGCCGCCATATTAATCACCACGAACGGACCCACCGGAAACAGACTAAGCAGGAACACATAGCTGAACCCGCTCTGGCGGACCCAGGTCATCGCTTTGGCTACCTTGGGCCGCTTGGCCCATTTGCTGAGGTAGGGATGTCCAGCAATTTTGCGGATAATCAGGAAAGTGACCGTACAGCCTGCAACCAGACCGATCCAGGAATACAGGAACCCCAGCCATAACCCGTACACCGCCCCATTCAGCCCCACAATCGCTATAGTCGGCAGCGGGGGCACGAACGATTTCATGAAGGTAAGCCCCACACCGGGCAACGGCCCGAACGAGCGGTATTGCTCCAGCAGCAGAAGCAGGCGCTCCTCGGTCAGCCATGACATAATATTTAAAAAGAACATTTCTTCAGCGCTCCTCAAGTACGATCTGAAATTCAATTATACAACACTTCCGGCGGGAATTAGAAGGAGGCTGGACAAGCGCAAGCTGCCGGAGATATGATGAAATTATGAGAACCTTTGATTATAGTCTGCTGGCCAAAAGAGTGCTCGCCCTGTTATGCATCGGCCTGCTCACCGCAGTGGTGCTGATTCCCCTGCTCGGCTCCTCGTCTGCCTGCTACAGCCCACGGTCAGGATGGGCCGATTTGTCCTCCTGCACCTTCGATAATTCTGCCGTCTACCCGCTCAGAGGGGAATGGGAATTCTACTGGCAGGAGCGGCTGGAACCCCAAGAGACCCTATCCCGAACCGCAGAGGCGCCGGCCTATATGCCCGTGCCCGGCGCTTGGGGCCGGGGGTCAGAGGCTACCGGCTTCTCCCGCTACGGATATGCGACCTACCGTCTGCTGGTTCAGCTGCCGCCGGGAGTTCCCGCCTTCGCCCTCAAGGTGAGCAATATCCGCAATGCCAGCGAGGTATATGTAAATGGCGAGCGCCTGGGCGGAAGCGGAACGCCGGGGGAATCCCGGGAGACCAGCAAGCCGCGCAACCATCCGTATTCCCTGACTTTTCACAGCAGGGATAACCTGGCGGAGATTCTGATACATACGTCTAATTTCACTTATTCTAACGGAGGCATTGCGGAGCCTATCCGGATCGGCACTCCTGCTGCTATAGCTGCCATCGACCAGCGGAACCGGACCTACGACACTTTGCTGGTGGCAGGTTTTGCTTTTATCGGCTGCTATTTCATCGGCCAGGGCTTGCAGCGCAAAGAGGACAAGTCTTCGCTCCAGCTGGCCGTCTACTGCTTCGTGATCGCCCTCTACATGCTGACTCACAGTGAGAAGCTGCTCTTCGAGTACCTTCCATCCCTCTCCTATGAAGGATTCAGCAAGCTGCAGGCGGTGTCGGGTGTAGTCGGGTTCTATTGTGTATCCAGCTATACCCATTCTTTGTTTCCCGCACTCTATTCCCGGCTTTTCAAGCGGATCTGCTTCGTATATGCCTTGTGCTTCTGCACCATTGTACTGTTCACCACACTGCCTGTATATTCGCGGATTACAGGGGTGCTGCTGGCCTTCAGCTTCATCTCTGTCTGCTATACCTTCTATGTCATGGTCAAGGCTGCCTGGCAGAGGGAGACCGGTTCTAACTATCTGCTAATCGGTGTGATTGCCGCAGTCATGTTCACCTTATCCTTAGTCAGCAATCTGTTCTTCGGTACCGAACTCTACGCGGTTCCGCCGGTAGCCGGCCCAATCTTCATTCTTGCCGAAGGGCTGTTCCTGTCTGCGCGCCACGCCCATGCCTACGAGACCATTAAGCAGCTGTCCCGGCAGCTGGAGCGCAAGGACAGGGATAAAGACGAGTTCCTGCTGAAGACCTCCACCGAGCTGCGTACGCCGCTGAATGCCATCATTAACGTGGCTTTATCTATGCATGAGGGAGCCGGAGGACCGCTAAGCCCGTCCCAGCGGGAGGATATGCGGCTGATTCTCGGTACTGGCAGAAGGCTGGCCTTCCTGGTCAGGGATATTCTCGATTACGAACAGATCAAGCGCCAGCGCATCACCCTGCAATGGGGGACTGTCGATATTCAAGGGGTAGCGGCCATCGTCATTGAGGTCTTCCAGTTCCTGAATAAAAAGGGCAGCATCCGCATCAAAAATCACATCCCGCCGGGCCGCTTCCTGGTCCAGGCCGATGAACAACGGCTGATGCAGATCCTCTATACCCTGCTGGATAATGCGCTGAAATTCACGGACCGCGGCAGCGTGGTCATCGAGGCCGCCTGGCAGGAGGAGTTCCTCTCCATTGCTGTCACCGATACCGGAAAGGGCATTCCCGAAGATCAGCTGGACTTTATCTTCCGCGACTATGAGCAGATCAGCGAGGCCGATTCCCTTGAGTCCGGAGGCCTCGGGCTGAGCCTTGCGATCAGCCGTAAGCTGGTAGAGCTGCATGGCGGGAGCATCTCAGTCTCTTCCCTGGTTGGCCGGGGCAGCACATTCACCTTCACGCTTCCGGGCAATGTGGCGGAAGCCGCCGCTGCTGCCCAGACCGGAGAGCAGGCGCTCTTAAGGCAAGCGTATACCCCGCCCGAAATGCTGGATGATCTCTGGAAATACAGGTCGGCTGATCCGCCGCAGTCCAGCGGACAAGCCGTTCCCTATGCGCCGCGAATCCTGATCGTAGATGACGACTATGCCAACCTGAAGGCACTGACCAACCTGCTGGCGCTGGAGAATTACAGCATCGCAAGCCGCAGCAGCGGCAAGGAGGCGCTGGCGCTGCTGGCTGTAGACCGTAATTTCGATCTCTGCATAATCGATGTCATGATGCCCGAAATGTCCGGGCTGGAGCTGTGTAGGATCATCCGCCAGACCTACACCCCGCTGGACCTGCCGATCCTGATGGCTACAGCCGGGCAGCAGCTTCACTTCAACGAGGCGGCGTTCCGCGCCGGAGCCAATGATTTTATCCATAAGCCTTATATCTGGAGCGATCTGAAGGGACGGGTCAACACGCTGGTTCAACTACGGCGCTCTGTCTCCGAACGGCTCAGCTCGGAGATCGCCATGCTGCGTGCGCAGATCAAGCCGCATTTTCTATACAATGCTATTAATACAATCATCTGGATGAGTACACGTGACACCGAGAAGACGCAGCAGCTGCTATACGATCTAAGCCATTTCCTGCGCGGCAGCTTCGACTTCAGCAACCAGGAGACCGCCATTCCGTTCGAGAAAGAGCTGGAGCTGATCGAAGCCTATCTGTCACTGGAGCAAGCCCGGTTCGGGAAACGGCTGAATGCCGAGTATCGTATTGAGGTCAGTGAATTCCCGTTGCCGCCGCTGATTGTTCAGCCTATTGTAGAGAATGCTGTTCGTCACGGACTGATGGAGAAGATCGATGGAGGAACGGTGGTCATCTCCACCCGGCAGGCGGGTGGTGATATCCTGATCACCGTCTCGGACAACGGGAAGGGAATGAGCGATGAACAGCTAGCCTCGTGGATGAAGGACGACTACCGGTCTTCGCATGGCGAAGGCACCGGAATCGGCCTGCGGAACATTAACCGCCGGCTGCTCACACAGTTCGGGCGTCCGCTGATCCTTACACGGGGAGCCAGCGGAGGTATAGATGTACTGATAACTATCCCATGGAAGGAGGAGGTCTCCTGAGTATGAGTATCTCTGTAATGGTAATTGATGACGAATGGCCGGCACTGGATCAGATGAAGCGGCTGCTGCTCCAGTGTGAAGGCGTTTCCTCTGTCCTGACGTACGATAACCCGCACGAAGCCCTCGCAGCCGCTGCCGAGCTGAAGCCGGATGTTCTGTTCTTGGACATCCAGATGCCGGAGCTGTCCGGCCTCACTTTTGCCGAGAAGCTGTTGCCAGTATCTCCGGACACAGACATCGTATTCGTAACCGCCTACCGGAATTATGCTGTCGAAGCCTTCGACCTGTCTGCGATGGATTATCTGCTGAAGCCCGTTGATCCTTCGCGGCTGCTGAAGACCTGGAACAAGCTGCTCAGTAAGCGTCTATCGCCAGCGGCCGCCGGGGCAACCGGAGCAGCCAGAGAAGCAGGGAGGACAACTGCGTTCCGTCTCCTGGGGGATTATGAGCTAACCAGCCCTCAAGGCTTAGTGAAGTGGAGAACACATAAGGCCCAGGAATTATTTGCGTATCTGTGGATTCACAGGCAGGGCAGTGTCAGCGTCATTCTGAATGATGTGTTTCCGCAGTGGAATTACGAGAAGGGCAAGCAATATCTGCACACTACGGTCTACCAGATCCGCACCACCTTGAAGAAAGCCGCGCTGGAGGACAAGATTGAGCTGACCTTCGGCAGGGAGAACTACAGGCTGGAATCGAGGGGGATTGAGGGGGACATTGAGAAATTCCAGGAAGCCGCAGCTCTTGCAATGCAGAATAGCCAGCTGGAGGAACTGCAGAAGGCCTGCGCCCTGTACACCGGTGATCTGCTTCAGTCGCTGGACAGCCTCTGGGTGTATTCTGCCCGTGACAAATACCGGAGGCTATATCTCAAGCTGCTGGAGCAGCTTACCCTAGGATTGGTGCAGGCTGCACGGCCACACGAGGCCGAAGATTACGCCGTGCGCCTGACAGAGCTGGAGCCGCTGGAGGAGAGCTACGCCCTGCGGTTAATCGCCATCTATTACGAAACCGCCAAACCCCTGCGCGCCCAGCGCAAATTCACCCAGTTCAGTGAATCCTACATCGCAGAGACCGGCGATGCGTTGCCGGACTGGTTCGTGGACGAATACCGGGGGCTGGGTAGATAGGGGCTGGGGAATTTTCAGGGGCAAATTGGATTGTGTTATACTATCATAAAATAAATCCCAATATTCAAGTGAGGTGCTATCCTAATGCTGCCCCAAAGAGAAGAATTACAACGGTTACTAAAAAAGGCAAACCAGCATGCAGTCGCAGAAGCTAAGAAAGCAGGAGCTTCCATCTATTATATAAAAAACGGGAAACGAATTCGTGAAGATGCCACTGGGCAAAAATTCGAAATTACTTATGATGTAGCCGGTAACCGGACTGAGCTTGTTAGTCATGAGTGAATCTAAATCTGTAATGACGGTTTTTGCCGGAACTAATGGAGCTGGGAAAAGCACAATTAGTTTCCAGTTGAGGGGCTATGTTGGAACCATTATTGATCCTGACCAGATTGCTAAGAGGATTAATCCGGAAAATCCCAGAAGTGCAGATCTGTCTGCTGGACGAGAGGCTGTAAAGCAAATAAGGGAACTAATCAGTCGTAAAGAAAACTTCGCTATAGAAACTACTCTATCGGGAAGTTTTGTCTTACGTCACATGAAGACAGCTAAGCAACAAGGTTATAAAGTCGTCATGTATTATATTGGATTACAAGATGTGCAAATGCATATAGATCGGGTAGCTTCAAGAGTGGAGCAAGGAGGGCATTGGATTGCCGAAAAAGATATCCGCTGGAGATACGGTGAATCCTTGAGCAACCTGAAACCTGCATTAGAGATCTCAGATGAAGTCACCATTATCGACAACACCAGTGAACCTGAGGTGGTGATGGAAATCCAGAACTCACAAATCGGCTTTTGCAGAGATGAAATTCCTGCATGGGCTAGAGGAGCTTTAGAATTTTATATATAATCCCGGCATTTTTTCGATATTTTACGCCATGGTTCGACGTTTATCAGTATTTTATCAGTGACAATTGTTACCATTGTTCATATACAAGATCATTCATGCATAGGGATGCATCATTATGATGGCAATGGGGGATGTAACATGAATAAAAGGAATAGATTCAAGCGGGCAATCAGAGGGATGAAGGTACTGCCGCTTATGATGTCCATGATTCGTGAGGCTGCAGCGGATAACACCGCACCTGCGATGTCTGTTGAGGTTACCACTGACAAAGAAACCTATAATCCGGGGGAAGAAGTTACCGTGCTGGTGCATTTAAAAGACTTCGCGCCAAATGACCACGGCTACAGCTATCTTAATTTCATCATTCAATATGACAGCCAGGTATTCGATAACCTTGAATATACACAGCACTCGGTCTATGCGGAAGGAAATTATACGGCTGGGAGCGAGGTCGATAACCTGTTCCAGTTCAATTTCCAGAGCCCTGTGGATGGCAGTATCTATCTCGGAAAAAACACAAGTATGCGCGGCATTGATATTCAGGTTGAAGCGAGCAGCGGACAGCAGACGATTCCGGCGGTAGATCAGACTCTGGTTACGTTCAAGCTGCGGGTCAAGGAACTTACGCTTGCCTACTCCTCAACGATCAGCCTGGCCAATGAATTCACCAGAATCCGCACCTCCGAAGCCGCGAACAGCTTCTATCTCTACTCGCCCGATGTCACTGCAAACTCCCCGGCAAGGCTTGAAATTACCCAATCCCCGTCCGTCTCCGTCTTCTCTTCAGGGTCCAACACGAACCAGTTACTCTAATTGGAAACGGCTTTGCTGCTTCCACGCATTCCGCTTACAGAAGGGACTCTTGGGCGGAAGCAGCCTGCCTGCTTCCGCCCACAAGCAGCGTCGTCACATGCTTGCGCGCGTCCGCTGTGAGCAGCAGCAGCTCCACCGGCCCGCCGGCCGGCTCACTGCGGATGAAGGTAACCTTAGCACCATCCAGGTCCTCATAGATCCCGACAACCGTGTAGCCCAGCCCGATTAGATTATCGATTTCCTGCCGTTCCCGGTCGAACTCTGCAAATGCTGACATCTCAGACCCCTCCTCCGCTGATTTCTGTCTGGGCCGGGCGGGGAGCTTCGGCCCCGAAGCGCTTGCGGTGCAGGTATTTACCCTGGCCTGCGGCACCGACAAATGCCTTGTCCCGGATCACGAACTCTCCCCGGCTCAGCACAGAGACCGGCTCTCCCTTGACCTCCAGCCCCTCGAACGCATTATAGTCCACATTCATATGATGGGTCTCTGCCGACAGTGTCCGTTCCACTGCCGGGTCGAAGATCACAATATCGGCATCGCTGCCAACTGCAATCGTTCCCTTACGAGGGAACAGGCCGAACAGCTTGGCGCTTGAGGTGGCGATGATATCCACGAATTTGTTCAGCGTGATCCGGCCCTTTTGCACCCCTTCGGAGTAGAGGATACTGAACCGGTCCTCGATGGTCGGGCCACCGTTCGGGATCTTCGAGAAATCACCCCGCCCCAGCTCCTTCTGCCCCTTGAAGTTGAATGAGCACTGGTCAGAGCCAATGGTCTGCAGCGTCCCGCTCCAGAGGGCATCCCAGAGCACATCCTGGTTCCACTGTTCGCGCAGCGGAGGGGACCAGACATACTTAGCGCCTTCGAAGTCCGGCTTCGCCAGCGCCGACTGATCCAGCACCAGATACTGCGGGCAGGTCTCACCGTAGACGCGCAGCCCTTTCTTGCGGGCCTCTGCAATCTTCCAGGCCGCCTCGGCGCAGGTGACATGCACCACATAGAGCTGTGAATCCGTCAGTCCGGTCAAATAAGCCGCCCGGCCAGTCGCCTCACCCTCCAGTTCAGGGGGACGGGTCAGCGCATGATAGAGCGGATCGGTATTTCCTGCGGCCAGCGCCTGGTCCACCAGATATTCGATAACATCGCCGTTCTCGGCATGCACCATTACCAGCGCCCCTTCGCGCTTCGCCGCCTGAAGCGTCTTATACAGAACCCCGTCGTCAGCCTGGAACGTGTTTTTGTAGGCCATGAACACCTTCAGCGAGGTGATGCCCTCCTGCTCGATAATCTGCGGCAGCTCGCTGAGCACCTTGTCATTCAGCTCTGACACCATCAGGTGGAAGCTGTAGTCGATGACCGCTTTATCCTGCGATTTGTGATGCCAGATATCTACGGCCTGCTGGAGCGGCTGCCCCTTCGTGGTCAGGCAGAAATCGATCACCGTGGTGGTTCCGCCATATGCGGCGGCAATCGTGCCGGTCTCGAAGTCATCGGCGGTAACCGTACCGCCGAAGGGCATATCCAGATGGGTATGGGGATCAATCCCTCCCGGAAAGACATAACAGCCGGAAGCATCAATGATCTCCGCTCCCGGCGCTTCCAGATTCAGGCCGATTCCGCTGATGATTCCATCCTCAATCAGGATATCCCCCGTATACGTATCTGCCGCTGTAACGATAATTCCGTGCTTGATGATCTTCTTCATCTTAACCCACCTCCGCTTCCGAATACGCACCGTTGACCCCGCTGATGATCCGGCTGCGCTGATTCCAGCTCATCGGGGCCGCCCCGCTCTCAAGGGTAATCATATCAATGGCTCCGTCTGCCGGGCAGACAATCGAACACAGATTGCAGCCTACACAATCTTCCTCACGCACTTGCAGAATCGCCTTACCCTCCGCATTCGTCAGCATATCGATGCATTGATGAGAGGCGTCTTCACAGGCAATATGGCATTTATTGCAGTTGATACAGTTCTCCTCGTTGATCCGCGCAACGACTTGATAGTTAAGGTCAAGATCGCCCCAGTTGGAATACTTAGGCACTGACTTGCCAATCAGCTCGGTTACCGAAGCCAGTCCCTTCTCGTCCAGGTAATGGTTCAGACCGTCGATCATCTCCTCCACAATCCTGAAACCATGATGCATAACCGCTGTGCAGACCTGAATTCCTGTCGAGCCCATCAGCATGAATTCGACGACATCCTGCCAGGTGGAGATGCCGCCGATGCCGGAGATCGGCACGCCGACTTCGCGGTCCCTGGCACATTCCGCCACCATGCTAAGGGCAATCGGCTTGACAGCCGGGCCGCAATAACCGCCGTGCGCTCCCTGGCCGCCGACATTCGGAATCGTATTCCAGCTGTGGATGTCCACCCCGGCCAGACTGTTGATGGTATTGATCAGGCTGATTGCATCCGCCCCGCCCTTGACGGCATGCCGGGCCACAACGGTAATGTCGGTGATATTCGGCGTCAGCTTCACAATGACCGGGGTGGTTGCCACCTCCTTGACCCAGGCGGTCTGCGCCTGCACCAGATCAGGCTGCTGGCCCGAAGCTGCGCCCATGCCGCGTTCAGCCATGCCGTGCGGACAGCCGAAGTTCAGCTCCAGACCGTCTACGCCGATGGCCTCCACGCGCTTCACAATCTCATGCCACTTCTCCCGCTTCGGCTCCACCATCAGGGAAGCAATGATCGTATGGTCCGGGAATCTCCGCTTCGTCTCATAGATTTCCTTCAGGTTGACCTCCAGCGGACGGTCGGTAATCAGCTCAATGTTGTTGAAACCCGCTACACGCTGTCCGCCAAAATGAACAGCGGCGAACCGGGCCGAGGTATTGATGACCGGCTCTCCGAGCGTCTTCCACACCGCGCCTCCCCAGCCTGCCTCGAACGCACGCTGCACCTGATAGCCTGTATTGGTAGGCGGCGCAGAGGCCAGCCAGAACGGATTCGGTGACTTGATGCCTGCAAAATCAATACTGAGATCTGCCATTGCCATTCCCTCCCCCTTCTATGAAATCCGCGTTATACGGCAGAGCCGACTACGCTGTCCTGACGGCCTGACCACTGCTTCACAATCGCATAGGCAGCCTCCTTGCCCTGCTGCGCGGCAGAGACCACCATGGCCTCCCCCGTCCCTGCGCCAAAAACAATATCGCCGGCAGCATAAATCTGCGGATCAGAAGTGCGTCCGGTAGCGGGATCAATCTCCACTACACCCCGCGTATGCTTAAGCCCCAGCGCCTCAATAAGGTCAATCCGCCGCTTCTGGCCGATAGCCACCACTACGGCATCCACCGGGAGCAGGAATTCCGAGCCCGCCACCGGCACGGGAGACAGGCGTCCATCCGGCCCGGCCTCACCGGTCAGCTCCATCCGCACACATTCCAGTGCCGCGACATTCCCCTGCTCATCCCCGACAATCCGCTTCGGCAGGGTCAGCCAGTTGAATTCCACACCTTCCTGCTTAGCGAATTCATATTCAAAATCATAAGCCGTCATCTCCCCGCGCGTCCGTCGGTAGATCATCTTCACGTTCGCCGCGCCAAGCCGCACCGAGCAGGTGGCCGCATCAATCGCCGTATTGCCCGCACCAATGACAGCCACACGCTGTCCCATCAGCTCCAGAGCAGGAATCCCGGTCTTGGTGGTCTCCACCAGCTCGATCGCATCATAGACACCGGACAGCTTCTCGCCTTCAATCCCCAGCGGAGGGACGTAGCCCATCCCGGCCGCCAGCACAATCGCATCATATCCGGCCTTAAGCTCTTCTATGGAGATATCCACGCCCACCTTCATTCCCGTGCGGATCTCTACGCCCAGCTTCTCCACCTGCTCCACTTCCCAGAGCGAGATGTCCTGCGGCAGCCGGAAGGAGACAATCCCATGGGTATCCAGGCCTCCGGCCAGCGGCTTCGCCTCATAGATCACCACCTGGAAGCCTTCGCGCGCCAGCTCTCTGGCCGCAGACAGACCTGCCGGTCCGCCGCCGATCACCGCTACCTTCTTGCCGTTAGGCTCACCTGCCCGGAAGAGCTGGAGCCCGCTGCGGATCGCCCAATCCGTGGCATAACGCTGCAGCAGGCCAATCTCAATCGGTGCGGAAGCGCCGTTCAGCACACAGGCCCCCTCGCACAGCTCCTCCGTAGGACATACCCTTGCGCAGCTTGCGCCGACTGGATTAGCCTCCATGATGGTCTGCGCCGCCCCTCTGAGATTGTCGGTAGCGATTCTTTTGATGAAGGATGGGATATTGATGCTGGTCGGACAGGCCTGGATACACGGCGCATCATAGCAGTACAGACAGCGGTTGGATTCCTCGGTCGCCCCCTTGCGGGTAAGCCCCGGCTCTGCCTCGGCAAAATTACGCATGAACAGTTCAGGTGTCAATGTGGTTAATGGTGAAGAATGCTCCATCGGGTACCCCTCCTTCTGGCCAGAGTAGCTTCCACTCTCAGCTTTGATTTATGTTATATAATATAACATTATTACGATGACCGCCTTAATATTTTGCATACTTGTAAGAATTATTGTAGTAAAATAAACTTCAAGCCGATAAAATCGCTAATCACGCTCCAATTTAAGTTAAGTTTCCTGACATATTATATTCAAACTATAGTCAATCCGTTTTTTCGTTACATTAGACAGATTGTCTAATTTCAAAAGTCTATTTTTTACCTGTGAGAATGGCCTGAGAACGGAGAGGCTGCAAAGCACCGGCTGAGAACTAATTGAACGAGGGGGATGCTTATGGATTGGGAACTTGTATTAACGGTCCGCGACGCACTGAAGCGGCCGCTGTTCGCAGAAGCTGAGCTGATCGGGGGAAGAAACGGCCTGAACCGGGCAGTCCGCTGGGTGCATGTACTGGAGAGCGCGAGCCTGGAGAGTCTGATTCACGGGGAAGAGATGATTCTGACCACCGGAATGAGCGCAAGCACAGATCTGGGTGCTGCCCTGTCTTTCATGCAGAATCTGATCGATAAGAACGCCGCCTGCCTGTGCATTGAGCTGGGAGCCTACTTCAGTACCATTCCGCAGGAGATGACCGATCTGGCGAACCTGCATGATTTTCCGCTGATCCAATTCACCCGCACTGTACGATTCGTCGACATTACACTCGATCTGCATTCCCTCATCATCAACCGCCACCACCGGATGCTGCAAGAGCTGGAGAGCATCTCCCGCGAATTCCACCGGCTGACCCTAACCTCCCAGGGAACCCTTAAGGTCCTGCAATTGTTATGTAAAAGCACCCGCACACAGATTCTCTATATGCAGCTGCAAGGCAAACCTCTCTTCTTCCCGGCCCTGGCGCCCGAGGAGCAGCGCCCGCTGCTGGGCTTCTTCGAGACCTTCAGCGAAGAGATGGAGGGAGCAGCGCCGGAGGCCGCCCCCTATATCTGCGAATACGGCCACAAGACCATCGCCGTGAAGCCCGTTGGGGCCTTGGACCAGACCTGGGCCTATATCCTGATGGTCTGTAATCACAAGCCGCAGGAATTCGACTGTCTGCTGCTCGATTCAGCCTCTTTATCCATCGCACAGGAGCTGCTGCGCACGCGGTACATGGAGGAACGGAAGCTGTTCTCGGAGAATCTGTGGGTGGAGGAGCTGGTCGGGGGACGCAGCCAGGACGACAACCGGCTCAAGGGGCTGGTCGGCCCGGACTTCAACCTGGTCAACGAGCTGCCCTACCGGGTCTGCCTGATCGAGATCGAGAATCCCCGGGATGTCAAATGGAACAGCTCGGAGAATGACTGGGAATCCATCACCTTCCATCTCTCACTCATCCTGCGCTCCATCTTCGAGAAGTACTCCCTCCGGCCGCTGATCACCCTGAAGAACAACCGGCTGACCGTCATTGCCCTGGATATCCAGTCCAAGCTGCCTGGCAAGCTGCGCCTGCAGCAGGCGCTTGATTCCCTGCAGCTTATCCGCGCGGACGAGAAGCTGAAGGACCTGCAGCTCGTCATCGGAGTCAGCAAGTCCCACCGGGGCCTGAAGCATGCTCATGCCGGTTATCAGGAAGCCATACAAGCGCTGTCCCTTTATTCCTGTTACCAGAAGCCGGTCCTCATGTATGAGGAGTTAGGCGTCTTCCAGCTGCTGCTGAGCCTGAACGACGGCAAGACGCTAGAGAATTTCATCAGCAGCTATATCGGCCCGCTGATTGACCATGATGAGTTGAAGGGCAGCGAGCTGCTGCTGACGCTGCGCGTCTACCTCGATCATGACGGGTCGAAGCAGATCGCCGCCCGCAGCCTCTTCATCGTCAGGCAATCCCTCTACTACCGGCTGGACAAAATCACCGAGCTGCTCGGCGAGGACTTCATGCTCCCGGAGAACCGGATCTCCATTCAGGTCGCCCTGCGCGCCTACCAGTTCCTCTACCCGGAGAAATTCACTCTGCCCAGCTCCCGTTCAGCACAGCTGTGAAGGTATCGATGATGAACTGCACATCCTCATCGGCCGAGGATAACGGCGGAGCGAAGGTGAGCACATTATTGAAGCCCGCCACCGTATCGCCGTTCTTGCCGATGATCAGCCCCTTGGCTTTGCAGTCCGCAATAATCCCCTTGACCACACTTAGCTCAGCAGGCACCCTGGTGGCCTTATCCGCCACCAGCTCAATCCCAAGGACCAGCCCGAAGCTGCGGATATCGCCAACCAGCTTATGCTCCAAAAGCCCGGCGAACCCGTCCGCCAGCCTGCGGCCCAGAATTCCGGCACGCTCCACCAGCTGTTCCTGCTCCAGAATCTCCAGGTTGCGCAGGGCAAGCGCACAGGCAGCCGGATTGCCGCCGAAGGTGTTCACATGCCGGAAGTGCCCGTAGTCATCGCTGTTATCCTTGAAGGCCTCATAGATCTCCTTGCGCACAGCGGTAGCCGATAACGGCAGATAGCCGCTCGTCAGCCCCTTCGCCATCGTGACAATATCGGGCTTGATTCCGAAATTGTGGTGTCCGAACTTGCGGCCGGACCGCCCGAAGCCGCAGATCACCTCGTCGATAATCAGCAATACGCCGTGGGTCCGGCAGATCTCCTGCACCCGGTCCATATAGACCTGATGCGGCACAATCACGCCCCCGCCGGTAATGACCGGCTCCATAATCACCGCCGCTACCGACGCTACGCCTTCCCAGACGATCATATCCTCAATCGCCTGCGCACACTGGAGGTTGAACGCTTCTTCGGTCATGCCAGCCGGACGGCGGTAGCTGTCCGGCGGTGCTACATGCAGGAACCCGCCGCCCAGCGGCTCGTACTTGTACTTGCGCTGCGCCTGCCCGGTCGCCGCCAGGGCGCCCAGCGAGCTTCCGTGGTAGCCCCGGTAGCGGGCAATGAATTTATGGCGGTCAGGCTGGCCGGTCTGCTGCTGGTACTGGCGGGCGATTTTGAAGGCTGCTTCGTTCGCTTCCGAGCCGCTGTTGGAGAAGAAGATGACATACTCATCCTCCAGCCATTCATTCAGCTTCTCGGCCAGCGCGATGGCCGGCATATGGCTCTGCGTCAGCGGGAAATACGGCAGGCTCAGCAGTTGGTTGTACGCCGCCTCCGCCAGCTCCTTGCGCCCGTACCCCACATTCACACACCACAGGCCGGACATGCCGTCCAGGAATTTATTGCCGTCGATATCGGTAACCCACGAGCCGCTGGCGGAAGCTGCAATCATCGGCGGATGCTGCTCACTGTAAGGGGTCATATTATGCCACAAATACCGCTGGTCCTTTTTAACCGCCAGCTCGCTTTCTTTGCCCAGACTCTGCACGGCACATTCTCCTCCTTGGCTATCCTTCTTTTAGTAACGCGCGGTAATCATTTTCTTGCGGGTGTAGAATTCCACACCGTCACGGCCGTTCGCATGCAGATCTCCATAGAACGATTTCTTGTATCCTGAGAAAGGGAAGAATGCCATAGGTGCCGGTACACCCAGATTGACGCCCAGCATCCCGGCATCGATCTCCTCGCGGAATTCGCGGACCGCCCTGGCACTGTCAGTATAGATGCAGGCCCCATTGGCAAAAGAGGATTGATTCGTCACCGCTATCGCCTCCGCCAGATCCTTCACCCGCACCACTGACAGCAGCGGCGCGAAGATCTCGTCACGCCAGATCTTCATACCCGGCTGCACATGATCGAAGATCGTCGGGCCGAGGAAATAGCCGCGGCCCGCGGCCGCAGCATCCTTCCGGCCATCCCGCACCAGCACCGCCTTCTCGGCAAGCCCAGCTTCAATGTAATCGATCGTCCGGTCTTTGTTCGCCTGCCGGATGACCGGGCCGAGGAACACGCCCTCCTCCTTGCCGTTCCCGATCCTCAACCCGTCCGCGGCCTCTGCGATCCGGTTCACCAGCTCATCGGCAATATCCTCCTGCACCACAACCACAGCGCAGGCCATGCACCGTTCGCCCGCGGAGCCGAAGGCCGCGGATAGAATATTCTTCACCGCATGGTCCAGATCGGCATCCTTCAGCACAATCGAATGATTCTTCGCGCCGGCCAGCGCCTGCACCCGCTTGCCGTGCGCAGTCCCCTGCTTATAGACATATTCCGCCACCGGCTGTGAGCCGACGAAGGAGACCGCCTTCACCTCCTCATGCGCCAGCAGGCCGTCCACCACCTCATGTGCCCCGTGTACCACATTCAGCACCCCCGGCGGGAAGCCCGCTTCTGCGAACAGCCCGGCCAGCCGGTTCACCAGCAGCGGTGTCCGCTCGGAGGGCTTCAGCACAAAGGTATTGCCGCAGGCTATCGCCAGCGGGAACATCCAGCAGGGCACCATCATCGGGAAGTTGAACGGCGCAATGCCGCCCACAACGCCCAGGGGATAACGGTACAAGCCGGACTCTACGCCTGTCGCGATATCCGGCAGCTGGCTGCCCATCATCAGCGTGGGAGCACCGGCGGCGAATTCCACGCATTCGATGCCGCGCTGCACCTCGCCCAGCGCTTCCTCCAGGCTTTTGCCGTTCTCCAGCGTAATCAGCTCGGCTAGTTCCCTGCTGTGCTGTACCAGCAGCTGCTGGTACTGGAAGAAATAGCGGGCCCGGCGTGGGACGGCCACTCTTTTCCACGCGGAATAAGCTCTGGAAGCTGCCCGCACGGCTGCATCCAGCTCCGCACGGCTGGAGATCGGCACATAGGCAATCACTTCACCTGTCGCCGGGTCGAACACTTCCTCCTGCCGCCCGGATGAGGACTCCACCCAAGCTCCGTTCACATAGTTCATCACTTTACCGGCCTGACCCGTGAGCAGTGTCATCGTCTGCACCTCTTTTCCTGTGTTCGTCCGCTACCCTAGAAGAGATGACCGCCTTACCAGGCGGCCATCCGCTGCAGCTATGAAGGAATCCTGTTACCTGTTATTTTGCCGCCATCTCCACAATCTCGTTCGTGTAGGCCCCCTCCACCTTGGAAGCCGTCTTAATGACCCCGAATTTCAGCGCGATATCGGCGGTCTGCTGGAAAGCGGCAGCATCCGTATAGCCCAGCTTGGCAGCATCGAAGCCCTCCGGCTGGATCAGCTTGGCAACCTCCGTCATCATCGTCAGCTGATGCTCCCGGGTCGTGCTGCCCGCTTCGGCAAGCTTCATCACACTGTCCACAGCCGCTTCGGGATCAGCAATCGCATCCGCCCAGCCCTTCAGGGAAGCACGGACGAACTTGGCCGCCGTCTCCTTGTTGCCCTCCAGCCATTCCTTATTGGCGAACAGATTGTCTTCGAGCATCGCCACACCTTCGTCATTCATATCAATGACACTCAGGTCCTCTGCCTTAATGCCCGACTCCAGCACCACCTGGTATTCGTTATAGGTCATGGCCGAGGCCGCATCCAGCTCACCGCCGAGGAACTGATCCATCGTGAACCCCTGCTTGGTGAAGTTCAGATCCTTGCCTGAATCCAGCTTGTATTTATCAAAAAGCGCCAGAATCTCAAACTCATTGCCGCCCATCCAGTTGCCCACCTTCTTCCCCTTCAGCTCACCAGGTGTAGTGATGCCCGCCTCCTTCTTGGATACCAGCACCAGCCCGCTCTTCTGGAAAATCTGGGCGATCTGCACCAGCGGCATCTCCTGCTCCTGGCTGGTCAGCAGGCTCGCCACCCAGTCCACCCCGATATCGGCCGAACCGCCGGCCACCTGCTGCTCAGGCACGATATCCGGCCCGCCCGGCAGAATCTCGACCTTCAGGCCCTCTGCCGCATAATACCCTTTGTCCTGCGCCAGGAAGTACCCTGCGAACTGGGCCTGCGGCACCCATTTGAGCTGCAGCTTCACGGTGACCGCCTCAGCCGCCGGTTCTGTGGTTGCCGCCGCTTCCGGCGAAGCTGCCGCCGCATTCCCCGCAGTCGCTTCTGCTGCGGAGGGACTGGCGTTGTTGTTGCCGCCGCAGCCCGCAAGCAGAGAGATCAGCATTAGAACCGCAGCAAGCCATAACCCGCCACGATATTTGCCCTGTTTACCCTTCATCATAGCAACTCCCCCTACCAATCATTTTTTTGTAAGACGGCTTGATACAGCATGATTGCGCTCTTGTTGCTATATGCATACGGCTTGTGCCTGGCAGCTTCTCTATCTCCCGCGAGGGTACAAACCGGATGTAACAGTTCCAGGGTTGCGGGTATTACACACTACGTACGCCGGGAAGGGTGCCACTTGATAAATACCTTTTCCAGCCGCTCCACGACCAGGTAAAAGATTACTCCGGCAATCGCGGCAAGCACGATGCAGGCCCAGCCCAGCGGCATCTTCGCCACCTTGATCGAATTCGAGAGCAGATAACCCAGCCCCCGCGAGGAGAAGAAGAATTCCCCGACAATCGCCCCGATCATGCTGGCGGTAGCGTTGATCTTCAAGGCGGTGAATACATAAGGCAGACTGTTCTGAATCCGCAGATGGCGGAATACCGCCCGTTTGCCTGCCGCATAGGAATGCATCAGGTCCAGCGCCAGCGGGTCCACAGCGGCCATGCCCTTGTAGGCATTGATCGCCATCGCAGCCATCGTGGTCGCGGTCACAATTGCCGCCCGCGAGCCGATGCCGTCTCCGAACCACAGGTTCATGATAGGGGCAAGCGCCACAATGGGCACGGCATTGAGTGCAGCTACCATCGTGAGGCTGCCGCCGCCCCAGCGGGGCCAGGCCGTAGCAGCCAAGGCAATCAGGAAGCCGCAGCCGGAGCCGATCAGCATACCAAGAACGGCTTCAGTGAGGGTATACCCGGTGTAGGAGAGCAGCAGACTGATATTATCCCGCATCGCTTCAGCGATGGCCGAGGGTAGCGGCAGCTGATATTTCTTCAGATCGAAGATGCGGTGAAAGATCTGGAGCTCCCACAGCAGCAGGAACAAAACTCCGGCAAGCAGCGGCAGCACGAACCCGGGGTTCAGCCATTTCAGGAATTTCCATGGATCTCCACCCTGGTCTGTATCTGGCGAAATAACGTTGTTAGATGACGGAAATTCGTGGACCGTATTACTTTCCATTAGCGGCTGCCCCCTTGGGGACGGAATTCCGGCTGCCAGGGGGCTACCAGACGTTCCACCAGACTCATCAGCCAATAGCTGGCCATACCCAGTAGAGCACCGACCAGTACCGTGGACCAGAACATATACGTATGGGAGGGTCCGTAATAGAGATTACGGAGCATAATAACCCCGATCCCGCGCTGCGCACCCATCAGTTCAACCAGAATTGCGCCCGTTACAGCCAGCGGCGCTGCAATCTTCAGCCCGCTGAACAGCCCCGGCAGTGCTGCCGGGAAGCGCAGCTTCCAATATACAGCCCACGGCTTAGCGGCATAAGAGTGCATCAGCTCCAGGGCAGAAGGGTCCACACTCCGCAGACCGCGCAGCATATTCAGTGCCACCGGGAAGAAGGTGATATAGCCGGAGATGATGATCCTCGACATCTGCTCATCCCGCACAATTCCGTATATGATCGGCGCCAGCCCCAGAATCGGAATCATCTGCGAAGCAACGGCATACGGGAAGGCAAGCTGCTCTATCGTCCGGGAGAAGCTCATCAGCACGGCCAGCAGCACTCCGGAGAGCGCTCCGATCAGGAAGCCCACCCCGGCATTGCCGAAGGTAGCTCCCCCTTCCCGGAGAAGGGTGCCGCTGTACTGCCACAGGGTGAGCGCCACCTCGTGGACATAAGGCAGCTTGGACTGGGCCAGCGGCGTCTTTGCCACATGCAGCAGCCACCAGGAGACCGCCTCCCACAGCACCAGCAGGCCGCAGATCCAGACAAGCAGCGGCAGAGCGCGTCTCTGCATTAATGCACGGTTCAGCTTCATCCCTACACCCCTTCGAAGCTGTCGCGGATACGGGCAATCAGCTCGAAGAACTCCGGACTGTTCCTCATGTCCGCTGTACGCGGACGGGGCAGCGGAATATCAACAACCGCCGAGAGTCTGCCCGGATGCGGAGACAGGACGAATACCCGGTCCGACAGGAAGATCGATTCGGGAATGCTATGGGTAACGAACACAATCGTGCTCTGCACCTTACTCCAGACGGAGAGCAGCTCTTCATTCAGCCGCTCGCGCGTGAATTCATCCAGCGCGGAGAACGGTTCATCCATGAGCAGAATTTCCGGCTCCATAGAGAGCGCCCGGGCAATGGCTACGCGCTGCTGCATCCCCCCGCTGAGCTGCCAGGGATACTTGTCAGCGAACCCCTGCAAGCCCACGAGATCAAGCAGCTCCAGCGCTTTGTCCTCACGGACGGATTTCTTGACGCCCAGCAGCTCCAGCGGCAGCGTAATATTATGCTTGACCTTCCGCCAGTCATACAGCACCGGACTCTGGAACACAATGCCGTATTTTTGGGCCAGCCGGGCCTCCTTGGCGCTTTTACCTGCCACCATGATATTCCCTGCCGTTGGTGTTATAAGATCTGCCATCAGCCTCAGCAGCGTAGTCTTTCCGCACCCGGAAGGACCCAGCAGGGAGACGAACTCCCCCTTGGCAATATCGAGACTTACCTGATGCAGGGCCAGCACATCTGCCCTCTCTGTCTGGTAACGCATTTCGACCTGCTCCAGCTGTATTTCAGGAATTTTTGCTGCTACTAGTGACATCTCCCGTCCCCCTCCATCCCTGAATCTATTAAATGTTAATTAACATAACATAATTATCGCAATATCTGCACTTATTCTTATATCATGTAGGATTAATTAACATGTTACACGTTGCCCGCGAATCCCACATTAGACAAAGCGTAACATTGAGACTATGAAATTCCGTCACTTTGTCTAGGGAGCCGCTTACAGTGTAAATAATAGAGATGATTGCCGATAAGAATAGTAAGTAACTATAAGTGGAAACGGCTTTGCCGTCCTCTCAAGGACGGTACCGTTTACATTTCATTTTGTGTCCAGGAGACTATTCACAATGTCCAATGCTTATCCCAATCCATGGAGGCGCTCCCCATGGCATCTATGATTTCCAACTACATTATTATCGTTTCGATCTCCGGTGTGCTGAATGCCTTGCTCGCCCTGTTTGCTTTTTACAGGAAGACTGACTTCTCAGGCCTGCGCGCATTCATCGTCAGCTCCGCCGCCTCGGCGGTATACACATTCGCCTTCGCGCTTGAGCTCTCAGGGAACTCGATGGATCAGATTAAGTTCTGGATCAAGCTGGAGTATCTCGGGATGCCGTACATCGCGCCCTCCAGTCTGCTGATGATCATGCATTTCGTGGGCCTGGAGCGTCTGGTCTCCAAAAAACTGCTGGTCCTCCTCTACTCCGTCCCCGTGATCTCCACGGTGCTTGTCTGGACCAACGACTCCCATCACCTGTTCTATAAGTCTATCTACTTCCGGGGAGACGCACCTACACCGCTGGTGGATATCGTCATGGGACCCTGGTATATCGTGCAGGGCAGCCTGACCTTCGGCTGTATGCTGGCCGGTATGTGCCTGATCCTCTGGCGCTGGGGGCGGATGCGGCGGGCTTATCTGCGGCAGATGCTGATTATTTTTGTCGGACAATTCCTGCCTGCGCTGGGGGCCTTCCTCTATCTGATGGACCTGACTCCGTATGGAACAGACCCTGTTCCCGTTGTGATGAGCGTAACCTCGTCCCTGTATATATGGGCCATTCTGTCCAGAGGGATGCTGACCGCCGCGCCGATTGCCAGAGAGAATCTGTTCGAGAGCATGCGCGACGGCGTACTGGTCATGGACCTCTCCGACAAGCTGGTGGACTATAACCGGGCCGCTGCCGAGATGCTTGAGGATCTGGATGCCGCCGCCATCGGCCGCCCGCTGGCCCAGCTCTTCCTGCCTGCCGGCAAGGAGGCGGTCGATTATGTAATGAATTCCAATCCGCAGATCAGCGAAGAGCAGGAACTGGTGTGGCATTCCGGCGGAGAAGTCCGTTATTATCAGGTCCGTTCCTCCCCGGTGCAGAAGCATGACGGCCACCTTGCCGGGCGGATGATCATGCTGATTGATGTTACCGAACGCACCCTGCTCCAGGAAAAGCTGCTGCAGCTCGCCACCATCGACAGCCTGACCGGTATCTACAACCGGACCCACTTCATGGAGCTGAGCCGGCAACGGCTGAAGGAAGCGGCCGACTCCGCTGCCCCCTTCTCGGTCATCCTGCTGGATATCGACTTCTTCAAGAGCATTAACGACCGCTACGGGCACCATCACGGGGATATGGCCTTGCAGCATGTAGTAGGCGTATGCCGCCAGCATGTCCGGGAGGGGGATGTCTTCGGACGATACGGAGGCGAGGAATTCGTCTTAAGCCTGCCGGGAGCCCCCTTGAAGGAAGCAGCCCTGATCTCTGAGCGCATCCGCAGGGACATCGAGCACAGCACCTTCTCCACCTTCACAGGAACAATTAAAATCACAGCCAGCTTCGGCGTGACTGAAGCCTTCCGCCGTTCAATCTCACTGGAGGAGCTGCTCTCGGAAGCAGACCATGCCCTCTACTCCTCCAAGCGGAACGGCCGTAATGCTGTTCATCTGTATGGCGTCTCCTCCATCACCCGCTTCAAGCCCATGTGATGGAGGCAAGCCCTCTTTTCCTGCCCCGCATGGCACCTCCCGCTTCCCCTGCGCATAACAAGTAGAAACAGCTTTGCCGTCCTTTTAAAGGACGTCACCGTTTCAGCGAGAAATAGAAGGATAATTTATAGCGTGAAACATAAAAATTCTTATATTTGAATAAATGGCACCCGCCGGGTATATCTGCCTGCTCTTTTGGTGATACCAGCTTCCATAGCCCCTTTTTTCTCCAGTTCTTTCCTGGATCCGCACTGATTTCCGTCATTCCTGTTCTCCTCTTGTTTGCATAGGCGGGTTTTCAGTTTAATAAGAGTTAGCCGATCCATTCGGTCTTAATTCCGGTAGTTGCGAGGGGGAGGGGACTATGATCAAGATTGGGCTGACCGGCTTCGGAGACCATGAGGAGCTGTACGGCAAAATCAAACCCGCCGACCGCCTGCCCGCCTACAGCGCCCATTTTCCCATTGTGGAGATTGACAGCTCCTTCTATGCGGTTCAGCCGGTCCGAAATTACGAGAAGTGGGTACATCAGACGCCGGAGGCGTTCCAATTCATTGTAAAGGCTTATCAGGGAATGACCGGACATCTGCGGGGGAAAAAGAATTACTACGATACGCCGGAGGAGATGTACCGGGCCTTCCATACCTCTATCGCTCCAGTCCGCTCAGCGGGGAAGCTGGCGATGGCCCTGTTTCAATTTCCGCCCTGGTTCGACTGCACCAAAGACAACGTGGATTTCCTGCGTGAAGCGAAGGAGCTGCTGCTGGATGTGCCCGCTGCCATCGAATTCCGTAATGATTCCTGGTACAGCCCTGAGATGCGCGAGCGGACTCTCCGGTTCCTGGAGCAGGAAGGCTGGATTCATACGATAGCCGACGAGCCGCAGGCAGGTTCCGGCTCCATTCCGATTGTCCCTGTCGCCACCCGGCCGGACCTCACCTACGTGCGGCTGCACGGGCGCAACACCGCAGGCTGGAATCAGAGCAGCCACCCGGACTGGCGCAAGCTTCGCTATCTGTACCGTTACAGCACCGAAGAGTTAACGCAGTGGCGGGACCGGCTGCTGGAGCTTGAACAGACCTGTAAGAATATTTACGTGGTATTTAATAATAATTCTGCCGGGGATGCCACTCCTAATGCCCAAGAGCTGCAATCGCTGCTTGGGATGGACGGCGGACTGGCCCCGCGCCAGCTGGACTTATTCAACTGATGTACAGAGGTCTACATATATCTCTTCTACTCCTTGCTGAAGTGCCAGTATTACCAGAATCTCCAGATCAGATAACTGTCGGAGTCGTCTTACCCATGTAAAGGAGGCCTACCTATATGAAGAGAAATCATACTATGATGCAATTTTTTGAATGGCATGTCGCGGCGGATGGACAACACTGGAAGCGCCTTGCCCAGATGGCCCCGGAACTGAAGGCGGCCGGAGTAGATGCGGTGTGGGTTCCCCCTGTTACCAAGGCTGTCTCCCCCGAAGATACCGGTTATGGGGTCTATGATCTCTATGACCTCGGTGAATTCGATCAAAAGGGTGATGTGCGCACGAAATACGGAACCAAACAAGAGCTGATCGATGCCATTGCCGAGTGCCTGAAGAACGGCATTGCGGTCTACGTGGATCTGGTCATGAACCATAAAGCCGGAGCGGATGAGACGGAGGTGTTCGAGGTCATTGAGGTGGACCCGAATGACCGTACCAAGGATATCTCCGAGCCGTTCGAGATTGAAGGCTGGACCAAATTCGATTTCCCGGGACGCGGGGATGAATACTCCAGCTTCAAGTGGAATCATACCCACTTCAACGGAACCGATTTCGATGCCAAGGACGGCCGCAACGGCGTCTTCCGGATTGACGGCACGAATAAAGGCTGGAATGAGAATGTGGATAGCGAATTCGGCAACTACGACTATCTGATGTTCGCCAACATTGATTACCTCAATGCAGATGTGAAGCAGGAAATGTTGAACTGGGGCAAGTGGCTGGTCGATACGCTGCAATGCAGCGGATACCGGCTGGATGCGATCAAGCATATCAACCACGAGTTCATCAAGGAATTCGCCATGGAGATGAAAAAGAAACGCGGCGAAGACTTCTACATCGTCGGTGAATTCTGGAACTCCAATCTGGAGGCCTGCCGCGAATTCCTGAACACTGTCGATTACCAGATCGATTTGTTCGATGTCTCTCTTCATTACAAGCTGTACTCCGCTGCACTGGCGGGCCGGGATTTCGACCTGACGCATATCTTCGATGATACGCTGGTTCAGACGCATCCCGCGAATGCTGTCACCTTCGTCGACAATCATGATTCCCAGCCTCATGAGGCGCTGGAATCCTGGGTGGGCGACTGGTTCAAGCAAAGCGCCTATGCCCTGATTCTGCTGCGGCGCGACGGATATCCCGTGGTCTTCTACGGGGATTATTACGGCATCGGCGGCCCTGCCCCAATGGAAGGCAAGAAGGACGCCATCGATCCTCTGCTCTGCGCCCGCTACACCAAGGCTTACGGGGAGCAGGACGATTACTTCGACCATCCGAACACCATCGGCTGGGTCCGGCGCGGCGTTCAGGAGATCGAAGGCTCCGGCTGCGCTGTAGTCATCTCCAATGGAGACAACGGAGAGAAGCGGATGTTCGTGGGCGAAGCGCGCAGCGGAGAGGAATGGGAGGACTTCACCCATAACCGCGAGGAGTCCGTCACCATCGGCGAAGACGGCTGGGCCGTATTCCCGGTGAACGGCGGCAGCGTCTCCGTCTGGGCGCTGCCCGAGCCGAAGCCGGCCGATGCCTGCGCGGAGGAGTGAGGTAGCGGGGCTGCGGGCAATGTAACTTCTAAAAACAAACAATGCCGTCCCTTGTGTTATGGGGACGGTATTGTTTTATCTACATTCGCTGAAATCAGGTGCACTTGTGCTCTTCATTGCCACACTTTAATTTCTCTATTCTCCTGACGATTTCAACTACCGAGCACTCACATCCCATTTTATCCACAAATTATCCTTACAGTTAATTCGAGACACAACTCAGGCAACTCGGCAACCTCAACCGCATCTGGCCAACTTTTGACTCAATCAGTGGAATTTATCCCTCTGATTTCTGCATCCCGCCTACCTTTGGCCCGATCAGTGGGATTTATCCCTTTGATCTCAGCATCTAGCCAACTTTTGGACCAATCAGTGGGATTTATCCCTTTGATCTCAGTATCTAGCCAACTTTTGGCCCAATCAGTGGGATTTATCCCTCTGATCTCAGCATCCGGCCTACTGTCAGCGTATGCGCGCAGTCTCGTCGTAGAAACAAATTAGTCTTTCGTAGGATTCAGCTCCAAAGCTACTTATCCACAACTTTATCCACATTTTGTGCACAACGGACTGAATATCAGATGAGGAGCTGTCTAGTAAACTGTTAAACAACGCAAAATAGGCGATTCCAAGCCTCAATGGCTAGGGAATTGCCTATTCGAGTGGAGCAGATATACCTTAACGTTAGCGGCTTGTGGTTGTGTTGTCCCCGTCAGCCCAGACGCCTGTGTCATGGTTCAGAATACGTTCGATCGGATATACCTTCCAAACCGCTGTTACTACAGCCGAACATAGGACTGCTTTGAGCAGGTCGCCCGGAAGAAACGGCCACATGCCTGCCGTCAATGCCTTGGTCAATGAATCCATGCCAGTGGAATAGGCCAGCCACCCCACACCGCCCGGATAAACTAACAGTGCCCCAAAGATAAAGTTGGCGGCCAGCAGCTTCACGAAGGTATATTTGTCCTGCTTAATGCGTTCCGCGAAAAAGCCGATTAGCCAGGCCACGAACGGCCAGGAGAAGATATATCCGGCGGTAGGGCCAACCAGGACCGCTAATCCTCCGCTTCCGCCCATCACCTGGAATCCGGCAGCAGCGAGTCCGATCACGATCAGTACAGCAAGCGTCCCGTAACGGGCCCCAAGGATAGAACCAGCCAGCATTACCGCGAGGGTCTGCATGGTAATGGGTACCGTGGAGAAGGGCAGCGAGATTTTCAAATAACTCAGAGCTATCATGACAGCGGCGAATAAGGCACTGAATATCAGGCCGCGGGTTGTCCATTTCTTCATGGCCGGGAGGTCCCCCCTTTTTTAAGGATCACTATAACACCCCCCTCCAGATACATCAATCCTGAAATGTTTGTTATAATGGGTAGCAATTGTTGACTAGAGCTGGACGGAAAGCAGGCATGAGGATGATCAGGGCGCATAATGTAAGCTTGTCCGTGCGGGAGGGGCAGCATCGCCGTACGGTACTGCAAGGGATTAACATTCAAATAGAGCCCGGGGAATGGGTAGCCCTCACAGGAGCCAACGGCTGCGGCAAAACCTCACTCATCCGCTCCTTCAACGGACTGAACACCCCCTCCGGCGGCAGTCTGTCCGTGGCCGGACTGGACCTGCGCCTGCCGGAGAACCGTACGGCAGTGAAGCAGCGGGTACAGCTTGTATTTCAGAATCCCGAAGCACAGACGGTTGGCTCCACCCCGTTCGAGGATATCGCCTTCGGGCTGGAGAACCGGGGACTGGAACGGGAGCGGATGATAGCACGAATCCATGAGATTCTACAGCAGGTAGGACTAAGCCATAAAGCGGAGGCAGAGGTATCTACGCTGTCCGGCGGAGAACGCCAGCGCTTGGCGGTAGGCTGCTGCCTGGCACTGGAAGCTGAGATGATTATCTTCGATGAGGCTACCTCGATGCTGGACCCTGAGGGAAGATCGGATATTCTGGAGCTGGCCCGGGGGCTATGGCAGGCCGGCACTACCATCCTCTGGGTCACCCAGCGGATGGAGGAGCTGGCCGCAAGCCCGCGCATCGCGGTGCTTGGCGAGGGACAATTGCTCTATGACGGCAGCCCGCGCAGCCTGTTCTATACCTCAGAGCTGCCGGAGACCCTCGGCTGGCTTCCTTCTCCGGCCGTCCGGGTCGGGAAGCTGCTGCTGAAGCAGGGCTGGCCGCTTCACCTGCTGCCGCTTACCGGACAGGATCTGGAGGAGCTGCTATGAGAATTCATACGCAGCAGCTCTCCTTCTGCTATGAAGGCGGCAGGCCAGCGGTTCAGGAGATCTCTCTGGATATCCCTACAGGTACGCTGACCGTTCTTTGCGGGGTGAACGGGAGTGGTAAGTCTACGCTGCTCCGTCTGCTCGCGGGTCTTGCACAGCCTTCCTCCGGGCAGATACTTTACGATGACGGGAAGAAGACGGACAACATGACCGCCGAAGCGGTATCCATGGTATTCCAGCAGCCGGAGACGCAGCTGTTCGCGGGTACGGTGCATAAGGATATTGAATACGGCCTAATGGAGCGCGGGCTGTCCAAAGAGAAGCGTCCGGAGATCATCGCCAGCGCCCTGGCGAAGACCGGGCTCGCTTACGATGAATTCGCCGGGCGCTCACCCTTTCTGCTTAGCGGGGGTGAGAAGCGGCGCGTATGTATTGCGGGTGCCCTAGCCGTACAGCCCGGGCTCCTGATTCTGGATGAGCCGACCGCAGGGCTGGACCCGCAGGCGGCGCAGGCACTGCTCGAAATGGTGCAGGAGCTGCGTAGCAGCGGCCTGACCCTAATCATCGGCACCCATGATCTGGACAGCTTCCTGCCGGTTGCCGACAAGGTTATCGTGATGAAGCAGGGCGTAATCCATTATGACGGTCCTGCTCCGGCATTGACTGCCGATCCCGGCCTGCTGGCAGACGCCGGACTCACGCCCCCCGTCTATGCTTCCATGGGACGCAGAGCAGTGCAACGCGGCTTGCTGGGAGCAGTCCCGGACAATCTGGAGGAGCTGCTGGCCGCACTGGAAAAGCACCCGCTGCCTATACCGCAGGCGGACAACTGGCCGGCAGGCTCTGGCGACTCTACAAGCAGCGGCGCACCAACACCCGGCAGCCAGAATACCAAAACCAGCGAACAACACAGCGCGGAATACAGCTTAGAAGGCACCTGGAAGCGAGTTAATTCTCCTCGATCCTCCAGAACTGAGAGGGTTCAGACGATAATCAGGCCTGGCAATCCAAGACAAGAACAGAACACCCCGCGCAGGCCCGGCTGGCAAGGAATCGATCCCCGGGCCAAATGGCTGGGGATGATTCTCGGCTCGCTGGTCCTGCTAGGGATGAACACTCTTCTCCCGCTGCTGCTTACCGCCGGGCTGCTGGCCGGGCTCGCGGCTTCGGCCCGCATCTCCTGGCGCCGGGCCCTCCGCTTTTTTCGCCCGTTCCTGCTGATGTTCCTGTTCCTCTGGCTGCTGGCCGGGCTTAGCTGGAGCTCTCCCGACTTCGCACTCGGGCCGCTCAGCTTCAGCTACGAAGGACTAATGCGCGGGGGAATCAGCGTGCTGCGCTTCCTACTGCTGATTGCCCTCGGCTTCCTGTTCACCGAGACGACCACCGGTGCCCCCTTGCGCGAGGGTCTGGAATGGGGCATCGCTCCGCTGCGGACCCTAGGCATCCGCACCCGTAACTGGTCACTTGCTGTATCCGTGACCCTGCAGTTCGTGCCGTGGATTCTCGGTAAGCTGGCCCAACTACAGCTTGCGCTGGGCTCACGCGGAAGACGGGCCCGCGGGGTGGCCCGCTGGTCCCCGAGACAGATCGCCCTAATCATCGTGCCTCTGCTCATTCTTGTCCTGGGTATGGGCGACGAGCTGGCGACAGCCGTAGAATCACGGGGGTATGATCCCGCCAAGCAGCGGACCCCCGTCTATCAGCTCCGCTGGAGCAAGCGCGATACGCTGGCAGCGCTAGGTATCCTGGCGGTTGCAGCTATGCTGTGGTGGGTAGCGCGGATTAGCTGAGCGGATTCGGAGCGATTCAGCGAACAAAATCACCTTAGCGGATCGATCATGCGATAACTTATACGTGCTTCGCAGCTAATATAGTTAACCCCACCTACTTACCGCCCACTTGTGGGGCATCCGGCGAACTCAGGGGCAACAGTGCCCCTGAGTTTTGCTCCATTGGCCTTAATTCGGCCTACGCTCCTTCGCGTCAGCTCATTGTATGCTGTTTTTCACATACAGTCTTGGCCCCTCATTTACTCATTCAGCATGCGTCCGGGCACTCCCCCCCCCCAATCCTGTGCACACTCCTAATCACAAGCAAGCCGCCCCCTCCGGCTATCGGAGAGGGCGGCACCTTTTTTTGCAGCTACAGCAGCTTTATTTACTTCAATGTACTCGCAATCACCGAGATATCACCGGAGGAATAATCCAGGAAATACGCTGTTTTCGACTTTACATTAGCGTACAGGAATTTGGTGGTGCCATTCTTCGGCCATACCTGATCCTTCAGCAGCACCGCGCCTCCCTGAGAGAATAGGGACCATGAGCGCCCCTGCAGATCCCCCACAAAAACCTGACTATTAACGGCCTCCGTAACCCAACCGGAAATGACACCCTCCTCTTTGAAGATTTGTTTTACAGAAGCCGATTCTTTTCCGGTGGATTTGCTGATTAACCGGAAGACTTTCTGAGCCTCATCGGCTGAAGGACGGCTGACATTCCCCGGCACAGGCTGATAAGTGTAGGAAGTGTAGGCCGCATAGAAGTTCCCGCTGGATTGAATGGAGAAGTCCGTATTGAAGTCCTTGATTACCGTCTCATTTCTTGAATACAGATTAACCAGCTTCACCAGATAGTCCGTGCTCATAATGCCTTGTGCCTGATACTTAACCGCCAAATAAGGATATCCCTGAAAATCCCAATCCATTACGGATACATTCTCATATCCCTTATCAACAAACTTGGCATTGTAAGTAACACTCGGCTTCGCCCAGGGATACTGATAAAGGCTGAAGGTGTCCCCCGCTTGGACCATGATCCGTTCATTGATTTTGCCGGTTGGAGCTACCCATTTCACTTTATCCCCTGCCGTTTTTAGCCGGATTCCCGTTTTGCTGAGGAGACGTCCATTTGAGGAGAATACGGATTTTGAAATTTCAGTGCCTTTACCTTGTTTAAGCAGCACAATTTTCGGGGGACTGCTCATCACCTGTAAGTCCAGGATACGGCTGGAGTCCTCTGATATCGTAGTCACAGTGTTTGTATGTAAGTCAACAATATCTGCTTTATTATTCACATGATCCACAAGTGCCACTGTATTTCCGCTAACCCATACCACATCCGTCTGCTCATTAACCGGCTGCTTTTTGGGACTGGCATTCGCCGGACCGGCGGAAATCAGCAGGCCCATAGTCAATGCAGTAATAACCAATAACTTCTTGAACATAGAATGATCCTCCTGTTACGCTATTTTCCGTCTACTACAAGGCTTATTCGCCAACCGCCAGCAGGCTATTCATCTCCCTCCTCCTCCTCCGGATGCCTGGAGACCAGCCTCACCAGATCCAGGGTCAACAGAGGGAGCGTCACCGCAGCGGGATAGGCCAGATAACGCGGCTCCCATACCGGGTTGAACTTCTCCTTATACCGGCGCAGGCCGGAGAAGCCGTACCAGTGGCCTCCGCGTTCAAAAACCAGCCGGGCCAGCTTCTCCTCCCGCAGCGCGCCAAAGCGGCCCCCGACATTAGACAGCGGGGCAGACCCCAGATTGAAGCTTTTGTATCCGCGCGCTTTCGCCCATGCCAGCAGACACAGAAATAGGTAATCCATAGTCCCGTTCGGGGTATCCTTGTGATGGCGCATCAGATCCACCGAGACGCTCTTCTGCCCGTCATAACCAGGAGCCATGGAGGCAAAAGCCAACAGATGGCCCTCTGGTCCGCGCAGCAGCGCCAGCGGTGCGAGCTGGAGGTACGGCTCGCTGAACCAGCCCAGCGAGTAGCCTTTTTCCATTCGCCCGGCCAGCCATTCCTCTGACAACAGGCGAAGCTCCTGCAGCAGCTCCTTCGAATGCTGTGCCTCTGTGATCTCGAAATGGTGGCCCTCGCGCTCGAACCGCCCCTTCACATTGCGCAGGCTAGCGTTCCGCGAACCGCTAATGCTGAATTCCGCCAGCGGGACCAGCGCCTCTTCCCCCAGCTTGAAGAACCGGTAGCCCTGCTCATGATAGAGCGGAAGATACGCCGGGGTCGCCTGATAGAAGACCACAGAGAGTCCATACAAATCCGCAGCCTGCCTGAACTCACTGATTCCGTTATTAAGCAGATTCATCGGCCCCAGCGGGTCACCCAGCACCACCAGCTTGTCCCGGACTCGGGCGAAGGCGAACAGCACCCTGCCTTCCTGGGCCCAATAGAAGCTTTTATCGCCGAGAAACAGCATGTGGCTTAAGGCATTGCCCCAGCCTTCTGAGAGGAAGCGCTCCAGCCGCGCCATATCCTTATCCGCGAAAAGCGTATCTGCCTTGTGCTGCGGCCTGAGAGCTACAAACATCGTCAGCAGCATCCAGGAGAAGATCAGTCCTCCTGCTGCCGTAACGGCCACATTACTGTGCTGCCGCAGCCATTCCGGCTGGATGCCGGGCGGAAGATGCTTCAGGAAGCCGTGATGGGTATAACTCGCCAGCCCGTAATAGCTTAGAGCTACAGCCGAAGTCAGGAGCAGCCACCATAAGATACTTTTGGCGCTAAACGGAACGCTGATCCGGTAGAACCGGCTTCGTGAGATCCAGAGGATCAGCGCTACCACCAGCAGGAACAGAGCCTCCTCGTAATCGAACCCTTTCGTAAATGCAAAGACCGCCCCGCTGAGCAGCAGCAGGCTTGTCCAGACATAAGCCCTGCGGACACGCAGGGAGATCCCCCGCGACAGCAGAATCAGCATAAAACCGATCAGCACGGACAGATGGTGCGAGATCTGCATCACGGGCAGCGACAGCAGCTCCTCTGTCACCTTCAGCCGGTAGAGCAGCTCAGGCGTAGCTGCGGACAGCAGCAGAAGCAGGCCACTGGCCAAGACCAGCTTGCCGAGTGCCCATACCCCCAGATCGCTGAGGAAGGTATATTGGCCGGGCCAGCCCCATATTTTCTGCCAGACCGTCAGGGGGGCTTCCACTCTGTCGCCGCTGCGTTCAGCGCCCTTCGTACCCGGCAGCCCGAACTCCAGCGCAGCCAGCACCAGCCCGATCAGCCAGGGGATAATGTAATAGAATAATCTGTAGATGAACAGGACTGCCATGGCATGGTCGCTCTTGATGCCCAGCTGGGTAAGTCCGAGCAGCGCAATCAGATCGAACGCGCCGATGCCGCCTGGAGCCATACTTAGAATTCCGGCTATCGCAGCCACAACATAGATACTGAAGACGGTGAGAAACGGAGTGCTCCCGAGCAGCTCACCGGCAATGAACCAGAAGGTCAGACCGGCGAACACCCACTCCAGGAAGGACGCACCCACAGAAGCAACTACAGTAAGCCAGGCGGTTCTCCCCTCGCCCCGGTTGACCCATTTGGCGAAGAGCGCGGAGCGCTGGAGGAGTACAAAGAACGGCAGATACAGCGCCATCCCCCAGACCGCAAAATCAAGCCAGCGATGCGCCTCCAGCAGCCGGTCCGCCGGCAGAAGTCCGGTAATCGTCCCCCATCCGAGCAGCGACAGCCCCGTAATCATCAGCGGTGACAGAAACACAATCGCCGGCGCGAGCAAGGACGCAGGCACACTGCTCCGCTTATAGAGCAGCGTTCTAAGGCCCGCGCCAGCCAGACCGGCGAACCCGATCATATTATTGAACGTATTGGCAATCCAGGCATAACGGAAAGTCCGCAACCAGCCGATCTCAAGGCGGAAATGCCGCCGGATCAAGTAATCATAAGTACTCATAACCGCCACCGACAGCAGCGATATTCCCAGCATCTGCATGATAGAGGGTACGGGAACGGATTTCAGATCACGGATGATTTTGCCTAAATGAATCTGCTTCAGCTCATGCTGCCCCTCCAGATAGACCAGCCCGATAATCAGCAGCGGAAAAAGCGCCCGCACCGCCTTAATCCGGTAGATGGATATCAGCAGCCGTACGATTTTAAAGCGTTCCAATTTATTTTTGATTACAGTATGCATGACTTCACCTGTCCTCACTGCCGAACGCTCTTGTTGCCTGAACATATTCAGCCCTCTTCATGCGAACCCATTATAACAAGATCCGCAGCAGAACTCCCGTATAATGGTCACACGCTTACAAGAGTTAGACGGCGGGCGGAGGGTAAGTCCCTGCACAGAGGCTATATTTGTTCCAGTGATGGTGTGAAGCATATACAACTATATTTGCATAAAAGCACCCGGACTGCGATTAGTCCGGGTGCTTTTATCATCGTGCCAAGGGTCGTCATCCCCTACCGGAGAGCCTGTAACCACGGCAATGGCGGCTCTCTTCAAATATATCCCTTTTCTCTACAATCAACGTTAAAATGCGCTGAAGGTTTGCTGAATATCCGGTCTTTACTCCTTGCGCGCCCTCCGGTTCACCAGCATAACGCTCAGCAGGATGATGACCAGCCCGGCGATGGTGTTGGCATAGATCTGCTCCTGCAGGAAGATTACGCCCCACAACAGGCCAAATACAGGCACGAGGAAGGTAACACTAACGGTCTTGACCGGTCCGACACTGGCAATCAGCCGAAAGTACAGCAGATATGCCACAGAGGTGCAGATCAGCGACAGGCCGAGGACAGAATATACAGCGGCGGAAGAAGGCAGATGATCCGGGGCAAAAAACACCGCCAGCGGCAGCAGCACCACACTTGCGCCCAGCTGCTGTCCCGCAGCAAGCGCCAGCGGAGTGAGACCGGAGCCTACGCGTGACGCGTATAATCCTCCGAACGCATAGCAGAGCGCAGCTCCAAGTGAATAGCCTACAGATAAAAGAACCGTGCTGGTCAGCGGGAGCGGACTCCAGCCGACCAGCACGCCCACACCCACAAGGCCTATTATCAGCCCTACTGATTTGGCCGCCCCCGGCTTCTCCTTCCGGGTTCCCCACGCCGCCAGTGCCGCGAACATCGGGGTTGTAGCATTCAGAATCGCCGCCAGCGAGGCGCTCAGATGCAGCTCGGCCATACAGATCAGCGTGAACGGAAGTGCCGCGTTAATCGCACCGAGCAGCAGGAAAGACTTCCAGTGCTTCAGGAGGCCCAGCCTGCGCCGGGTCAGCAGCGCATAGAGCAGCAGAGCAGCTCCGGCAATCGTAACCCGCAGCTCTGTTGTGAAGACCGGACCAAGCTCCGGCGAGGCAATCCGCATGAACAGGAAGGAAGCTCCCCAGGCAAAAGCAAGCAGCAGCAGGGTAGCAAAGTCCTTGCGGCTCACGGCTTGACCTCTCTTCTGCACAGCAGCAGATAGGACAGAATGGACAGGAGGCCTGCTCCCGCGATGACCAGCGCCATCGGCAGGGCCGAGCCGCTGCCGCCAAGTCCGACCAGCGGAGCCGCGCAGCTCCCCAGCAGCAAGGGAAGCAGACCCAGGAGCGCAGATGCGCTGCCTGCCGTCTCTCCCTGATCCTGCATCGCCAGCGAGAAACTGGTCGTGCCCACAAGACCTACACTCGCAACCACAGCGAACAGACAGATCAGGATCGGCAGCAGCCCGCCTCCGGCGAGGAGGGTAATCAGCAGCAGAATACCTCCGGAGGTACTGAGCAGAAGGCCGCAGATCAGCAGCTTGCGCTCACCCACCCTGGCCGACATCCGCCCGGCAATCTGCCCGGTCAGAATAATGCCGAAGCCGTTCACGGCGAAGATCAGGCTGTACATTTGCGGGGATACCCCGTAAATCGTCTGCAGAACAAAGGATGATCCCGAGATATAAGCGAACATGCCTGCCATAACAAAGCCTTGAGAGAGCGCATAGCCCATGAATCCGGCATTGCCAAGCAGAGTGCGGAAGGTACGCAGGGTCCCTCTGAGCCCGCTGCGTATACGTCGTTCCTTAGGCAGGGTCTCCGGCAGCCGCAGGAGAATGACCGCCGCGAAGAGCAGTCCGCATACGAACAAGACGACAAATACGCCCTTCCAGTCCGTCACTCTCAGCAGCTGCCCCCCGATGACCGGAGCTGCAATGGGGCCCAGTCCGTTGACAATCATCAGCAGCGAGAAGAACCTGGTTAATTCCGAGCCGCTGTACATATCGCGGACCGCCGCGCGGGAGATCACCACCCCTACCGATCCGGCCAGGCCCTGGACGAAGCGCAGCACAATCAGCAGTCCGATGGACGGGCTGAACGCACAGAGGAGCGAGGACACCGCATAGATGATCATTCCGAACAACAGCGGAATCCGGCGCCCATGCACATCACTGAGCGGTCCGGCTACAAGCTGGCCCGAAGCCAGCCCCAGCAGGAAGAAGGTCAGGGTAAGCTGAACCATGGCCGGACTGGTATCGAAATAGAGGCCAAGAGCAGGCAGGGCAGGCAGATACATATCAATCGACAGCGGACCAATGGTAGCAATGGCTCCCAGAATCACGGCAAGCTGCAGCCGCTGGCTTCTGGACGGCCCGCCCTCGGCTAGGCTTGTCACCGAATTTTGCTTCATCATAAACAGGATACATCCTTTCTTGCCCGTAACCTTTAGTAAGACGGCAGAGCCATTTATGTTCAGGTCCGTTTATATATTTCTCCATACTACCCGATTATCGCCGGATTGTTCAATGAATTTATGGTTGGGCGGGAAAGCGCGGCAGCGGGTGGCCGGTGAAATTAGGGGGACTGATGCAGAGGGTGCAGATGAGTAGGTGCTGTCTGATAAAAGCGGGTTTGATAGGCGGCTTGATTGGTGTGGCTTAGGAGGAGTGGCTCGGCAGGCCTGCATGGAAATCCTGCAGAAAATACAACAATGTTGCTCATGTCGGGCGGCTTATCAGCAAATCCTGCACGAAATGCAACATTCGCAGCCCTAACTTGCCCCAAATCGCCAGAATTCCTGCAAAAGATGCAACAATGAGCCATAGCCAGTAACAAATTTAGAAAAGTCCTTCACGAAGTGCAACAATGCAGCTAGATAGGAGCGGCCTGCGCGCAAATCCTGCACAGTGTGCAACATTCGCAGCCCGCACACCCCCAACTCTGCCCATTGTGTTCGGTTTTCGCGTACTTCCTGTCCGCCCTCCCTCCCTCCGACAGCACACAATAGACGATAAGCATCACTTCGAATACAACAAAAAACCGCCTGCCGTAGCCGCCAATCCTCTCTGTGATCGGCAGGCCCGCAGGCGGTTATTCCAGGTGGTGCTGTGGTTACTTCACTGAATCGCTAAGAGCGGCCAGCCAATCTCTTGCCGCCTCCGCCTCGGAGGCGCTCAGGCGGTGTCCCTGATTGCCCCAGTGCGAGGTAACCTCTGCTCCGGCTCCGCTGAGCAGAGCTTCCAGCTCCCGGGTCTCCTCGGAGCGGATAATTGGATCATTGGTCCCTGCCCCGATAAAGACCGGAACCCCCTGCAGCGGAGGAATTGCCAGGCCGCGCAGCGGAACCATCGGGTGCAGCAGCACTGCCGCCCGGAAGAGCGGTCCGTAATGGAAGAGCAGGCTGCCCGCGATGTTCGCACCGTTGGAATAGCCGACGGCCACCAGATTACCGGCATCGAAGCCATATTTTGCAGCCGCTTCTTCCAGGAACTGCTTCACCTCATGGGTGCGGAAGATCAGATCCTCCTCATCGAAAATCCCCTCCGCCAGCCGCCGGAAGTAACGCGGCATACCATTCTCCAGTACGTTGCCGCGGATACCCAGCACAGATGCTCCGGGTGCCAGCAGCTCAGCCAGCGGCAGCAGATCACGCTCATTGCCGCCTGTGCCATGGAATAAAACCAGCGTTGGTTGTGTTACGTCCGTACCTTGCTCAAATACATGAATCATACCGGCTTCACCTCCAGTTCGCGGATTTCAAACGGGCTTAGGTTCGCTTCAATCGCCGCACGCTGCGGCTCAAACCATGCCGGAAGCATCAGCTTCTGCCCCAGCGCCTCAGGTGCTTCATCACGGGCGAAGCCTGGAGGATCGGTGGCAATCTCGAACAGAATTCCGCCTTCTTCCCGGAAGTAGATGGCATTGAAGTACTGGCGGTCCTGCACCGGAGTCGGCTGGTAGCCGTGACTCTGAACCCGGCGGCCCCACTCCAATTGCTCACTGTCATCTGCGGCCCGCCAAGCAATATGGTGAACCGTACCTGTACCGCCGCCCCCCTGCGGAACCGGAGTGGCCTTCAGATCAATAATATTACCGATATTGCCGGAAGCTCTGTACCGGATGTAGCCGTCCCCTTCAGCGATACGCTCCATTCCCAGGGTGCGGGAAAGTGTATCCGCTGTCCGGTCCGGGGCCGTGCTGTAGAGGACAGCACCTCCGAAGCCTTTGACCGCATGCTCTACCGGAACGCCGCCGAACGACCAGGTGCTCAGCGCCCCCTCTTCACGCTCCACCAGTTCAATCCGCAGTCCGTCATAATCCGGGAAGGAGAGATACGACTCGCCAATCCGGGTAACCTTAGTCACAGGAATCTGGTAAGCGGCCAGCCGCTGCTCCCAGAATCCGAAAGAGCCGGCCGGTACAGCATAAGTGGTCACACCGACCTGGCCGCCGCCGATTCTGCCTTTACGGCCATGAGCCCATGGGAAGAAGGTGATGATCGTCCCCGGCGCACCCTGCTCATTGCCGAAGTAAAGGTGGTAGACCTCGGGGGCGTCGAAATTGATAGTTTTTTTAACGAGCCGCAGGCCCAGAATTCCGGCATAGAAATCAGCATTACGCTGAGCGTCTCCCACAAAAGCGGTAACATGATGAATCCCTGCAGTATGCATAGTCATGAGTGAACCCTCCTGATAGTTGTGATGATGATGCGCTTATTTTAATTGAAGAATATTGCGTCCAGTGAAATCGAACCCGCGCCTGTCAGCGCTATACCTACAGCGACCACCAGCACCGTTAATGGAAACTCAATCCCGTTCGCCGTGGACCAGAATCCGTTAGGAGCATGCACCTTCACAATGGCACCGAGCATCGTTGCCGCAATCAGCACCGCAGCCACCGGAGTCAGCAGACCCAGAGTGAACAGCAGCCCACCCACCAGTTCCATCAGACCTGCCAGCACAGCCATACGCACGCCCGGCTTAATGCCAATCGACTCCATCCAGCCGCCTGTCCCCTTAGGCCCATATCCGCCGAACCAGCCGAACAGCTTTTGTGCACCATGCCCGATGAACGCTACACCAATCACCAATCTCATCAACAATAAACCTACACTAACCATTTTAAACACTCTCCATTCTCTTGGTTTTAATTATCTTAACATTAAGACATTGGCTAAAAAAAAGCTGAGCTATTATTCTCTCCATTAGTTCAGCGTGCTGAAAAGCAGTCAACCATGCCATCGCTGGGCTGCTACGGACTCACTTCTATACGCCCTTGCCCAGCTTCTTCAGCAGCAGTGTGGCCTGAGCCTTCTCTTCGCTGTCCAGTCCGCCCATCAGACTATGAATAGAATCGACATGCTGCGGAAAAATATTGTCGAACAGCTCACGCCCCGCCTCCGTAATCTCGGCATACGTAACACGGCGGTCATCCTCGCAAGGAACGCGCTTCAGCAGTCCCCGCTTCTCCAGCTTGTCGATATTGTAGGTGATGCTGCCGCTGGTGACCAGAATCTTCTCGCCAATCTGCTGAAGTGGAATCCGATTTCTATGATACAGCACCTCCAGCACCATGAACTCCGCCGATGCCAGCCCGTGACTCTTCATATCCTTCACCGCCTGATCCATCAGGCTCTTGTACGCCTTCGACAGAACGACGAACAACTTCAGCGATGCTGCCTGCTCTTGTTCCTGCGTAGTGTCCGGTTCTGTTCCTGCTGTCTTGTTTTTGCTGCTCATATACTGCACCTCCTGTCCGGCTGCGTTTATCTTTAAGTTAATCATCTTTAAGTTAAGATAAATATACGTTATTGGGAGAAGTCTGTCAAGGGTGGGAAGTGAATTAATTTCATTCCGCCCACCCGGCCTCTGCAACAAACACTCAACCTTCAACTCCTGCGGTAAATACTCCCCCCAACCCGCGCAACAATTATCTCCTCCAACTCCCGCAACAAACAAGTGGACAACTGTATCTTAATTATTCTATTTTCGTAATTTATACGGAAGCAAGTGGAAATCTACATCTAATAGAGCTGAATTTCGCCACTTTGGGTGAAGCATCCTTAATTAAGTGCCTTTTATCCAGCTGCTGTTTTAGCAGGGTTTATTCGTCCATCAGCAAGTGGATAAAATCCATCTATCTCCCGCTCCGCATATTTGATTTGTTCTCTAAAACGGCGTAGACTTTCATAATACTTCAAATGAATCCTATCCCGACTTATACCAAGGCTACAAAAGGAGGCTGATTATGCAATCGATGGATCATCATCATTCCGGGGCCGCCGCGCGCAGTGCTGCGGCGGAAGAAGCCCCCGCGCCGCGCGTGCTGATCGTGACGGCAGTCGCGGCTGAGCGCGAGGCGGTCCTGCGCGGCCTGGCCGGCAGCCGCCGCTTCGACGTCATCGCGGCGGGCGCCGGCACCGCAGCAGCAGCGGCGGGCACCGCCGCCGCCCTGGCAGCCGGCTCGTACGGCTGCGTCATCAGCGCCGGGATCGGCGGCGGCTTCCCGGGCCGGGCACCCGTAGGCTCGCTGGTCGTCGCCAGCGAGATGCTGGACGCGGCCCTCGGCGCAGAGACGCCGGAGGGCTTCCGCAGCGCTGCCGAGCTGGGCTTCGGCAGCGTGTCCGTGCCTGCACCGGGCGCTGCGGTGCAGGCCCTTGCGGCCGCGCTGGCAGCGGCCGGCCTCACGGTAAGCACGGGCACCGTGCTTACCGTCTCGACCGCGACCGGCACCGCCGGGACGGCCGCGGCTCTGGCCGCACGCCACCCGGAGGCGGCGGCGGAGGCGATGGAAGGCCACGGGGTCGCCGTGGCCGCCCAGGCTTTGGGGATCGCGGCGCTGGAGCTGCGCGCGATCTCGAACCCGGTCGGCCCGCGCGACCGGGCCGCGTGGAAGATCAATGAAGCGCTGGACGCTCTGGCAGCGGCGGCGGTTATTTTACGGGAGGTGCTGTAATGACACAAGAGCTTCATATTGCTTTTTCCCCTTGTCCGAACGATACCTTTGTCTTTCATGCCTGGGCGCATGGCCTGATTCCCGGCGCACCCAAGCTGGATGTAATGTTTGCCGATATTGATATTACAAACGGCCTAGCGGCAGACGGCGCAGGGCCGGAGGTGCTCAAAATCTCCTACGCCGCCCTCCCCTGGGTGCTGGACAAGTACAAGCTGCTCTCTTGCGGCGGTGCGCTGGGACGGGGCTGCGGTCCGCTGGTACTCACGCGCAAAGGCGCAGGTGCCATCAAACATCCGCGCGAGCTGTCCGGCCGCAGAATTGCCGTCCCGAGCGAACGCTCTACGGCATACCTGCTGTTCCGTCTTTGGGTAGCACAGCAGGTGCAGGGCGGTCCGGCTGAGATCGTCGTTATGCCTTTTGATGAGATCATGCCTGCCGTACAGAAGGGAGAGATTGATGCCGGACTCGTCATTCACGAAGCCCGCTTCACTTACCCGTCCTACAATCTCAATCTGCTGACTGACCTCGGCAGCTGGTGGGAGAGCGATACCGGCTTGCCCATTCCGCTGGGTGCGATCATTGCCCGCCGCGATCTGGACCATGACGCCATTACCGGCTGGATTCGCAGCTCACTCCAGTATGCCTGGGACCATCCTCTCGACTGCCAAGAATACGTGCTAAGCCACGCCCAGGAGCTATCGCCGGAGGTGGCCAAATCGCATATTGATCTCTACGTCAATGAATTCACGATGAGCCTTGGCGAGGACGGCTATGCGGCCATCTCTGCACTGCTTAACCGGGCTGCTGCCGAAGGGCTTGTACCCGCTGTTGATCCTTCGCTTCTACGTTAGTGAAATCAGTAGATAATCCATCCCGCGAGGAGGCTATTCCTATGATTCCTTCAGGCAACAGCAAGGCTAATATCGACCGTTTCCTAGGGTACCAAAATGACTACGACCGTTACCGGCCGGAAGCCCCGCCGATGGTTATTGAACTGCTCACCAGTTACCTGGGCCGCCGTCCTGCCCATGTTGCAGATATAGGCTGCGGCACCGGCCTGTCCACCTTTCTGTGGGAGGCTGCCGCCGATGCGGTAACCGGAGTGGAGCCTAACACGGATATGCTGGGCAAGGCTCAGGACAAGCTCCGTCTTCTCGGCAGCGGAGCGGGTAACCTGTCTTTTGTGCAGGGCTACTCTAACCAGCTTCCTTTCGATACGGAGAGTGTGGACATTATCACCTGCTCCCAGTCGTTCCACTGGATGGACCCGGACAGCACTCTTCAGGAAATCGCCCGTTGTCTGCGGCCCGGCGGAGTCTTTGCCGCCTACGACTGTGACTGGCCTCTGGTGCTGCAGCCCGCTATTGAAGCCCGTTACAACCGGCTGATCGCGGCTTCAGACGCCCTGCTTGCAGAGCTTCAGCCCGGTGCCGACCAGGCCAGCAAATGGGACAAGGAAGGTCATTTGAACCGGATCAAAGCCAGCGGATGGTTTACGTACGCGAGAGAGATTGTTTTTCACAATATGGAATCATGCGATGCTCATCGCTATATCGGGCTAGCCCTCAGCCAGGGCGGCGTCCAATCCCTCCTGAAGCTCAGCCCGGCCTCACTTGAGCAGGATATTGCCGAATTTTCGGCAGAGGTAGAGGAGTTTTTTCAGGGCCGGACCTTGCAGGTACCGATTAGCTACCGGATGCGGACCGGCGTGAAATAGGCCTTATTTTTACTGCATTCTAGCTTTACCCCAGCATATGCCCTATACTTAACACCAGCGAGACGAAGAACGTCCCGGTTTCCCTCTGTGGGGGAGCCGGGGCGTTTTCTATTTTCCGTGTTGCGCCATCAACCTGACCTCTCCTCAATCATTGCCGTGGTATAGAGAGTAAGGATGAGGAATAGTGCTATTACATAATCGCAGCGGCGAGACTTACCCTGTTTCTTTCTTAGCGTTGCAACCCTATGACATACAGCATCAGATGCATGATTGGGAAAAAGGCTTCGACTGGTCCATATATTTCAGCCAACGCGGAATCGAAGTCTATAAGATGGTGATATGCGGAAATGCAGTTATTCAAGGGGCTATATCTCTTGAGGGAAAGGAAGATCATGTCTGGGTACATCTTATTGAGAGTATTCCTCCACAGCGCAAGGAGTTTAGCGGAGTTGGATTGCATTTACTCGCCTTTGCTTGCAAGCGAAGCAGCGAACTTGGATTTGGTGGTGCTGTCGCCTTGCAATCGAAAACCAAGCCAAGGCTGATACATTATTACACGAGTATCGTTGGGGCTTCACATTTTGGCGGCGGCCTAATCGTTATTGACGAGACTGTCGCCAAACGTCTCATTATGTTATACTTCCCTTAAAGAGGTGATGATCGTGAAGAAGTATCCCGCTGCTGATCTCGATGATGTTGTCCGCCAGTATGCTGACGGTCATTACGTGCAACAATCGATGCCTGGCCCCAATCCGGAACGCGATAAAAAGGTCAGTGACGCTATTGCTAAGTTGAAAAAGGAACGTTCGTCTGCTCGGGTTCGCCAATAAAAAGGCGAGCCTTTTTTATTGGTGAAGACTGGGCTGGTTCCCCCAAAGCACAAAATCACCCTACTCGTAAAAGATGCCGAGCCTTGTGTTCGTTACATCTCCCCTCTCGTCAGCACATTGCAATGTATTCAGTTTTCCGCATACAACCGGCCCATGTACCTTCTCACAAGCACATTGTATTCGGTGTTCCGCACACATCCTAGGCTCATCCTGCGGATGATTCACAACCCAAAAAGCCCCCGCCTGTGCATACGCACAAACGGGGGCTTCTCCGCAGGAATGCTGCCTGCCAGCTACTTCTTATTCATCTTAAACATCAGGAACAGCTCATTATAGTGGGCAAGCATCCGCTTGCCGAGGTTGTCGTAGACCTCCAGCCGGTCGGTGAGCTCGGCGGGCGGGTAGAAGCGCTCGTCACCGGAGATGTCCTCCGGCAGCAGCTTCAGGCCGGGAACGTTCGGCGTGGAGTAGCCAACGTATTCCGTATTCTGGGCCGCCACATCAGGCCGCAGCATGAAGTCGATGAACTTGTGTGCGCCTTCGACATTGCCTGCAGTACGCGGAATGACCATGTTGTCGAACCATTTATTCGAGCCTTCCTCCGGCACGACGAAGTCCAGCTTGTCGTTGTCATCCATGATCTCCGAAGCGTCGCCGGACCAGACAATGCCGACCGCCGCTTCTTCGTTGGCGAGCAGCATTTTGACCTCGTCGCCCACAATGGCCTTCACATTCGGGGACAGCTTGTTCAGCTTGGTGAGCGCCTCCTGCAAATGCTCCTCCTTCGTGTCGTTGACGGAATAGTGCAGGCTGTTCAGCGCCATGCCCATGACCTCACGGGCTCCGTCCACGAGGAAGATATTATTCTTCAGCCTCTTGTCCCACAGGGAATCCCAGCTGCTGAAATCGATGCCCTTCGTCATCTCCGGGTTGAAGATGATCCCCACCGTCCCCCAGAAATAAGGAACCGAATACTTGTTACCGGGATCGAAGGACAGATTCATGAACTTGGAATCGATGTTGGCGAGATTCGGCAGCTTGCTGTGATCCAGCGGCAGCAGCAGATTCTCTTCCCGCATCTTGGCGATCGCGTAATCAGACGGGATTACAACATCGAAGATCGTACCGCCCTGCTCGACCTTGGTCAGCATCGCTTCATTGGAATCGAACGTCTGGTAGATGACCGTAATCCCGGTCTCCTCCTGGAATTGCTTCAGCAGATCAGGGTCCACATAGTCACCCCAGTTGTAGATCGTGAGCGTATTCCCGCCAGAATAGCCCTGAGCCGAGTTCAGCCGGGAGGCCAGGAACATCAGTCCGAAGGCGACGATCAGAATCGCCAGGAATGTATTGACTAGCTGCTTCATCTAGGCACCCCCGCTTCGGCAACCGGCTCGGCAATCTGTACCGCCGGGCGGTTCTTACGCTGGTTCAGGTAGTAATAACCGATGACCAGCAGAATCGTGAAGAGGAAAATCAGGGTCGATAGCGCATTAATCGACAGCGAGACCCCTTGCCGCGCCAGAGAATAGATCTCCACCGACAGGGTGGAATAGCCGTTACCCGTGACGAAGAAGGTAACTGCAAAATCATCCAGGGAATAGGTCAGGGCCATGAAGAACCCGCTGAAGATTCCCGGCTTGATGATCGGCAGGATAACCTTCGTAAGCACATCGCGGCGCGAAGCCCCGAGATCCCGCGCAGCATCCGTCAGGGTCGGGCTCATCTCCTGCAAATGCGGCAGGATCATAATGACCGCAATCGGAATACTGAACGCCACATGCGAGAGCAGCACGGAGGTGAAGCCCAGCTTGATCCCGACAATCGTGAACAGGATCAGGAAGGAGGCTCCGATAATGACATCCGGGCTGACAATCAGCACATTGTTCAGCGAGAGCAGCGTGTTTTTGGCCCGGCGGCTGCGGACATGCTGGATCGCCAGCGCGCCGATCACCGCTATTATGGTCGCAATGGTCGATGACAGGAGGGCTATGACCAGTGTGTTAATCACAATAATCATCAGCCGGGTGTCGGCAACCACCTCACGGTAATAATCCAACGTGAAGCCCTCGAACTTATGCATCGTGCCGCCGCTGTTGAACGAGTAGTACATCAGATAGAAGATCGGCGCGTACAGCACCAGGAAGACCAGCACCAGATAGATATTGGCGATGCCGTTCTTGTTCTTGACCCTGCGTGTGTTCTTCATCCGCGCACCCCCTTCCGCGAGCCACCGGTCAGAATCATGAACAGCGCCATAATGGCGATCAGGAACACCGCAACGGTTGAGCCCATGCCCCAGTCCTGAGTGACCAGGAAGTGCTGCTCAATCGCGGTGCCGAGCGTAATCACCCGGTTCCCGGCAATCAGACGCGTAATCATGAACAGCGACAGCGCCGGAATGAACACCGCCATACAACCAGAGCGCACACCCGAGATCGTCAGCGGAAAAACCACCCGCCGGAACGTCGTCCACCCCGATGCGCCCAGATCGCGCGCAGCATCCACCAGCGACAGATTCATCTCATCCAGCGCACTGAAGATCGGCAGAATCATGAATGGAATGAAAATATAGACCGACACAAACACGAAGCTGAAGCCCGTGAACAGAATCTGCTGCTCGCCCAGACCCATCAGATCAAAGAAATTATTGACCGGACCGAAGCTGCCGAAGATCCCGATGAAGGCGTATGTTTTGAGCAGCAGGTTGATCCAGGTTGGCAGAATAATCAGCAGCAGCCACAGCTGCTTGTGCTTCGTTCGCGTTAGCAGATATGCGGCCGGATAAGCCACCAGCAGCGAGAACAGCGTGATCAGAAAAGCATACCAGAACGAATTCAGCATCATTCTCATATAAACCGGCGTGAAGAAATTGACGTAGTTATTCAGCGTCAGCTTCCCCTCCAGATCGAACAGGGAATAGTAGACCACCAGCAGCACCGGCGCAATGACAAACAGCGCAATCCACAGGTAGTACGGAATGAGATAATACGACTTGCCCTTAGTCTTCATGGCTCTCCACCTCGGCGTAAGCCTCCAGACGCTTGTCGAACTCCTCCTCCGTTTCACCGAAACGCATAACATGGATCGCTTCCGGGTCAAAATACAGCCCGATCTCGGAGCCAACCTCCGCCTTTCGGGTAGAATGGACGAGCCATTCATGACCGGAGCCGTCATAGCAGCTGATCTCGTAGTGAACGCCGCGGAACAGCTGGGAATCCACACGCACCTTCAGCTTTCCCGCTTCAAGAGTCGCTATCTCCAGATCCTCAGGGCGGATCACAACCTCCACCGCTTCATTCGGCTTCAGACCGGCATCGACACATTCGAACCGGTGGCCGCCCCACTCCACCACATAGTCCTCAATCATCACACCAGGCACGATGTTCGACTCTCCGATGAAGTCGGCCACGAACCGGTTAATCGGTTCATCGTAGATATCATTAGGCGTGCCGCTCTGCTCAATTTTGCCGCCATTCATAACAAAGATCCAGTCGGACATCGCCAGCGCCTCTTCCTGGTCATGGGTGACGAAGATGAACGTGATGCCCAGCCGCTGCTGCATCTCCCGCAGAATATACTGCATCTCCGTACGCAGCTTCAGATCAAGTGCAGACAACGGCTCGTCCAGCAGCAGCACCTGCGGCTCGTTGACAATGGCGCGCGCAATGGCGACACGCTGTCTCTGCCCGCCGGACATTTCATTAATGGCCCGCTGATCATAGCCGACCAGGTTGACGAAGCGCAGCGCTTCCTGCACCTTTTGCTGAATGACATCCTTCTTCAGCTTCTTGATGCGCAGTCCAAACGCCACATTCTCGAATACGTTCAGATGCGGAAACAGCGCATAGTCCTGAAACACCGTATTAACCTGCCGCTCATTGGCGGGAATGTGGTTGATTTTTTTGCCGTTCAGATAGATCGAACCTTCAGTCGGCTCCGCGAAGCCGGCGATTAGACGCAGAATGGTCGTTTTTCCGCAGCCCGAAGGGCCCAGCAGCGTGTAGAATTTACCGCGTTCAATTTCGAAGCTCACGCCTTTGAGTACAGCCTCTTCGTCGTCGTATTGCTTAATCACCTGGTCAAAAGAAATAATAGTGCCTTCCGGGGTAGCTATAGCTAACAACCTCCCTTACTTATGTAGTACAACCTATTTTACCCGCTTCTTGCGGGAGACAATCCGGCAGCAGCATGCTCAGCACGGATAAGCGACAATTCCTGCCTTGGTTCGACAGCTTCAATATATAGCATATAGGAATGTTCCGATATATGCGATAGCTTACATTGTGAAATATAGCACAGAAACTTAACAAGTTCGTAAAATCTTGGCCGCGTCCGGTCTGTTTTGAGGTGCTATAATGAAAACGACTGAAAGATCATAAAAATTTTCTTATTTTCACGAAAGAAGTTGACAACATGGACGAGGGGTTACAGGACCGCCTTGAGAAATTTGGATTATCACTATATATGATACGCATTACGCTGGCTGCTTCGCTCTCCTGGCTGGCGGTACACAGTATTTATGGAGATCAGTATCTCTACTTCGCGCCGCTGGCAGCGATTCTGATCACCCAGAGCAGCGTCAAGGCCTCTCTCGAAAAAGGGGTCTACCGCATGACCGGCGTGCTCCTTGGCGGCATCGTCAGCCTGATCGTAGGCAAGTTCTTCGATGTGGGCGCGCTGTCGATCCTGCTGATGCTGCTGATCGGCATTGGGGTGGCTACAGCCTGCCGGATCAATATCCAGGCCGTCTCCCAGGTCGGCGTCACCTCAGTTCTCGCACTTACCTTCTATCATGACCAATATATCGTCTGGAGAGTCGCCGAGACGCTGATCGGTGTGCTGATAGCCCTGATTATCAATATGATTATCGTGCCACCCAAGAGCTTCGTCAAGGTCAAGGACCTGGCGCTGAAGGGCAGCCTGACATTATCCGATGCCTTAACCGGATTCGCTGCAAGCGGCCGGGATGCCGCACAGGCCAAAGCTGCTCTTGAGAGCTCCGGCGAGCTGCTGAAGAAGAGCGACCGGCTGCAGAAGGAGATGCATTACACGCTGTCTCATTACCAGTGCCGTAAGGACATTGGCAAGCTGACACAGACGACCTCCCATCTCATCAAGGTGCACTCCTATGTCAAAGCCATAAGCGAAGAGATCGCCCTGCTGCCGGCCCATTATGCCGCAGCTGACTGGATGCTGGAGGTTGTAACCGCAACGGCAGACTGTATCGCACTGTATGGCACACGGACGCTATCGGATGCCGAATGCAGCGGACGTTCACTCCCCGAGAGTCTGAGAAGAGCCCGCGATGTGCAGCTAGCCTGGTTCTCGGAGCTGCAGGATCAGTGTTCGCTCGCGGCATTCCGTGATCTCGGTGCGGTGTTCTCCCACCTGAACCGGATTCTTGAAGAGATTGAACGCGCCGATTACGCGGCTCTTTCCACCGCACCACAACATGTCAAGGCACAACCTGCACGCGCCATCCAATTCATACAAAAAGGACTCTTCCACAAGCTATAAGCTTGGGAGGGTCCTTTTTTGTATTCTATCAAGGTCAGTCACTCCGCACCCATCCGACTCTCAAGCTCCCCACAGAAGCGGTTGGATAAAGTACATCTAATCCGCCGAATTCTATGGAATCCCTTAAAAGCGAGCAAAATAAGTGTTGTTTATCCATCTGCTGTTCCCATAGGAGGTATTCCACCAGCAGCAAATGGAGAAAATCCAACTAATTACTACATGTATCCCGGTGACGCAAAATGGGATATCCAAATCTCACCTGCGTACATTGCCGCACTCAGAGCTAAATGCCTAAAACGGTAGTTAATCTGCGGGCAGATATCTCCAGCCCCCGTAAGCCGTAACGTTCTCGGCTCCGGCGGCGGCATAGCCTTCGCAGATGAAGCCGGTCACTTCCCGGCCGTCCGCAAGTATCACCCGCCCCAGGCCCAGCGGGGCAGGAATGAGCGACGCGAACGACCCCAGCGATGCCACCGGCATCTGCCACAGCTCCAGCTCGACAGCACTTCCCCCTGCCGCCTGTCTCAGCAGGCCCGGCTTAGCCGGCACGGTAGGGAGCTTAACCAGCTCATAGCATGCAGCAGTCCGCGCTTCCTGCCAAAAGCGCGCGCCATGCTCCAGCATCTGCTTCTCCAGCGGGAAGCCGCGCATGTGCAGCCCGCAGACCGCCAGGGTAACCATGCTGGACGCTGGTAGTTCGGCACCAGCAGCAGCACCAGTACCTCCAGCCTCACCAGCTTCAGCCCCAGCAGAAACACCTGTAACACTAGCACTTCCGCTACCCTCCGACTCCAGCGATTGGTGCTCTGCCAGAAGTTGAGTCCCGGCCCCAGCAGAACTACTCGCACTCTCACCAAGACCATCCTCCCACCCCGGAGAATCCCCCTCCGCCAGAACCTCCGCGGCTCCGGCAAGCAGATGCTCGCTGTCCGCCAGAGCGAACAGCGTTATGCCGAACGGCAGGTTCTCCGCCGCTTCCCCGGCGGGAATTGCAACCGCCGACAGGTCAAGCAGGTTGCAGTGATTGGTGTAGCGGCCCATATCGGAGTTGGCCCCTACCGGGTTTGCAGCCACCTGCTCGCGGGTCCAGGTTCCGCCGCAGGTCGGCAGGACCAGCACCGCGTCCCGCAGCAGCAGCTCCGCTGCCCGCTTATACTGCTGCAAGCGGTGCATGGCCTGGAACAGGCTCGAAGCGGTGTGGCGCTCCGCTGCCCCGGAGGAGAGAATCGACTCCGTCACCGGCAGCACAGCTTCACGGTGACTCTCTACGAATCCGGCCAGATCCGCCCAGCGCTCGGCTACCCAGGGACCGTCGTACAGGATGGCTGCCGCTTCGGAGAACAACGTACAGTCCACCCGTTCAACCGGCAGCCCCAGCGCCTGTACCGCTGCTTCGGCCCGTTCCCAGGCCCGGTGGTATTCGTCCGCATGGGGTCCATAGAAGTCCAGCGGCGCTTCCGGCAGCAGCAGCTTCCCCGGCAAAGCGGCAGCTTCCCACTTCACGGAACGTGACCACGGATCGGCTGCATCGAAGCCACGTGCTGCGCGGTCCACCGTGAGTGCATCCTCCAGATTGTGCGCGAATACAGTGACACAATCTAGGCTGGCACACGCCGGCACTACGCCGCGCACCGGCCAGGCGCCTAGGCTGGGCTTGTAGCCGACCAGCCCGTTCAGCGCAGCCGGCACACGGCCCGAGCCTGCGGTATCGGTGCCCAGGCTGAACACCGCCTGGCCCCGGGCTACGGCAACCGCCGAACCGGCGCTGGAGCCGCCGCTGATGTATTCGGGACGCAGGGCATTATGCGTCTCGCCGTAAGGGCTGCGCACACCGACGAGTCCGGTGGCGAACTGGTCCAGATTGCTTTTGCCGACAGGGATCGCCCCCGCAGCCACCAATCTCGCCACAACTGCTGCATCCGCGTCCGGCTGATAAGCGAATTCAGGACATGCCGCCGTCGTGGGCAGCCCCTTCACATCGATGTTATCCTTCACCGCGAACGGAATGCCCCACAAGGGATGCTCCTGCGGATTCAGCTCTTTGAGCGCTGCCAGGAAGGGAGCGATCTGCGCCGCGGCGGGCGGTTCAATCCAGATGTTCATCTCCTTGTCCCGCTCAGCGCGGCGGATGATCTCCCGGATGACCTCCTCCGGGTCCAGCGTGCCGTTCAAATACTGCCCCCGCAGCCAACCGGCAGTCAGCTTGGCGGGCCATTCTGTTGTTGCTGTCATCAGGCTTCATCTCCTTCTCTGTGTATCGGTGCCGGACCTGCGACCCTTGCCCATCTCATGCAGCTTCAGCGCGAGCTGCAGCTCCAGCATATCGTCACCGTCATCCTGGCTTAATCCCAGCAGCTCACAGGCCCGGTCGATCCGGTAGGTGACCGTATTATAATGAGTGAACAGCTCGCCGGAGGTCCGCTTCACGTTGCGGTTGCACTTGAAGTACAGCTGGAGCGTCTGGAGCAGCGAAGCGTTATGCTTGCGGTCATACTCCAGCAGCGGGACAATATACTGATCCCTGTACTCGCTGATTTCCTCCAGCTCAGGCAGATGGTACAGCAGCCGGAAGACACCCAGCTTCCGGTAATCGACATAAGACCCGCTGTAACCGCTGATTTGGCGGATACGGGCGATTTTGCGGGAGGATTCATAGCTGAACCGCACCTGATCGGGGCCATCCGCAAGATCGCCAATACAGAAGGCGCAAGTCTCACTGACAAACACCCGGTTCATCTCGGCCAGCAGACGCCCCAGCGTCTCCTCCAGCGGAAGCTCCGGCTGCTCCGGCACGGTCAGGACCAGCTCCCCTTCAAGGATGGTGAGCTTCACATGCTGAAGGTCTGCCCGGGCACGCACCCGCTTCACTACCTGCTGCAGCTGCTTAAGCTCGGGCTTATCCTCCAGCCATCCGGCGGATACCGCACGCAGCGGGCGCTCCGGGAGCGGACAGCCGCAGGCCGCGCCGCGCAGCTTCAGATCCTCGGCAGCAGCAATCCGGCCGCTGATCCAGTCCTGCAGGAACTGGTCCACATACTTCAGCTCCACCTCGCGGCGGGCCCCTGCGTTGATCATCTCCAGCCCGACCAGCACACCGACCCGGTCAATCGTTAACTGATCCACTACCGACAGCTCGCTGTTCCACTCCAGCAGCACCAGCAGACATTGGTCTGCCCCCTTGTCATTGACGGCCGAGACATAGGCGCGGATACGCCGTTCTCCAACTGTGAGGAATGTAATGCCGAGACTGCCTTCCTGGCGGAGCTGTATCCAGGCCGGAAGCTGCTCTTCTAACTTCAGCGCCTCCGCCTGCGGAGAACAGAAGACCTGATCGGTATCATCCAGCAGGACGACCGGATTATGCAGCATGCCGTCCAGAGTCAGCAGGAAATCCTCAATCCCGTCGCCATGGAGCAGCTGCTTCGACAGCTTCTGGAACCGGCTCTGGAGCTGCGAGAGCTCCCGCGCCTCCTGCACCAGCACCCGCTCCATAATGTCGCGTACCACATCGGAGAAGGAGGTGGAGGCGGGCAGCTCGAAGATCGGGAACCCCAGCTGATCCGCGAGTTCCAGCGCCCTCGGCGGAATCTCATCGATATAACGTTTGGTTTTGATCCCGAGCGCGGACACTCCCTTCTGGTTCAGCTGGGGAATAATCTCTGCGATCAGCTCCGGCCGGTTATGAAAGGGGAAGCCGCTCGTAATCAGGAACTCCCCCGGACGCACCCAGTCAATGACATCGGGAACCTCCATTACATTGACCCGGTTAATATAACGCCCAAGGCCCCCGGCTCCGGCCAGCAGGGCCGCTTCCTTCAGGTCGGGAATCAGCAGAATATCGCTGCAGGTCAAACCGGTAATTACATTGCTGCCCATGGCTCCGCCGCCTTTACTATAGCTTGGAAGAATAGATATCCTCGATTAGTGTAGTGCCGAAGAAGCTGTTGGACGGCACCTCCGCCTCCGCCGGTACAAAAATACTGATCTGCTCCGAAGGAGAATCCCCTGTATTCCTGACAGAATGGACTACGCCCGCAGGCACATGGAACGTATCTCCGGCCCGGTAGCTGTGCCACTCCCCGTCACATAGCAGCTTGACCTCTCCTACGGTAATATGAATGATTTCGACTACATCATGATAATGCGGCAAGACTTGGCCACCGATCCCCAGCTTCTCCCACAGAATCGAGCTCATCCGGATACCCAGGCGGTCCGCTTCCTTTGCCGAGACAATCTCCCGGTGATACAGCTCTATGTGATTCGGCATAAGCTCCCATGTCATATCTGCTGCTGCCAGCACTTTCGTTTCCTGTGTATGCATATTCGATTCCCCCATGATGGATAAAATGTAGTTGTATCCCAACTCTGCTACTTACGGCGGAACACAGCCGCCACCGGCCCTCCGCCCTTTGGCCCCTGATGCTCGCCTCCGCCGGAGACGTAGATCATCGGGTCGCCGCCGACATAGGCCAGCACACCGCCGACTACAGCCCGCGCATGGCGGGTATGATTGATATCCGAGTCATCCAGCATGATATGGCGGCGTCCGCGGATGACACCATCGGGATCGGCTTCTGCCTTGGCCAGCACCTGCACCAGCTCTTCACCGGGATAACGGTCCAGCAGGCCCTGAAGCGCAGCGCCATCCACAGCATCCTGCATGACGGCATGGTCGATGTGGTACGGGCCGTCCGCAGACAACGAATTCCCGAACACAATCACTTCACAGCAGGACAACTCACTGCCCGCCGAAGTGGAGGCTACCGCGCTGAATTGAGTCCAGTCCGTGCAGATCTCTTCTTCCTGCAAGGCTGCACGATCCACCTCACCCAGCGCTACCCCGGCACCCAGTGCAGAGGCCCCTCTGGAATATCCCATCGATTTATAAGTATCCTCTGTGATGAGCGATACCTCACGGCTATGCGCGTCATAGATCTGCTCAGCGGTAAGCAGCGGACACTTGATTTGTACAAAATGCACATCTCCTGGCGAGGTAATGCCCGCATCCTTAACCGCACGGGCTACAGCATCCGCCACGGCGTCTACCTGAGGGAGCCGTCCCAGCTCCTCCGGCCGGAAGCTCCGGGTTCTTGCCACACCAATGGCGAGCGACTTCAGGCCATCAGCAACCACACCCGGCTCCCCCCGTCCGCTGCGGCTGATGACCGTGAAGTGCGGGCTGAGCACCCCTTCCGTACCGCCGGACATCACATAAGAGATGTCGGCAGCTCCTCCTTTTGCCGCTTCAGCAAAGAATCCTTTCAGCGCCATAACCGCATAACCCCGCGTAAAATCATTCACACAGCCGTTGCCCTCCGTCTTCCCCAGCACCGCGACCACTTCCTCCGGCCGGAACAGGCCTGCTTCCACCGCTGCGCTTAATCCCGACATATCATGCGGCGCGCCTGCTGGGATGCGGATTACCGAGCAGTTCATCATAGATCATCGCTCCTTGTCCAGAAAATAACCCGTTTCTCCAGCAGCCCGATACCCCAGAACAACAGCAGGCCGCACAGCGCCGAAGCAATAATGGCCGAGAACATCACCGGCGTATCCATATGATAGGAAGAGACAAGCACTACATAACCGAGTCCCTTATTGGCACCGACGAATTCGCCGACGATGGCTCCGACAATGGCAAGCGAGGTGGAGATTTTGAGGGCAGAGAAGATATAAGGCAGACTTGTCGGCAGCCGCAGCTTCCAGAAGATTTCGCTCTTCGTCCCTTTATAGGTCGAGAACAGCTCCCAGGCTTCGTATTCAATGGCCTTAAGACCTTTAACACTGTTCACCAGAATCGGGAAAAAGCAGATCAGCATCGAAGCGATCACCTTCGAGGTATATCCGGTCCCCAGCCAAACGACCAGCAGCGGGGCCAGCGCCACCAGCGGCGTAGTCTTAAGGGCGATGGCCAGCGGGAACATCCCCTTCTCAATGGGCTTGGAATGCACGAAAATCACTGCGGTAGCCAGGCCGAGGATATTGGCAAGAATGAACCCGGTCAGAGCTTCGCCCAGCGTAACCAGCGTATGCGACCAGAGCGAGCCATTAATAGCCGAGACTACCTGCGTAGGCGCAGGCAGCAGATACATAGGAACCGACAGGAGACGTACAGCCAGCTCCCATAGAAGCAGGAAGCCGAGCGCAAACGTGACCGGGTACAGGGTGTCTTTGATTTTGACCGTCATAGATGCTTCACCCGCTTTCTCAGTTCCTTGACAATCCGGTGGAATTCCGGCAATTCTTCCATACCTGCCTCACGCGGGGAGGGCAGCGTTACCGGAATGATATCCGTCACACCGGCGGGCCGGGGAGACATCATCACGACCCGGTCTGACAGCAGCGCGGATTCATGGATCGAATGGGTGACCATCACAATGCTGCTTAGACTGGTCTCCGGGCTCTCCCACAGCCGCAGCAGCTCGAAATTCAGCTTCTCACGCGTCAGCTCATCCAGCGCACCGAACGGTTCATCCATCAGCAGCACTGTCGGATCGGCCGCCAGAGCCCGGGCAATCGCTGCCCGCTGCTGCATCCCGCCGCTGAGCTGATGCGGGAAGTGGTTCAGATAATCCTGGAGACCGACCAGGCGCAGGGCACTTTCCGCTTTTTCACGTGCCTCAGCCTTGCTGAATTTCTTCTTCTCGCCCAGTTCAAGCGGCAGCATTACATTCTGCAGCGCACTGAGCCACGGCATCAGGACCGGCTTCTGAAAGACCATGCCCAGGGACAGATCCGGGGAAGCATACGCCACCTCTCCACCGGCTTCCGGGCTTAACAGCCGCAGCATCAGCCGGAGTGTTGTGGATTTCCCGCAGCCGCTCGGTCCGAGAATCGAAATGAACTCATTGCGGTATACATCAAGGCTGACCTGATCCAGCACAGGCACGTTGCCGAAGGAAAGAGAGCAATTGCGCAGGGAGAGCATGGTTTCCCGGGTACCGGGATGCTGCGCGGCGGCAGAATTCAGCTGTTCTTTGATCGCTGTTGTCATTATCGGGTCCCTCCTTATTTCAAAAACTCGTTGGTGAACAATCCGCCTAGGTCCTGTTCCTTTTTCACAAAGCCCAGCTCGACCAGATTCTTCTGCAGCGTCTCCCAGGACGCCTCGTCCATCGATCCCAGCGGGAGCTTCTCCGGATCAAGCAGCGGAATGCTGGCCTTCATCATATTGACCTCATGCTTCAGATCCAGCTTCTCGCCATATTTCAGACCGAATTCCGCCGCCTCCTCCGGATGCTTGACCGCATAATCCCAGCCCTGCATAGACGCCTGCACGAAGCTTGCGACCATCTCCGGGTCCTTCTTGATGACAGACTCCGTAGTGAACAAGGTATCGGCATAGAAATTGATGCCATAGTCGTTCGGGTCGATAATATTCACTTCCTTGCCCTGCTCCTCTACAGCCAGAACTTCATTAATAACATATCCGGGCCAGGCCTTAACCTGACCGGTTAACAGCGGACTCAGATCATATTTGACCGGCATTTCTTCGATTTGCGAAGGGTCGATGCCCGCGCTTTTCTCCATGGCACGGAAGGTCAGCTCTTCGTTGCCGCCCAGCTTAATGCCCACCTTTTGCCCGACAAGATCCTCCATCGTCTTAATCCCGGACTCTTTGAGCGTGAACATGACGAACGGGGTTTTGCGGTAGATCGCGGACAACGCTTTGACCGGGACGCCTTTCTCTCTGGCGATAACGACCTGGTCAGCACCGGTAACTCCGAACTCCTCACTGCCGGAAGCTACCATCTGCACAGCCGGGAAATCCGAGCCCCCCGGACGGATCTCAACATCCAGCCCCGCTTCTTTATAGAAGCCTTTTTCCACTGCGGTATAAAAGCCGGCAAACTGCGCCTGGTGAATCCACTTCAGCCGGAGCACCACCTTTTTCAGCTCGCCCGAGCCTTCCGCTCCCTGGCCTTCGGCCTTCCCGGCTTCCGTATGGTTACCGCAGGCAGTCAGGAGCAGCATTAGCGAGGTTAACAGCATCAGCGCTTTCGTTCTGGACTTGTTCCACATGGTTATTCCCCCGTTTATGAATGATTTAGTATTGCTCCAGCGCACGCAGCACCGCTTGTGAATCACTTACACTGCCGAACACCCCGCCCTGCATTTGAACCATACTCAGCGCCGCCAGGTGATTCGCTTCATCCGTTGCTCCCGTGCAATCCGCAAGGATCAGACACTCGTACCCGCGGTCATTGGCCTCCCGCATCGTGGTGTGTACACAGACATCGGTAGTAATACCGGTCAGAATCAGATGGGTAATTCCTTTATTCTTCAGGATCAGGTCCAGGTCCGTTGCATAAAAGCTGCCTTTGCCCGGCTTGTCTATAATGTACTCTCCGTGGGCAGGCGCCAGCTCCTCAATGATCTGCCAGCCGCGCTCCCCCCGCACGAGGATTCGTCCCGCCGGTCCTTCGGAGCCGATCTCGGCCCCGATCTGGCGGCTGCGCCACCTTTTGTTCGCCGGCAGATCCGACAGATCCGGCTTATGCCCCTCGCGGGTATGGATCACGGTGAACCCTTCGATGTCCCGGATACGTGCCAGCAGCCGCTGAATGGGCTGAATCGCTCTTGCCGTTAATGAGAGGTCATAACCCATTCTCTCGACGTAACCGCCCTTGCCGCAAAAATCCGTCTGCATGTCGATAATCATCAGCGCTGTCTTCGCCGGGTCAACTGCCCCGTCATAAGGCCAGATGTAAGGTGTTGCTGCAATCTGCATGATTTATGCTCCTCTCCTGATGTCGCTATCTCCATTAATGTTATTTTAGTTAACATTAATTCGCGTTTCCTTGGTATGAGTTAGATTATATTACAATGAATTTGGGATGTCTTCGGTTTTATTACGAAATAATATACTGAATGTTTGTGTTTATTTACATATCTAACATATACATTACACAAAAACACAAAGCTTGGTCGTCGCTGCCGTGAACATTTGGCCGTCCGCTGCTTTTTTCTTTTTCCACCTGCCGGGCGCAGAGGACAGTTCCCCCTTTTCTTGTTCTCATGGCTTCCATAAGATGTAAGCGCTGGGAAACCAGTTTTTTTGTCGAAATAGAGCTGCATATTTCGAGTTTTTTGATAAATAGGCATAATATAGTTGAAAAATAGCTCTTTAAGTACTAGAATTAAGCTTGTTTGCAGAAGTTAATGCCACGCAAGAACTATTTATGACTCTTTTTGTCGATTACAGTCGACTACAAATAACCACCTCTACAGGATGTATATCATTGATCTATTTCTAAAGGCAAACTTCCCGAAAGGGCAGGACGCAAAGCCATGGGCCTAAGAACGCCAAATCCCGCGTTTAAGGTCGCCAGGCTGCCAATAGAGACCACTTAAGCCGGCTGTTCACGGGAAGTCCTCCCGGGCTTGATGATGTTCTTTTTCTGTACGAATTGCCATTGATCATACGAAAAAGTGAGGTTACAACCATGCCGCAGCATTATATCGAACCAAGCCGATATGAATTCGTAGAGTCCCTGATGCTCGAACGTAAAGGGCTCCTGGATTCATTCTCTGTGGAGGGCCGAGCTTCTGACGGGACACATGGAGATAAGAATGGAATTATCCTCGTGCAGGACAACCAGATATTCATTACGCCTCCGCTGCCCGGAGGCGCTCCCGCCCGGATTTCTGCGATCCACCCTGTTGTCCTGAAGATCAACTGGAAGACCGTTACAGAACCAACCGAGGTGACGAAGGCGGATTATATCACCTGGGAGATCTGCGAGAAGCCGCAATACGAAATTACCGTATCGCCTGACAAGCTCAAGGTCCACTTCACTCTATACCGTGCAGAGAAGTACGCCTGGAATCTGGTCAACTGTCCCGCTGCTTTCGAGGCGGTCGTCCGTGCCCAGCCCAACCCGGCGATGCTGCTGTCCACGCTCACTATAGAACAGATTATCGCCTCACTGGACAACCGTTTTATTCTGCGCAACCTGAACATTCCCGCCCTGTACGCGGAGCTGGAGAACCCTACATATCTTCCCGTATGCATCGCTGAAGGAAGAGCCCCGCTGCCCGGCAAGGAAGCACGGCTGGAATTCCTGCTGCCTGAGCATACACTAGAGGGGAACCGGATGTTTCAGGGACAGGGAGCCCCGGATCAGAAGCCTGCGGAACCCTTGGAGTATCTCCGTTTCCCGGGAGCCCCCTTTACCTTCGCAGGCGAAGTCTTCGCCCGCAAACTGCCGCCGGAAGAGGGCATTCCCGGCTTCGACACAGACGGCAGAGTCCTGCCCCCTCCCCCGCCGCAGGATATCTACTTCGCTGCCGGTAACCATGCCAAGCTCCTCCCCTGTGGTAATATCGTGGCCCGGCATACCGGCAGACCCCGCATCTGCGGAGGAAACGGCAGCGTCCGGATATGTGATTTCCCTCCGGTCCGTCTGCTGACCAGGGAGACGGCGGATACTGCGGGCGATGTTATGTTTGCAGGCGACGTCATTGTACCGGGAGATCTGGAAGGACCTGTACGTATCGAAGCCCTGGGTAATGTGTACGTCTATGGAGATATACGCCAATCCACAATTATAGCTACCGGCAGTATTTATGTTAGCGGCCAGGTCACCGGCAGCGGCCTGTACGCCGGACACGCGGGGGTACAGCAGCATCGTCTGCACAGCCTCGCAAGCCTGCTGCGGACTGAGGCGGACGGACTGCGTGAGGCAGCGCGCCAGCTGGCCAAGAACGTGGAATCCCGCCAGCAATCCGTGAAATACGGCCTGGTGGTCATGCTGCTGCTGGAGGGTAAATACAGCCACCTCGAAAGCCTGATCCGCGATCTCCAGGCTGCGCTGAGCCGTATGAACGGGGCGTTCGGCTCCGGCACGGACCAGCTCTGGCAGATGCTTGAGGTATTCGCCCATCCGGGACAATTCACCGGGTACATCACAGACAGTGTCCTAAGCCGCTTCTCCAGGCTGCTCCTCAAGCTGGGCGAGGAGATTGAGCTGCTCCAGGAGGAGCATGCGGTGATTAATCTTGCCCGGTCGCAGGAGAGCCGCCTGGAGTCTGGCGGCAAGCTGCTTGTGCGTGATTCCTGCTAAGACTACTACTATATAAGGAGAAGTGAGAGCGTGCGATATAACCGTCTGGGCAATAGCGGCCTGCAGGTATCTGCTCTGGGTCTTGGAACCAATTCATTCGGCAAACGCGCAGATCAGGAGACCTCGGTCCGCATTCTGCACACCGCTATGGATCAGGGCATCAATTTCATCGATACCGCCAATATCTATGCCGGCTCTGAATCGGAGCGGATCATCGGCCTTGCGCTTGAAGGCAGACGCCAGAGCGCAGTGCTGGCGACCAAAGCCGGATTGCCGAAGCATGAGGGACCCGGCGGCAGCGGCTCTTCGCGCCATCATCTGATGCAGGAGCTGGAGGGCAGCCTGCGCCGCCTGAAGACAGACTATGTGGATCTGTATCAGATCCACACCTTCGACCCCTACACACCGCTGGAGGAAACACTGCGCACGCTGGATGATCTGATCTCCGCAGGCAAGGTGCGGTATATCGGAGCCTCCAATTATGCCGCCTGGGAGCTGATGAAAGCGCTCGGGATCAGTGAAGCCCGTAACTGGGCGAAATACATCTCCATCCAGTGCAGCTATTCGCTGGCTGACCGCACGCCCGAAGCCGAGCTGCTTCCGCTCTGCCTGGATCAGGGCCTGGGCATCATCCCGTACTTCCCTCTGGCGGGCGGCATCCTTACCGGCAAATATGCCGGAAGCAGCCGCGCCCCTGCCGGCTCCAGAGCAGAGACTGATCCGAACTTCCGCCGCTTCCTTACCCCGGAGCGCATCTCGCTCGGGGAGCAGGTTCAGGCCATTGCGGAGGGGCAGGGCACCTCACCTGCGGCTCTATCCCTGGCCTGGCTGATGAACCGGCCCGCCGTCTCCACGGTGATTGTCGGCGCGACTACAGTAGAGCAGGTAGAGCATAATCTGCAGAGTCTCTCTGCTTCGCCGGATGCGGGGATACTTGAGCAGCTCGACCAGGCCAGCGCCGCCTTCCGCACCGGCGAGCCGTTTGCGGTCTACCGGCTGCCGTAAGCGCTGACGTTCATATCCATATACAAACAAAGCGAGCCCCCGTATACGGAGACTCGCTTTTGTGTATTTTGGCTAATGATGAATTTGTATTATACCGCAGCGATGAACCGTTCCATGTCTTCCTGTACGGTAGTAATACCGCCGATGCCGAAGGTATCTACCAGAACCTTGGCTACATTAGGCGACAGGAAGGCCGGAAGTGTAGGGCCCAGGTGAATGTTCTTCACGCCCAGATGCAGCAGCGCCAGCAGTACAATCACCGCTTTTTGCTCATACCAGGCAATGTTATAGGAGATCGGAAGATCGTTGATATCCGCAAGACCGAAGACTTCCTTCAGCTTAAGCGCTATAACCACAAGAGAATAGGAGTCATTGCACTGGCCGGCATCAAGCACGCGGGGAATTCCGCCGATATCGCCAAGCGCCAGCTTGTTATATTTGTATTTGGCACAGCCTGCGGTCAGGATCACCGTGTCACTCGGCAGCTCTGCCGCGAAGTCGGTGTAATAATTCCGGCTCTTCATCCGTCCGTCGCAGCCGGCCATGACGAAGAATTGCTTGATGGCGCCGCTCTCTACTGCTCCAACCACCTGATCCGCCAAATTCATTACAGCCGCATGGGCGAAGCCGCCGATGATCTCGCCTGTCTCAATCTCCACTGGAGCGCTGCAGCTCTTAGCCTGCTCGATCAGAGCTGAGAAATTCTTCTCTCCGTCCGCGCCTGCCGCGATATGCTGAATTCCCGGATAACCGGTATTGCCGGTAGTGTACAGCCGGTCCTTGTAGCTGTCCTTCGGCGGCACGATGCAGTTCGTGGTCATCAGAATCGGACCGTTGAAGCTGGCAAACTCCTCATTCTGCTTCCACCATGCATTGCCGTAGTTGCCTACGAAGTGGCTATACTTTTTGAAGGCCGGATAGTAGTGGGCCGGCAGCATCTCACTGTGCGTATACACATCTACTCCGGTACCCTCGGTCTGCTTCAGCAGCGCCTCCATGTCCTTGAGGTCATGACCGCTGATCAGAATACCAGGGTTCGTGCCTACTCCAATATTGACTTTGGTGATCTCCGGATTACCGTAGGCTGCGGTGTTAGCGCGGTCCAGCAGCGCCATCACATCCACGCCGAACTTGCCGCATTCCAGCACCAGAGCCGTCAGCTCACCGCCGCTCAGATTGTTATCCAGCGCAGCTGCCAAGCCTTTTTCCATAAAAGCATGTGCTCCTGCTTCGTAGAAGCCCAGTACCGCGGCATGCTCCATGTAGGCAGCCATTCCCTTCAGGCCATAGGTCAGCAGCTCGCGCAAGGAGCGGATATCCTCATGCTCCGTAGCAAGCACCCCCACCGTGGCCGCCTTGTCCATCAGCTCTTCATCCGTCACTGCATTCCAGATCGCCGCGTCATGCTCCGACAAATAGGCCATCACTCCGGCATCAGCCACTCTGCTGCGCCACAGATCCCGCAGGGCCAGCCCTTCCCGGATCTTCGCAGTAAAGTATTCCGGCACAAAGTTGGCATTGGTAATCGTAGCGAACAAGCTCTCTATGATAAATTTCTCCGACACCGCATCAGTAATCCCCAGCTCACGCCCGCTGCGCGCGAAGATGGCAATACCCTTAAGTGTATACACCAACAGATCCTGCAGATTCGCTACCTCACTGGTCTTGCCGCACACCCCCTGAATCGTACAACCCGTCCCCTTAGCTGCCTCCTGACACTGGAAACAAAACATTTCGCTCATTACCTGATCACTCCTTATCATTAATGGAATCGCTCTGTGCCTCGCCTTTACAGTTACCAATAATTGTAGTAGACTTTCGTCTATCAATCGGTAACGAATGTTACCAATCACTACACATCGGGAGGAAAAGTATGAGACCGGAGCCTGCTTCGCTGCAAGCCTGCCTGCTATTTCGCGGAAAATCCGCAGATGAGATCGAACAGCTGCTGCATACATTGGCTTACGCGGTCAGCTCCTACCATAAGAATGCGATTATTCTGGCAGAGGGTGATCGGGCAGAACGGCTTGGAATTCTGCTCTCCGGCCGCATCGAGGTGCAGAAGACACACCCCACCGGCAGCAGTGTGACCATCGCACATCTGAAGGAAGGCCAGACCATCGGGGAAGCCGTATTGTTCCGCAGGAATAACACCGTGCCCGCTACGGTTACAGCCACAGGCCCCTGCAAGGTAATGTTCATCAGCAAGCAGGAGCTGCTGAGATTATTCGCGGCCGACACCGATATCCTCACCCGCTTCATCGAGAATCTGTCCGAACGGCTGGTGCTCGTGAACCGGAAGATTGAGAACCTGTCTGCCGGGCCGCTGCGCCGCCGTATCGTAGACTTCCTGCTGGAGCAGGGAGAGCAGCAGGAATCCGATATCCTGAAGCTCCCGTTCAGCCGGAAGGAATGGGCCGAGCATATGAATACCGCCCGCCCTTCCTTGTCGCGGGAGCTGGGCTTCCTGCGCGATCAGGGCTGGATCGAATTCAAGGGCAATGAAATCACCCTGCTGAACCGGAGCCGGATGCAGGATTACATCCAGACTCTGCCCTCTTCGGCAGGCAACTTATAGAGACCGCAAATGACCAAGGAGGGTACAAGCATGTCACCGTTCACTGCACAACAGATCGACCAGCTGCTGGCTGAGCACAGACAATGGTTCGCCAGCGGAGTCACGAGAACCCCCGGCTTCCGGCTGGAGCAGCTTCAGAAGCTGAAGGAGGCCATCTCACGCAATGAAGCCCGGATTATTACAGCACTGAACCAGGATCTGCACAAAAGCGAGTTCGAGGCTTATGCGACAGAAATCGGATTCACGCTGGACAGCATCGGCTATATGATGAAACATCTAAGGCGCTGGATGAAGCCGGTCAGGGTAGGTTCCCCGCTGCATCTGTTCCCGGCCAGGAGCAGAATTATCGCCGAGCCTTATGGGACGGTGCTAATTATCGGGCCGTTCAACTACCCGTTCCAGCTGCTGATTGAACCGCTGATCGGCGCCATCGCCGCCGGGAACTGCGCCGTACTGAAGCCCTCCGAGAGTACACCGGCTACCTCCGCTGTCATCGAGGATATGATCCGAGAGACCTTTGATCCCGCCTATATCAGGGTAGTACAGGGCGAGAAGGAAACGACGAATCTGCTGATTCATGCCGCGTTCGATTATATTTTTTTCACCGGAAGTGTGCCTGTAGGCAGAATTGTCATGGAAGCGGCGGCGAAGAACCTGGTGCCCGTCACCCTTGAACTGGGCGGCAAAAGCCCCGTAATCGTAGACCGGAGCGCCGACCTGGAGACCGCCGCGAAGCGGATTGTCTGGGGGAAGCTGATCAATGTGGGGCAGACCTGTATTGCGCCTGATTATCTGCTGGTCCACAGCGAGGTGGCAGCGGAGCTGATTGAGCGGATGAAGCGCTGCGTCACCGATTTCTATGGCACCGACATCAGGCATAACACAGACTACGGACGGATCGTGAATGAACGCCAGCTGCGGCGGATCGGGGCTATGCTGGAGCGGGACCGTGAGAAGCTGATTCTCGGCGGGACCGTGATCCCGGAGGAGCTGTATATCGAGCCGTCCCTAATCTATCCGGCGGATTGGAGTGACGCTTCGATGGAGGATGAAATCTTCGGCCCGGTGCTGCCGATTATGGAGTACAACCAGCTTGAAGAGGTCATTCAGAGCATCAATGCCCGTCCCAAGCCGCTCGCCCTATATCTGTTCACCGGAGATAAGCAGGTCGAGCAGCAGGTGATGAGCCAGGTATCCTTCGGCGGCGGCTGCATTAACGATACCATCTCCCATGTAGCCAGCACCCGGCTGCCGTTCGGCGGTGTCGGGAACTCCGGGATCGGCGGCTACCACGGCAAATACAGCTTCGACCTCTTCTCCCATCACAAAAGCATTGTTAAGCGAAGCACCCGACTCGATTTCGGGATTGTCTACCCGCCTTACGGCAGCAAGGTCAAGCTGGCGCGGAAGCTGCTGAAGTAGCGCGGAGTGAGACGGATAGCGCCATTGTCACGTGAATTTGCCGCATGAACACATGGCATCTCGGGCTTCAAGTTGCAACAATTACAACACTTTCACTGATGCAGCGTGTATTTAACCAATTAGAGGCGGCTGTGCCGTCCTTTTAAAGGACGGCGCCGTTGGATTTGCTCATTTAGTCCGCGTCCGGGGAATTCAGGTGCACTATTGCTCCTCATTGGCTCATCTAGCCCGCGTCCAGTCAATTCAGGTGCAATTATACTCTTCATTTCCTCATTCAGCCCGCGTCCAGGGAATTCAAGTGCACTAATGCTCCTCATTGGCTCATTTAGCCCGCGTCCAGGTAATTCAGGTGCACTATTGCTCCTCATCACTCTCCTTCAACCACACTCGGCAGAATCAGAGGTCCCTTTGTTCTGAGCACAACTTCCCTCAAAAAAAGAAAGCCACCTAATCAATAGGTGGCTGATGCTGCTACCAATACAGTAACCCAACAAGATGCAACAAACCCAATAAGCCCATTGGATATATAATTAATCTAGAGAATAGGTTCTTAAAATTATTACTTGGATGCTTCTCAAAGAAAAAATGAGCGATCGAGTGAAGAATTAAAAATATATCTATTATTATGAAAGATAACAGATATTGACTTATCAAGGAAAACAGTAAAAAGGCATATAGCGGCAGATGCAAAATTGTAAATACTTTGAAGGCACGTTCATCTGTCAACTCTCTCAGGAAGATAAACATTCTCCATTCTTTGGCTCGGATTGCATCCATTTCGTGCACAAGCAGGAGAGCAAAATTAATCGAAAAAATCATTAGTAGAATTGATGACAAACCTACACCTCACTTATTGATATACTCAGGAGTTAATCACATCCTAAATAGATAGTTACGTTTCGAGACACGGAAGGGTTCCATGTGAACTACATAATCCCACTTCTTCTCCATGTTGCCGTATTACTCTGCGAGAAAACCCGGACTTATCCGGTTCACAGCTTAACCTCACCCCTCAACCCGCAATTCGCCCCGCCACCCAGCCCGCGACCTCTTTCTCCGGAATAGGCTTGCTGATATAGTAGCCCTGAATCTTGTCACAGCGGGTCCGCTCCAGAAAGGCAAGCTGTTCCAGGGTCTCCACCCCTTCAGCGGTAACGTTCAGTCCCATATCATGGCCGATGGTGACGATGGAGCTGGCCAGCGACATATTGTTCGGGGTATCGATGCTGTCGATGAAGGACTTGTCGATCTTCAGGGTAGTAATCGGGAGCTGCTTCAGATAGCTGAGTGAGGAATAGCCCGTTCCGAAGTCATCCAGCGCAATGCCAATGCCCCTCTTCTTGAGCGCTTCCAGCTTAGAGCTGATCGCCTCGAAGGATTCCATGAAGATCGACTCGGTAATCTCCAGCTCCAGATATTCCGGCGCAAGTCCGGTATCCTCCAGCACGCTCAGCACCATCTCCGTGAAGTCGCCTTGCATCAGCTGAATGACGGAGATATTAACCGAGATATGATAGCCCTCATAGCCCTGATTCTGCAGATCCTTGGTGAACCGGCAGGCGGCGCGCAGCACCCACTCACCTATGGGAACGATCAGGCGGCAATCCTCGGCAATTTTGATGAAGGATAAGGGGGAGACGAAGCCGAGCACCGGGTTGTTCCAGCGGATCAGCGCCTCGAAGCCCCATATCTCACCGGAGCCGGTATCCACCAGCGGCTGGTAATGCAGCGACAGCTCATTATTGGATATGGCGCTTCTTAAGTGATTCTCAATAATCATCCGTTCGTCAAAATACTGCTGCATCTCCTGCCCGTAGATCATATAGCTGCCCTTGCCTGCTTCTTTCGCCTTATACATGGCAATGTCGGCATTCTTCAGGAGCTCCTCCGCATTCTTCCCGTTCTCCGGGTATTGGGCAATTCCGATACTGGCCGAGATATGCACCACACTCGCATGAAGCTGGAACGGTTCCTTGAAGCCCTGTACCAGGGAATCCGCATAACGGATCACCTCACCCGCCTCAGCCACATCCTTGAACAGAATCACAAATTCATCGCCGCCGAAGCGAAAATGCTTACTGCGGCCGTCAGAGCGGCTAAGCAGCCGTTCACCAACCTGTACCAACAGCTCATCCCCGAAGGTATGGCCCATGGAATCATTAATGTACTTGAAGTTATCGATATCCAGGAAGAACAGCGCCGCATGGCCACCGGAATGCTCCTTAATGAATCTTTGTAGTTCTTCGGACAATGACAGCCGGTTCGGCAGACCGCTGAGTACATCGTTATAGGCCAGCAGCCGGTATTTCTCCTCACTGGTCTGCAGCAGCGTCTGATTCTCTACCACCTTGTTGTACTGCTCCAGCAACTCATCCTGCAGGGCAGTCAGCTCCTCATAGGTCGATTCCAGTTCCTGATAGCTCGTCTGCAGCTTGCTCTCATAACCCTTGCGGTCCGTTACATCCACCATCGACCCGGCAAACCGGATATATCCGCCGCCCGCATTACGCAGTACCTTGCCCCGCGCCTGAAACCACTTGTATTCGCCTGCCTTGCTCCGCATCCGGTATTCAGCGTAGTAGTAAGAAGAACGACCCTCCAGATGCTGGATGCGCAGCCGGTTCTCCTGCTCGGCATCCTCCGGATGGAGGATATCCCGCCAGCCGCCGCGGCTCTCATTAATCTCATCCCGGGCATACCCGAGCAGCTCATACCAGCTGTCCGAGAAATAATAGATCATCGTAGACATATCAACGTCCCAGATTACCGCATCCGAGCCGTAGGTTGCCAGGCTGAAGCGTTCATTGCTTTTTTCCAGGTTGCTTCTAATCCTTCTGACCAGCTGCACATAGAATAACAACACCAGAATGAAGGCTACCAGCACCGCAAAAGCAGCCACGATGCTCAGCACCAGCACCTTATAGGTCTGATAGAACGAGAACGGCTCGTTAATCACTTCGCTGCCCTTCGGCAGCTTATCCGGTGATATCTTGAACCGCTGCAGCTCGTTATAATCGAACACCTTGCGCACATTGCTGTCGGTTACGACCGGGATCTTCCCCGCCTGCTCCCCCTGCAGGATACGCTGCGCCAGATCGGCCGCCGTCTGGCCCTGAATTCTACCGCTGATCAGACTGCCCCCGAAGGCGCCATGATTCAATCCAAAATCATAAATATGATACACCGGAACACTGCTGCTCTTGCCCAGTTCACCTGCAAATCTGTCGAACTCGACAATTCGTCCGGTAGAGTCGCTAAAATATGTAGTCATCAGCACAATACTGTCCGGAGACAGCGCCGACGCCGTTGCTTGGATCTGTTCCATGGACAAGCGGTTCATGGGGAACAGCTCAAGTCCCAGCTTCATTGCGTCGATCTGATCCATCACCATCTGGCCGGTTGACAGCCCGCTCTCCGAATTATCATAGACAATATACACCTTCTTCAAGGAAGGATTGATGTCCATGGCCATTCGGATGGTAGGTGTGGGATCTATTTTTTCGATAACGCCTGTAATGTTGTGGGGATTCGGGATAGCGGCCACTCCCAATTCGTTGATCCCGCTGAAAATGATCGGAGCATCATTCAAAAGCTCGTGGCGGTACTTCATCGCGAAACTCAGCGCCGCATCGTCCGTTGTGATGATCGTATTAATATGGATGTTCTGATACTTGAAGCGAATGGTCTCGTAGAAATTCCCGAGGTTACCCTGCGTGGGGTACCTTTTCCAGTCCATATATTCAGTGTAGATGACGGGGGGATTAGCTGTGCCCTTGAAACGTTCCTCTATTCCGGCACTTTGGTCATCGGTCCAGGCAAAGCCCTTCTGATAGGAATGCAGCACCAGCACATTCTGTGCGGGCAGCTCTTCGGCAGCGGCGTGGGCAGCTCCTGTTGTACACCATAAGATAAACAGAGGCAAGAGCAGGGTTCTTAACAACCTGAGATGAATTTGATCTACACGCATTCGCACACTCCCGTTCATCTATCTCAAAGTCGGATTCTGGCAAGTAGAAGGAACACTTCTGGCATGAGGCTTACAAACGAGGACTGCTTGGATACAATTATAGGGGGTAACTGTGTTTTTAGGAACAACAAAAAGCCTAAGCATTCCTTATAGGATCTTAGGCCATTTAATAAATTCAGTATTCAGGTATTTTGCATGGTACACACAGCTACTGCTTCAAAATTTCCGGCAGCACTTCAACCAGCTTCTCTCTCACAAGCGGATCAGTTGATACACCCAGGCTTGCATCAATGAAATACACTTTGCCCGCCTTAACAGCCGGGAGATCTCTCCAGATCGGCTCGGAAATCATTTTTTTGGCCGCTTCGCCTTCTTCTGCATCCATGTAGACGATAAAAATACGGTCACCCGCCAGCTCCGGCAGGATTTCAGAAGAGATATCGACGTAACCGTAGCCTTTCGGATCTTCGATCAGCTTTTGAATCGCTTCTGTCGGTTTAAAGCCGTTCTTATCATATACAAAGCTTGCCAAATAGCTGGTCGTATAGACGCTCAGTCGGTTAGCTTTTAACATATGCTGAAATACCGAGGCTGTTTCGCCCGCTTGGATCGTTCCATCCGCCTTCATCGCCTTCCACATGTCAGCTACCTTCTCTTCATGTTTGCTCAGAAAGGCTTCTGCTTCCTTTTCATGACCGAACCATTCACCAACCCGTTTAATACGCTCTGCCATGGGGTCCCACTCGTTCGTTACGAGAACCGGGGCAATTTTGGACATCACTTCAATTTGTGCGCCATCCGTAACCGAGGTGATAATCACATCCGGCTGAATCCCGATCAGCTTCTCTGCACTAATAGGCCAGCCTACATCAGGGATATCTTTAATTTGCTCTTTATATACAGCATTCTCCAGACCGCCTTGAACCAATCCTACAGGCTGGATGCCCAGTAACAAAATATCGCCTACCGTATTATCTGTATATACGACTCGCTCCGGTGAGCTTGGAATCTCCACTTGTCTGCCCGTTGAATCCGTAACGGTTCTCATTGCAGGTGCCGCTTCTTCTGCATGGTCTGTTGCAGTTGGCACTGCCGCTTCCCGGCCCGAACTAGCCTTGTTGCCGCTGCCGCAGGCGCTGATCATCATTGCCATTACAATAAACATAAGGCCTGTCCATAACCATGGTGTCTTCTTCAATATAGCTTTCATTCTGCACATCCCTCTCGAATTATCGATAATGATTATCAATATCAATTATTATATCGCTCTGCTCAGCCGCACCACAATGGATAGAACGGCTGTTTTTTTGCACCAATCGGATGGATCAGCGGGGAAGCGGATGCCTTGTAATGATTGTTCATTTGGTATAGAATCAGTTCAATTGATAATCATTCTCAAAAGGAGCTGTTTGCTTTGAATTTGAAGATGCTGCATGCTGTCAGCCCGGTAAACTCCCTGTCCTTTCAACTGCATGGCTTGCTGCAAGGCAACTTCTCTGACCCCATAGTCGTACCACAGCAGGAGCTTGCAACACACACGCTAATCTTCACACAACAGGGAGAAGGATGCCTGACTTGGGACAATGAAGAGTTCTCCATAATGTACGGAACCTGCTTTCTGCTGAATCCCCATTGTACGATTGAGATCCGCAATTCAGGCCAATCCCCGCTCTCACTGTGGTTTTTAACCTTTTCCATGCATATGAACCAAAGTCACCCGCCCGCCTTACTAGAGGCCGGAGAATTCACAGTCCCGCACTTCGAGGTGTTGGTCCGGGAGTTACAGGAAATCGCCCAGCATCAGTATACAGCTGACACACTGCAGCAAATGGCGGCACATCACAGCTTCCAGAAGCTCATGGGCAGTCTGCTTCAACATCTGGGACCACACCAAAAAACAGAAAATTCCCGGCAGGCTGTGCTGGAAATCATTGCTTCGCTGAAGGAAAATTACCAGCAGGACGTATCCGTTGAGGAGCTTGCCCGGCAAGCTAAAATCAGTAACCGCCGTTTTACCCATTGGTTCAAGCTGTTGACCGGCACCAATGTGTCGGGCTATATGACCGCTTTACGGATCAATCATGCGAAGGAGCTGCTGCTGGGCGGCGGACGCCTCCAGGAAATTGCGAATACGGTTGGCTATCGGGATGAGTATTATTTTAACCGGCGCTTCAGGCAAACCGTAGGAATATCCCCCGGTCGATTCATTCGCAATCATCACAAGAAGCAGGTGAACATTTGCGCAATGAGCTGTCTCGGCCATTTGCTTGCGCTTGGTATTCGCCCCATTGCTGCCGCCAACAACCTGACGAACAACCTGCATCTGCGCGAGCTAAGCTACGATATTCACAAGGTCAACAGCATCCCGATGCAGCTTGATGAAATAGCAAACCTTCAGCCCGAGCTCATTCTGGCTCCCTGTCAAAATGATTACGACAAGCTGTCGGCCATTGCTCCGACATTATTATTGTCAGGGAACGAACATAACCCGCTGTCCTTGCTTCGGATGCTTGGGGAAACGTTAAATAAGCAGCAGGAGGCCGAGCAGTGGGTTGTGCAATACAACCGGAAAACCCAGCGGCACCGGGCGCGGTTAGCTGCGATTTACTCGAGGGATGAGACGTTCTCCTCTATTGAAATCCGTTCGGATTCGATTTATGTATTCGGCAATTTCTGGTGCAGAGGCGCTTATAATTTGTATGACGGTCTGGAGCTCTCCGCACCAGTCATTATTCAGCAGGAAATGATAAATAAAGAGGCGTATCGTATTATTACTGAGGAGCAGCTCCCGCTTTTTGTAGGTGATCATCTCTTTTTGACGATAGTCGATCCCGGACGGTATAAGCAATTATCTGCGACTGCAAGATGGAAATCACTGCCGGCGGTCAGGAACAACCAAGTCTATCACACACCATTGGAGAAATTCCGGGTAAGCGACCCCATCTCGCTGCATAAACAACTGGACACGCAAATGAAATTGCTGCTTGCACGCTGATCAGGCAGCTATACGGTGATATTGGCCCGGGATTCAGCAATCATGCCTTAATATGAAATGAACTTAAGAATCCATCTCGCTGCACTAACGCAATCCTTGATGTACAAGGTTGCGTCCGTGAGCTGGTCAGCATTCTTAAGTTCAGCTAATATAACTATTACTTCCGCTATTAGTCTTTCTGCCCGCTCTCTTCATCCTCAATTACGCCTAATGCGCGATTCTTCTCTTTAAACTTCTCATTATGCGAGGATACATAGGCCATCATCGGGGCTTCAGGGTCCAAATATTGCTTGGCGCTATTGAGTGCCATAATGCCATCGGTAAACGTCCCGGCGATCAGCTCCACTTTGCAGCCATATGTCACGAAATCGCCTGCGGCGAACACGCCCGGGAGGTTCGTCGCCATATGCTCGTCAACGGTTACATGCCATGGTCCGAGATCTAGCCCCCAACCCTCCACCGGCCCGAAATCGCATTTCATCCCGTGATTAACGATAACCGCATCGACTTCCAGCAACTCACGTCCTCCCGTTTCCAGATGAGCGATGGCGACCTGTTCAATGCTGGTGCCATTGCTGCTATGCAGAGCTTCTATGGTATAGGGCGTACATATTTTCACTGATGAATTCCTCATATTCGAAACATGCCGCTCATGTCCGCCAAATTGGCTGCGGCGGTGTACAATCGTTACGCTTGCTGCAATCGGCTCCAGTTCATTCGCCCAATCCACCGCCGAATCGCCGCCTCCCGAGATGAGCACATGCTTAGCCCGGAAGCCCTCCAGCTCCTGAACGGTGTAATACAAGTTCGTTACTTCGAAACGGTCTGCTCCTTCGATCTCCAGCTTGACCTGCTTGCGGGCACCATAACCGATGGCCAAAATGACGGTTCTTGTATGATGCCGCTCTCCACTCGATGCCGTCAGCACAATCGTGCCATCCTCCTGGCGTTCAAAGCCTGAGATTTGCTGACCCAGTACAATCGTCGGCTCGAAGGTTCTGGCTTGCTCCACTAATTGGGCGATCAATTTCTCTCCGCGGATCGGAGTTACGCCCCCTACATCCCAGATCATTTTTTCAGGATAGGTCAGGATTCGCCCGCCCAGTTCTGGCTGCGACTCGATCAGCTTTGTCTTCAGATCGCGCATGCCGCTATAAAAGGTTGTGTACAATCCGGCTGGACCGCCACCGATTATCGTTACATCATAAAGCTCCATTGGTTTATCCATCGTCTGCCTCCAGCTTCTATAAGTTCGCTGGTAGTGTATATTTATTGCCGATAGCTGACAATGGACACAACTGCATGCCTTTATCAAATCATCTGTCTTAAAGTACATTACATTATTTGGAAAACTAAAAGATGATGCGGGATTCAGGAAGTCAGCGAACCACGGAACTACACTGCCCGGCCGAGTTTGCTCCCAACGGACCTGAGAGACCCTATTCCCAGAATAACACCACGTTTTGCAGTTTAACGGACGGAGTGGACCTTATCGTCTCTCTACGAGATGTTTAAGAGTAGAAATTCCAAGAATAAGCTCCATGGGGTCCGTTCCTTTGCCCAAGTAGTGACTTTCATCCGGAATAAGTGCGCCTCAGTCTGTATCGCCTTGCCAAACACCCTAATGAACAACTACCCCCCTCTTCATCTGGGAATACAACTTGAAGGGAGGACCTCCACTTTTGTACTCCTTCAGGTATTATAGAGATCCATCCACCTTTTTAAATCTGACGCTGTACTAGATAAAACTTGTCCTCCAAGATTCGTCTCAGTTTAATGGGGCGAGTCTTGTTCTATCTATTAAACATACGTAAGCGTCAAATAGCCTGCACCAGTTGGCCATCGTCCACGGGAACAAGGTGAAGGCCGCCGGGAGGGGGAGCTGATAGGGACTAGTTGGATTTCCTACACTTACTGATGAACAAATAAACGCGTCTAGAACAGGAGTTGGATAAACAACACTTAAATTCCCCCATTTCACCCAAAGTAGGCAAAACCAATATAAACAAATGCCCTTTTTCCACTTGCTTCCTTATATTCTTGAGAAATCGAGGAATTAAGGTACCTTTTTCCACTTACTTAATCCAGGTTATTTGCCAACCGGCTCGCCTTCTTCTTATACTCGGACAAAAAGCCCTGTTCCCCACTCAAATGTGGAGAACAAGGCTAGCTCAATCCCCCTTGCCTGCGGAGCGGGGGACTGTGGAATACTACGCCCCCGCTCCCGCTGCGCGGACGCGGATTCCACTGCACGGCCACAGCCTCCCGGGGGTGGCTAATGCCCGAACAGCTCAAGCAGCTTCCCGGCGTCCAGCGCCGCCGTGGAAGGCAGCACCAGGTCGGCCGCGCCAAGCTGCTCGGCCGCCCCGATGCCCACAGCCTTCATGCCCGCCGCCCGGATCGCGGCCACGCCTGCGGCTGCATCCTCCACGCCGATGCAGTTGCCCGGCGTGACCCCAAGCAGCTCTGCCGCCTGCAGAAAAATCTCCGGATCGGGCTTGCCCTTCCGGAGCTCTGCCGCGTCGGCAATCGCCTGGAACCAATGGGCTGCGCCGAGGCGCTCCAGAATCTGCGGCGCATTCAGGCTGGCCGAGGCCAGCCCCACGGAGATTCCCCGCTCCCGCAGGGAATCCAGCAGCTCAGGAATCCCCGGCAACAGGTCCGCCGGGGTGATCCGGCCGATCATCTGCCGGTAGTGATCGTTCTTCTTCCCCGCCAGCCGGAGCTTCTCGGCCTCGGGCAGCCGCGCTAGCTCGCTGCCCTCCAGCACGATCTCCAGCGATTCCATCCGGCTGACGCCCTTCAGCCGTTCATTCTTTTCCCGGCTGAAGGGAAGGCCCAGCTCATCCGCGAGCGCCTGCCAGGCCAGATAATGGAATTCAGCGGAATCGGTGATCACGCCGTCCAGATCGAAGATGACGGCCTCCAGCCGCTGCGCCAGCGAAATCCGCACCGGCTCCTGCGGAAGCAGCCGCAGCGGCTGCTTCTTATTCCTGATCTCAAGCGCCGTCCCCTCCAGCAGCGTGTACACTGCCGCCTCCCGTTCAACGAAGATATCCAGCAGCTGACCGCCCACTGTAACCTTGAAGCGGTAGCTCTCCCACTGCTCCGGCAGGACCGGAGCGAAGCTCAGCTCTCCCTGAGCCAGCCGCATGCCGCCGAAGCCGTTCACAATCGACATCCAGGACCCGGCCATCGCCGCCATATGCAGCCCGTCCTTGGCATTGTGGTTGATATCGTCCAGATCCATCCGTACCGTGCGGCTGAAATAACTGTATGCCCCGGCCAGATCGCCGATCTCCGCAGACATAATACTGTGGATGCAAGGAGACAGCGAGGAGTCATGCGTCGTTAATGGCTCATAATAATGATAGTTGCGGAGCTTATCCGCCAGGCTGAACTTGTCCCCGAGCAGGAACAGAGCCATGACCAGATCGGCCTGCTTCAGCACCTGATGCCGGTAGATGACCAGCGGGTGATAATGGAGCAGCAGCGGATACTGATCCGCAGGCGTGTGCTCGAAATCCCATTTTTGCTTACTCAGAAAGGTGTCATCCTGGGCATAAATGCCGAGCGGTTCGTCAAATGGAATAAACATCGCTGCGGCGGCAGCTCTCCAGCCCTCCACCTCTTCGGGAGTTAACCCGATCGCCTGCCGCAGCCGTTCGTAATCCGCAGGATACTCCCGCTGAAGCAGCAGAGCCGTCTCATAGGCATAGCTGAGCTGGTCCTGCACCATGAGATTAGTATAAGCATTGTTGTTCACAATCGCGGTATATTCATCCGGTCCTGTTACTGCATCTATACAAAAGGCGCCTCCGCGCGCGGGGTTATAGTGGCCCAGATCGGCCCAGAACCTTGAGGTCTCGAACAGCATCTCTGCCCCCCGGTTAACCAGAAATTCCATATCGCCTGTGGCCTGGACATATTGCTTCAGGCCGTAGGCAATATCGGCATTGATATGCGCCTGGGCAGTGCCTGCGGGGAAGTAGGCGGAGTTCTCCTCGCCGTCAATGGTCCGCCACGGGTACAGCGCCCCCTTCTGCGACATGACCGCCGCCCGCTCCCTGGCCTTGCCGAGTGTTGCATAACGGAATTCCAGCAGCGCCCGGGCGATCTCCGGCTGCGTGAAGGTGAAGAACGGCAGCATGTACATCTCCGTGTCCCAGAAATAGTGCCCCTCATAGCCTTCCCCGGTTAAGCCCTTCGCTCCGATATTCGTTGCTCCGTCCCGGCCCACGGATTGCAGCAGCTGATAAGCATTGAAGCGGATGCCCTGCTGGAGTGCAGGATCACCGCTAATCTCCACATCCGCATGGGCCCAGAAGCTGTCCAGATACGCCTGCTGCTCCCCGGCCAGACCGGCGAAGCCCAGCTCATTGGCCAGCGCCAAGACTTCAGCACTCCGGCCGGGCAGCTCCTCCTCCCCGTAATCTTTGGAGGTATGATACGTTATATATTTGGTAAGTGTCACCGTCTCTCCGCTGCGGACAGCAGCGGCGTAACAGACGGAGATGCGCTGCCCGATTAATTGGTGGCTCATCTCGCGCCCGGACTTCGCCTGCAGTGCATGGCTGACAGCGGTCAGCAGCGCAAATCGCGTGTGGCGGGTGCGCTGCATCATCCACAGCTTCCGGGCGGCAGCGTCATATCCGGTATCCTCCAGCAGCAGGCGGGACTCGCCGCCGCCCGCCCCCAGCCTCGGGTCACCGGTAACCTCAGGCCGGGCAATCTCGCTGTCCACCGCTGAATCGAACTTCAGCGTGCCGGAGAAATTCAGCGCCGTCACCGCATAGTCGATAGCAGCCAGGTGCTTATGCGTCAAGGCAACCATCCGGCGGATCACCAGCAGCACCCGGTGCCCGGCGGGAGATTCCCACTCCAGCTCCCGGTGCAGCATACCGCTCCGCATATCCAGCCGGCGCTTATACCGGTGCAGCTTCCCCTGATCCAGCCGGAACTCATGGCCTTCGATGCTGAGCCGGATGAGACGGGCATCGCTCACATTCAGCATGGCCTGGTTGCGGGAGGGGTACCCGAAGGCCCCCTCAGGATAGACAACCGGCTCAGAATCAAAGAAGCCGTTCAGATAATTTCCGGCTACCGAAGTCCCCGCCTTGCCGTGATAGCCTTCCTCGAAATTGCCGCGCATGCCGATATAGCCGTTGCCGAGTGCAAAGACACTCTCGCTCCGCTGATTGTATTCATCCTCGTAGTGTTCCTCTTCAATACTCCACTCCCTGTAAGGATATAATGCCGGTGGAGCTTCATGGGACTTCATCTTCATCGCTACTTTCTCCTCCTGATTGCAGACTTCTCCGGCCTGCCGGCAGATCAGCCTTTGACTGAGCCGCCCATCAGACCCCGGACGAAATACTTTTGCAGCAGGAAGAAGATCGCCAGCGGCATCAGCATCGAGATAAAGGCTGCCGAGGTCAGCAGATGCCAGTCATTGCCACGTGAGCCGACCAGATCGGCGATCTTCATCGACATGACCTGCACCGACGGCTGGTTCCCGATGAAGATCAGCGACACCAGATAATCATTCCATACCCAGAGGAACTGGAAGATCCCGATGGAAGCGAGCGCGGGCACGGATAGCGGCAGAATCAGTCTGCTGAAAATAGTAAAGTGGCTGGCGCCGTCAATAAAAGCCGATTCAAACAGATCCTTCGGCAGCTGGCTGATGAAGTTGTACATAAAGTACGTAACCAGCGGCAGCCCGAAGGCCGTATGTGCCAGCCAGATTCCAAGATAACTGCCGTTCAGTCCAAGCGCCGTGTAATCCTTGAGTACCGGGATTAGCGCAACCTGAATCGGAATGACCAGCATCGCAATAATGATGACGAACAGCGTCTTCCGTCCCGGAAACCGTAGCCAGGAGAAGGCATATGCGGCAAAAGAGGCGATCAGCACCGGAATCACCGTCGCCGGAACAGCAATCGTCAGTGTATTCCAGAACGCCTGCGATAATCCGCTCCCCTTCTGTACCGTTTCACTGCCGTCTGCTTCCTTGAGTGTGTACTCCTTGCCGGACAGCACATTCTTGTAGTTGTCGAGCGTGAGGTCAGGCACCGCCTGCCAGCCCTGTTCCTGCATATTCACCGTGCGTGCCCTGCGGTTCTCCCACATCAGGCGGCTGCCGTCCGCCTTCACGCCTGCCTTCAGCTGTTCATCCGTATAGGTCTTGCCATTCACCTCAATCGGCTCCCGCAGATCAACTTCCTTGGGGAGCTGCACCGTCTGGCCCGCTTTCCATTCCTGATGGGGGAACACCTTCCACCAGCCCGTCTGCAAAATATCCGCTGCGGGTCGGAAGGAGGAGGCGAAGAGTCCGAACGTCGGCAGAATCCAGAGGAAGCAGATGACGCCCAGAATCAGATTGACGGCCGTTTTGCTGCCCTTTTTTTTCTTGGTGCCCACCATTAGAATCCCCCCTGCTTGCGGAATTGCCGCAGATTAATAAGGATAACAGGCAATACCGCGATCAGGAGCACGATAGCCAGCGTAGAGCCGTAGCCGAAGTTTCGGTACATGAAGAACTGCCGGTAGAACTGCGTCGCTACAACTTCTGTATCGTATTGACCTCCTGTCATCACCATGACAACGTCAAATATTTTCAGCGTAAAGACAATAATCGTGGTGGTCACCGTCAGAATCGTCGTGGAGATGTAAGGAATCATGATGCCAAAAAAGATCTTCACCTCACTAGCGCCATCCACCCGTGCAGCCTCCAGAATATCCTCGGGCACTCCTTTGATGGCCGCTGAGAAAATAACCATCGCAAACCCCGTCTGCATCCAGATCAGAATGATAATAAGGAAGAAGTTGTTCCACGGCTGCAGCATACTCGTCCAGGCCTGCGGTTCACCACCGAAATAGGTCACAATCGCATTCAGCAATCCAATCTGCTCATCGCCCGGCTGATAATAATAGACGAACTTCCAGATGACCCCGGCGGCAACAAAGGAAATAGCCATCGGCATGAAAATAATAGATTTAGCGATCCGCTCATAGCTGCTCCGGTCGGCAAGAATGGCAATCAGCAGCCCGAAGCAGACACAGGCCAGCGTGCCCACGAACACCCAGAGCAGGTTATTGCGCAGGGCAGTGCCCATCAGACGGTCGCTGAAGATGGCGGCATAATTGCTGAGTCCGACGAACTTCTCGGAGGACGCGTTGAAAAAGCTTAAGTACAGCGTCCGCAGGGCAGGCAGAATCAGCAGCCAACCGAGAATAAGGACCGCCGGTCCGACAAAAACATAAGGCAGCACCTTGCTGCGGACATGGTCCGGGTACTGCTCCACTGCCCAGGTCAAGGTGTAATAGATCAGATATACGCCCAGCACGCCCCACAACACGGCAAGCACCGCAGTAAGCAACGGATGAAGCGTTGAATCGCGGAAAAACAGGAAAATCAGCCCGTTGACCACGATATTCGCAAGCAAAACGCCCAGTGATAGCAGGACTGCCCTGCCGCTGATTCTCTGCCTGGCCCGTGCCCCGGCGGCACCCGGCTCCGGCCTTATTTGTACATCCATATCGGTTCCCCCTATGGGCTCTGTTAGAGCAGAGCCCTCTTCATAAGCACCCGTTAACACCAACCGAAGGGCAGGCTTGACTGCTCAAGACCGCCCCCTTCAACCTCTTGGCGCCTAAGTCCCGTGCTTCCTGGTCCTTAGTTCTTCCAGCCTGACTGAATCTGCTCCAGGGCCTGATCCAGCGTAGCAGTTCCGCTCACATAGTCAGTCATGCCTTTCCAGAAGGTACCTGCACCCACCTTGCCCGGCATCAGGTCCGAGCCATCGAAGCGCAGAGTCGAGGCATCCTGTACCAGCTTCGCCATCCGGCGGTCGGATTCGGACTGGTACCAGTCCAGGGAAGCATCATTCATCGGGGCAATGACACCGCCGGATTGCACCCAGCTTTTGATCGATTCGCCAGTAGTGAAGAATTCCATTACAGCGCGTACCTCCGGGCGGTCATTGAACATGGAGTAGATATCGCCTGCCACCAGGACCGGCTTGCCATACTGCTCATCAATCGGCGGGAGATAGAACCAGTCATAGTCTGTATCCACCTTGGCCGTTTCCGGGAAGAAGCTGGTAATGAAGTTCCCCATCAGGTTGAACCAGGCCTTCGGCGGATTGTCGAACATCGGCTTCGGGGCATCACCGAACGCAGTAGTGACAATCGATTTAGCACCGCCGTAGACATAATCCTTGTTCAGCCAGATCTTGGACATCACTTCCACAGCGTTCTTCACTTCCGGCGAAGTGAACGGCAGCTCACCGCTTACCCACTTGTCGTAATTCTCAGGCGTCGTGGTCCGCAGCATGATGTTCTCGACCCAGTCTGTTGCCGCCCACCCGGTTGCCGCGCCGCTCTCGATACCAATCGCCCAGGCTGGATCACCGTCTTTGGCGATTTGCTCCGTCAGAGCCATCATTTCATCCCAAGTCTGGGGAACCGTATAGCCCGCTTCGTCAAATTGCTTCTTCGGATACCAGACCAGGCTCTTCACGTTACTGCGGTTCCAGATCCCGGCCATAATCTTGCCATCCTTGCCGTCCATGGTGGACATATCCAGCCAGCTCTTATTGTAATTAGCCGTCAGCTTAGCCTGATCCAGCACCCCGGTCAGATCGATGACCTTGCCGGTCTTGGCAATGGAGGCCAGAAGCCCCGGCTGCGGGAAGTCCGCGATATCCGGCGCATTGCCGCCATCGACCCGGATATTAATCGTAGCTTCGAACTCCTTGGAGCCTTCGTATTGAATATCAATGCCGGTTTTCTCTTCAAAATCCTTAATGCTGCTCTCAAACTTCACCTGGTCCGCATCGACAAACGGGCCGAACATCGTGACCTTCGTGCCCTTATATTCACCCTTCATCGCCAAGTCCAACGGACTTCCGGCCGTTGCTGGGTCTGGAGCATTCGTCGATGTTCCGTTGTTATCTGCCGAAGGTGCCGGTGTTGCCGCTTCTGTTGCTGCCGGAGCTTCCGTCGGCGCAGCAGCGTTATTATTCCCGCCGCATCCGCTGAGCATCATGGTGAAGGATAGACACAGCACCATCGCGAGTGACAGTTTACGTGCTGGAGCTTTCTTCATTGTTTCATACATCCCCTTTAATTGTTTTTAGAGACTGCATCAAGCCAGCTTCATTACCGGAACCCTTCCGGCAGCGCAGCAACTCACCTCCTCAACCTAATTCACAGACAACAGGCACCTTCAACACCGTTAATTCACCCGCGCACTTTCCCGTATCCCCCTTAATGTATGCGCTTCCAACAGTCTGTTAGTACCTTCTGCTGTGGGAACGTTTCCTGAAACAGTTCCTTAAACGGTTTCGGAAACGATTCACTCACCTTCCTCTAACTCGGCATTCTGAAAAGCTTTTCAGAACAGTGTAAAGAAACCGTGCTGCCCTATCAGGCAGCCGTGCTTCAGCCCGCCGGATCTACATCTCATTTCTCACGCGAGGATTCTCTTACGATTAGCTTATGCTCCATCTTCTCTTTCATGACAGCCACCTTGCCTGTGGTCAACAATTCATGCAGCTTCTCCGCCGCCCGGTATCCCAGCTGATAGATGGGCTGTGCGATTGTTGTCAGCTTCGGAATGAACATCCCCGACATCCGCAGATTATCGAAGCCAATGACCGACACCTGACCCGGAACCAGAATATTACGGTCCTTCAAGTAAGAGATCGTTCCCATGGCGAACTCATCTGCTACACAGAATACAGCAGTTAGTTCCGGATATTCAGTAAACAGCTCATGCGTTGCTTGATAGGCGTGCTCAAAGCGGTGGTTCGCGTACTTGATTTTCCCGATATTATGCTCCAGCCCCGATTCGCTCAAGGCTCTCACGAACCCTGCCATCCGCGGTGGCCCGGACACTGAATTATCATGATTGAAGCCGATCATCCCAATCTCTTGGTGCCCCAGCTCAATCAGGAATTTCACAGCATCATACGCCGCCTTCTCATCATCCACCTCCACCGACGCTACTTCGTACTCATCGGAATGGGAGGAGACCAGCACGAATGGAATTCGGCAGCCTACCAGCTTCTCATAATACTCAGGGTGCAGAATATCACTGGCGAACACAACACCATCCACCTGCTTCTCATGAAAAGTATCCATATAGGACAGTGTCCGCTCCTTGTCACGGTCTGTATTGCAGATCATCAGACTGTAACCGAGCTTAATGCAGGCATCCTGCATTCCCCGGATCACCCCTGCGAAATACAGGTTCTCAATATCGGGAATGAGTAGCCCGAGGGTGAATGACTTCCTGTAAATTAGACCCCGTGCAAATGCATTAGGCTGATACTTGAGCGCTTCTATCGCTTCGATGACCCGGCTGCGCTTGCTCTCCACGACCGTATCCGGTGCATTCATTACACGGGACACAGTGCTGATGGATACTCCGGCCATCTTGGCGACATCTCTGATTGTTGGCTTCATATGTCTGACTTCCTTTGTGATCTTTTGGCTCGAAACGTATGCCCTCCTTATCAGGATTGGCCTAGCCGCTTAAGTTAGAAAAGCTTTTCAAAGCGATTATAGCAAGGCTCCCTTAAATTGGCAAGCAAATTGTTATGCGCTTACATTTTTACCTGTGGAGCCCTGGCTGTACGGTTGTTACAGTTCAAAGTCAGTTCAACTCACTCCAAATTCACTCCACAAGTTAATGTACTTTTCCCCCTGTAAGTCCCCTCCCTTCCATGACGCTTACTTAAAGTGTGTAAATTATATTATTTCATGTTATAATTGTCGGGTATATTGATTTATGGCTGCAAATACTGTTACTGATGCTGTAGGCATCTACTATAGGAGGGATTCATGTGAAGCAATTGCACGACATACCATTCTCCGTACTGGATTTAGCCCCTATCCGGGAGGGCGGAACGGCGGCGGATTCTTTTCATAACACCCTTGATTTGGCCCGTCATGCTGAGAAATGGGGGTATAACCGTTACTGGCTGGCAGAGCATCATAATATGACCGGCATTGCCAGCTCCGCTACCTCCGTTGTTATCGGACATGTGGCAGCCGGAACTAACACCATCCGCGTAGGTTCAGGCGGCATCATGCTCTCCAACCATGCCCCGCTGATGATTGCCGAGCAATTCGGCACACTGGAGTCCCTGTATCCGGGACGGATTGATCTGGGTCTGGGCAGAGCCCCCGGCTCGGATCAGGCAGCCGCCAGAGCACTGCGCCGCGGCCTGGGCAGCGATGGCAGTGAATTCCCCGAGCAGCTAAGTGAGCTGCGGGCTTATTTCGACCCTGAAGGATCAGCCTCCCGGCCGGCCGGTGTCCGCGCTGTACCCGGTGAAGGACTGAACATCCCGATCTGGCTGCTTGGCTCCAGCGGCTTCAGCGCCCAGCTTGCGGGCCAGCTGGGTCTGCCTTTTGCTTTTGCCAGCCACTTTGCACCGGATTATCTGCTGCCGGCCCTGCATCTGTACCGCACCAGCTTCAAGCCTTCGGCTGTACTCGACAAGCCTTATGTTATGGTGGGCTTGGGAATTACGGCAGCGGATACGGTAGAAGAAGCGCGCAGACTTGCCACTTCCCAGCAGCAGCAATTCCTGAACATTATCCGTGGCCGCACCGGCAAGCTCCAGCCGCCTGTAGACAGTCTAGACGGAATCTGGACCTCCCAGGAGAAGGCGCTGCTTATGAGCAAACAGCAATACTCCATTGCGGGCGACCAGGCCCTGATCGAAGAACGGCTGCTGCAGATTCTCGAAGAGACAGGTGCAGATGAGTGGATTATCGCTTCACAGATCTATGATCACCCTGCGCGCCTGCATTCTTATGAGCTTGTGGCCGACCTGTTGAAGAAGTAATAAGGCCATTAATCTGATTATAGGCCAGTCTATATATTTAGCCCATTTAACTACCTGTGGAGAACTCCATGGGGTAGCTAAATGGGCTATTTTAGCATTGCCTTTCCAGACCCAATCGTTCTTTATAAAATACAAAATTAAGTAATATACAGAGAAATAATGAGCTAACAGCAGTAAACATTAAATAAATGCAGTTTATTTAGATCAAATGCCCGAATTCATTTACTTAAAGTATCTATTTCTGTTTTTCTTTATGCTTAATTTTGATTATACTGTAATTATCATTCGTTATAACGAACAAGTGGATTGTTTTTCTCTTTCAGGTCCACTCAGGCTAGCTCAGGCTCGTCCACGCCCATTCGGGAATCGTCCTAAATCGTTCTAATTAGTACTATCGCTGTAATTCGTAGTAGTTCTTCAAGAAACTACTTTATTCGACAAACTATGATTCAAAAGCGCGAACCGGGGCGGATTGTGGCTGGAGGCTCCTGAAGGTCTGCAAAGAAAGGGGCTTAGAGAGTGAAGAAGAGACATAGATCCATAATAGGCGCGTATATTCTGGCCGTTCTGGCAGGTGTAATCTGGCATGCCGGAGGGGTCAGCGCTGAGGATACGATCAAGCTCACTGTGAACTCGCATACGACCAGTACGGCAACCATGAACAACATGCAGCCGGGAGATACGATGGCTTCGGATTATACGATTATCAATGACGGAAAAGATCCGTTCGATTATTCAGTTGCCTTCCAGTTCCGCTCCGGGGACGCAGATCTGTACAATATCCTGCAAATGACCCTGCAAAAAGAGGGAGTAATCCTCTATTCAGGGGTAATGAGCGAGGCCCCGGGCGTGGTGACCATCGGCTCCCTTGACGGAGGCGCAGCGGAAGCAATCGAAATGAAGGTGTTGTTCCCGCCGGAGGCAGGCAACGAGTTCCAGGAGAAGAAGGTAAGTGTGGCCTTTGAATTCACAGCCACAGCGGAGCCTGCGCCTACAGCCGGGCCAACCTCCACACCGCAACCGACGACCGAACCGGCAGCTTCAGCCACACCTTCACCTGCGTCAACACCGGACACTACGGGCAGTCCCGGCAGTACACCGGCAGCAACAACCGTCCCTACGGATTCAACAGCCGGTACAGTCTCTCCTGGCAGTACACCATCGCCATCACCAGCAGCGTCGGCAACACCGCCTGCGGGTGGAGTAACTGTAAGTGAAGATCCTGTTCCGCTGGGCGGAGGGGAAGAAGACGGCGGCAACCGCCCGTCTGCGACGCCGGATTCCGGAGCCGCTGCACTTGGCAGCACGCCAGCTCCTTCACCAGGGGAGGAGGTCAACCTCACCGGTGACGCGCTTCCGCTGGGCGGACCAGAGGAAGACGGCAGGCTGCCAGACACGGCCAGTCCTTGGTACAATCTGATTGCCGCCAGCCTCGTTGTCGCCATGATCAGCGTACTTGTGCTCCGCAGGCTGGGCCAGAAGAAGTAACTATACGTATTTGTAAGGAGGAGAGAGCATGAAGATGCGCAGCGGGTTTATCTTAGCCGTGAAGCTGATCTTCCTGCTCTCTGTGTGCGTTATGGTGTATTCCGCCTTCCAGATCCTCAAAGCGCCCGCCGAAGCCCGCGAAGCCCTGAGAATCTGGGACAAAAAGAGGGAGGAAGCTCAGCTTCCCGTAAGTCCCGAAGAAGAAATGCCGCTGCCTGAAGGTATGCTCAGCAGCGCGGAAGCACCGGCAGGCGACACACCTGCTTATATAGCAGGCGAGGTAATTGGAGAGATCTATTTTCCGAAGCTTAAGAAGCGGGTTGCCATTCTGGAGGGAACCGGACGGGCGGAGCTTAAGCAGGGTGCCGGACACGATGAAGCAAGCGCTGCCCCGGGTACCTCCGGGAACAGCGTGCTGGCCGGACACCGCGATACCGTCTTCCGCAGCCTCGGTGAGCTGGAGACCGGAGACCGGCTTGAGCTTGCGACAGCGGATGGAACTTTTACCTATGAAGTGACCGGCAGCCGGATTGTTGATGGAGATACACGGGGAGCGATTAAGCCCAGCAGAGACCCCATACTCACCTTGATTACCTGTTACCCGTTCTCTTATGTAGGCTCAGCGCCCGACCGCTACCTGCTCTCGGCCAAGCTCGTCTCCAGCCAGCCTCCGGGGCAGCAGCCCTAACCCGCTTTCCCGTCTCCTCCCAGCCCGCCGTCCCCTTTCACTTCACACCATCCGCCTAAAGTATGAGACCCGGGCCGGATCGTGATAATATAGACATACGAAGCTGAAGAGGAGATGACCCGCATTGAAGGAAGAGTTAATTAGACGTTTTGTATCGTATGCTGAAATGGATACCCAATCCAGCGAGGACAGCGAGACCTGCCCGTCCACTCCAGGCCAAATGGTACTGGCGCATAAGCTGGCAGAGGAGCTGCAGGAGCTGGGACTGACGGAGATTACGGTGGACGAGCATGCCTATGTCATGGCCTCCCTGCCCGCCAACACGGATAAAGAGGTTCCGGTGATCGGCTTCCTGGCCCATCTGGATACCGCTACGGATTTCACCGGCACGAATGTGAAGCCGCAGATTGTAGAGAACTATGACGGGCAGGATCTGGTGCTGAATGAAGCCCAGAATATTATCATGTCCACGAAGAGCTTCCCGGAGCTGACCGGTTACAAGGGGCATACCCTGATTACGACCGACGGCACCACCCTGCTGGGGGCGGACAACAAGGCGGGTATCGCTGAGATCATGACGGCTATGGCCCATCTGCTGGCGCATCCGGAGATTAAGCATGGCAAGATCCGGGTCGCTTTTACCCCCGATGAAGAAATCGGACGCGGCCCGCATAAGTTCGACGTTGCCGCCTTCGGCGCTTCCTATGCCTACACCGTGGACGGAGGCCCGCTCGGGGAGCTGGAATATGAGAGCTTCAATGCCGCCGCCGCCAAAATCAGCTTCCACGGAGTCAATGTTCATCCCGGTACAGCCAAGGGCAAGATGATCCATTCGTCCAAAATCGCCATGGCCTTCCATCTCCGCCTGCCCGCCGGTGAAGCCCCTGAATTCACAGACGGCTATGAGGGGTTCTACCACCTGATCTCCATGCAAGGCAGTGCCGAGCACAGCAAGCTGCATTATATTATCCGTGACTTCGACCGCGAGCAGTTCGAGCACCGCAAATCGAATATCGCCGCGATCGTGGAGGAATTCAAATCTACGTACGGGGCGGACAACATCGTGCTGGAGATGAATGACCAATACTATAATATGCGCGAGAAAATCGAGCCCGTCCGGCATATCGTCGATATCGCCCGGGAAGCGATGGAGGGCCTCGGAATCACACCGGTTATCCGTCCAATCCGCGGAGGGACTGACGGCTCACAGCTCTCTTATATGGGGCTGCCTACACCGAATATTTTCACCGGGGGCGAGAATTTCCACGGCAAATTTGAATACGCCTCTGTAGACGTAATGCTCCAGGCTGTAAAGGTTATCGTTGAGATTGCCCGTCTGGCGGAACACAAAGCGTAAATAAGATTATATTAAAAACAGCAAAAACCCCGTGCCGCCCTGGAACAAAGGGCGCACGGGGTTCTTAACATGCTATGGGTTCAGACGTTATCCGTCTGTTGCTTTATTTCTTAACCGGCAGCCAGCCCGGTGTATGGATCAGTGCTCTCCAGAGCGGGTCCGGGATCACAAGCTCCGCCTGGGCGTTCGGATCAAGCTCAGTCTTAATCTCATCGGCACGGCCCCCGGCCAGCTTCTGTACCCAATCCGGTTCAATCAGAAGCGGACGGCCCAGGGCTACCAGGCTGATGCCGCTGTCCAGACTCTTCAGGGCATCGGCGGCAGAGTAGAGCGAGCCTACGCCAATCACCGGAGCCTTCTCTCCTGCCCGGTCTACAATCTGCTCAATGCGCGGACGGCTGTCCTCCGTTCCCCGGTGCGGCAGCGACCACAGCTCCATGAGGGAGGCGTGCAGGTAATCCAGACCCTCCGCTGTCAGCGCATCAATTAGCGCAAAGGTCTCAGCCATCGTAATCCCCGGTGTCTCAGGCTCTTCAGGCGAGAAGCGGTAGCCTACAAGGAATGCACCTTGTGCATGCTGCTTCACCGCAGCCTTGACACTGCGCAGAACGGCCAGCGGGAAGGCGAGCCGCTTCTGCAGATCTCCGCCCCAGCAGTCTTCGCGTCTGTTGGAATGCGGCGAGAAGAACTGCTGCAGCAAGTACCCGTTCGCACCGTGAATCTCAACGCCATCGAAGCCGGCCTCAATTGCCCTGCGTGTCGCTTCTCCAAAATCAGCGATAATTCCGGTAATCTCTTCGTCTGTCAGCGGGCGCGGAGCCTTACCCTGTCCGCCGCCAGGCAGCTCAGCCGGCACATCGCTTGCACTGACAGGCTGTCCGTCAACCAGCTGCTCAGGCGGGCATTGGCGTCCGCCATGGAAGATCTGGAGCACGGCCTTCGCTCCTTCGCCCTTGATGGCCTCCGCCAGCTCACGCAGGCTTGGAATCAGCCCGTCATGGTCAGCTCCGAATTCGCCCGCGAAGCCCTTCCCGCCACGTGAGACATAGACACACGCGGTAATGACCATCCCCGCCCCGCCCGAACGGCGGATATAATAATCCAGCTCGGGCCGGGAGACGGTTCCATCCTCATTGGAGGAGAAATTAGTCATCGGCGCCATAACCACACGGTTCTTCAGTTCAATCCCGTTCTTGAATTCGAACGTCTCCAGCAGCGGACTATATTCTGTCTTCAGCATACCTACCAGCCTCCATTTATATAAATCTTCATAAATGTTAGTATACAACTTAATTTTGCACAATACAAATTTAATTCCTTTGTTTTCAGATGCTATTTATCACAGGGAGGTGCATCTTTCCAGATGACCTTTTCCCCGTAATTCTTGCCCCAATCATACATCATGCGAAGTACAGGCATCAGCGTATGTCCATACTCTGTCAGGGAGTACTCTACCCGCGGAGGAACCTCCGCATATACCTGCCTGAATACCAGCTGATCCTCCTCCAGCTCTCGGAGCTGGTTGGTCAGCATTTTCTGGGTGATATGGGGGATCAGCTTCTTCAATTCGCTGAACCGCTTGGTTCCTTCCAGACCCAGGTGCCACAGTATAATCAGCTTCCACTTGCCGCCGATCACAGCGAGTGTGAGTTCCTTCTCGCAGTTGATCTCCTTCAGGTTGATACGGTCTTTAATTTCAGTCGCCAATATTCAGCCCCCTTCCGGCTATAATCATATTACAAATCCATCATGGGCCGCACATAGGCAGCAAAGGATGCCCTCCCGTCAAGGAAAGCATCCGTGTGATAGCTTCATTATATTCCAAGCTCTATTCTATTCCAAATCGCATGCTATTCCAAATTGGCATGCTTGCCGAACATCCGGCCGGAGGTCTGCCCCGTCTGCTCCATGATCCGCAGAATGACTGCATCATAGAATACAAGCAGCGTCTGTTCAAACAAGGAGGCCATCGGCTGCAGCGTAGTATAGCCGCCGTCCGGCCGTTCCTTGGGAGCGCCAGGCAGCTTGACTGTATAATCTGCGAGACGTCCAAGCGTCGAGTCCCGCTGGATGGTTACCAGGACTACAGCCGCGCCGATTGCCTTGGCTTTCTCAGCCATGGAGACCAGTCCCTTCGTCTCGCCTGAGCCGGAACCCAGTACAAGCACATCGCCGGGGCCGATGCCCGGCGTTACCGTCTCTCCGACCACATAAGCTGTCCGTCCAGCCTGCATCAGCCGCATGGCGAAGGCCCGGCCCATCAGGCCGGAACGCCCGGCACCGGCCACGAAGATCTGACCTGCGCGCAGCAGCAGCTCCGTCAGCGCCTCGCCCTCTCCCGCATTCAGCCCGGAGACGGAGCCTTCCAGCTCCTTCACAATTTCCTGTGCGTAATGCTGCGTGTCCATGGCTGCTTAAGCCTGACTTACAAGGCGCTTCATCTCAGCCGCAGCCGCCTTCATGTCTGCTTCGCCCGTAATGCCCCCGCCCACGATTACCAGATCGGGCTGCGCAGCAATCACTTCAGGCAGCGTACTTAGCTTAATACCGCCAGCGATTGCAGTTTTAGCCCGGGTAACCACGCTCTTAATATCTCTTAGGTCCGCGAAGGAATTCTTGCCTTCGGCCTGATGGTCATAGCCGGAATGCACGCAGACATAATCCACACCCAGCGCATCCACTTCAGCGGCTCTGGCCTTGAGATCCTTTACATTGATCAGATCGACCAGGATCTCAGCGCCTGTCTTCTTCGCTTCCTCCACCGCGCCGCGGATCGTTGAATCATCGGACACGCCCAGCACAGTCACGATGCCCGCGCCTGCTTCCACTGCCTTCATAACCTCGTATCCGCCCGCATCCATGATTTTGAGATCGGCCAGCACGGTAAGTGCCGGAAAAGCGTCCTTGATCGCTTTTACAGCGTGCAACCCCTCATTAATTACCACCGGTGTTCCAATCTCAACGATATCTATATATTCGGCAACTTCCGCAACAACCGCCTTGGCTCCAGAAATATCCACCAGATCGAGCGCTAACTGTAATTTCATAGGGGTAAGGTCTCCTCATCGATAAACTATTTTAGTAAGTACTGTTTCTCAGTTTAGGGATATACTGCCGAAAAGGGAAGTAGGCACTTTTTCGTGATGTAGTTACCTGGAGGATACTATTGGGCGAAACCGGGGGATTTTTAGGCAACATGTCTGAAATCCTACTGCATTTTCACAAAAGCTGTGCTACCATACATTTGATTCAAATATTCACGGCCGTAAGGAATCCTAATAAGAAGGTGTATGATGGAAACAAGCAAGCCCAAAACATTCAATTTAATGAAGCTGACCTGGCCGATCTTCCTGGAGCTGTTCCTGTTCATGCTCATGGGCAGTATGGATACCTTCATGATCAGCTCCGTGTCCGATGATGCAGTCTCCGGTGTCGGAGCGGCCAATCAGATTATTGCCATAGCCATTCTGGCGCTCAGTGTCATCGGGAACGGCGCGGCGATCGTCGTGTCGCAATACCTCGGCTCCAAGCAGCCTAAGGAAGCCGCCCGAGTCATCGGCAATGCGGTTACCCTGAATCTTGCGGTAGGGATTGTCCTGAGTACGGTCATGCTGCTGTTGGGAAGCCATCTATTGCAGGCGCTGAACGTGAAGGGTGACATTCTCGATTATGCCCGCTCGTATATCAACATTGTCGGAGGTGCCATCTTCCTGCAGGCACTGATCAACGCGCTGGCTGCCACCATCCGCACCCACGGCTTCACCAAGCAGACAATGGCGGTATCGCTGCTGATGAACGTCATCCATGTCGGCGGTAACTATCTGCTGATCTTCGGCCATTTCGGACTGCCTGCGCTCGGTGTAGAGGGTGCGGCCATTTCAACCGTAATCAGCCGTTCGATCGCTCTGCTGATCTTCTTCCTGCTGCTCTACCGGATTATGGAGGTACGCGTGAAATGGAGCTTTTACATTCACCTCTCCAGGAAATACGTGCTGCAGATTCTCAAAATCGGTATTCCATCCGCCTTCGAATCGGTAATGTACCAGTGCTGCCAGCTCGTCTTCACCCTGTACATCACCTATTTGGGGGCCGAGGCCATGGCTACCCGTCAGTATGCAGTCAATATCTCCAACTACATCTTCCTGTTCAGCGTAGCAGTGGCGATGGGGACCTCGATTATTGTCGGGCACCTTGTAGGTGCAAAACGGACGCAAGAGGCTTACTCACGGGTATTCACCAGTGTGAAATGGGCACTGCTGGTCACGGTCATCATGGATCTGATCGTCATTCTGTTCCGCAAGCCGCTGCTGGGCCTGTTCACAGATAATGAGCTGATTATCGCCATGGGTGCCCAGGTGATCCTGCTCAGCTTCTTCCTGGAGACCGGTCGCACCTGCAATCTGGTCATTATCAACTCGCTCCGCGCATCGGGCGATGCCAAGTTCCCGGTCTACATGGGCCTGATCTCCATGGTGTGTATGAGTCTGCCGCTGGGGTACTTCCTGGTGTTCACACTTGACCTCGGTCTGGCCGGGGTATGGCTGGCTACTGCGTTCGACGAATGGGTGCGGGCCGTCATTATGTACTTCCGCTGGAAAAGCAGAGCCTGGGAGAAGCATGGCCTGATCCAGCACGAACCGCCAGAACCGCCCGGGGCAGCTCCGGTAGCCCCGGCGCACTAATTCTGCGGCAGCTCTCCGCACAAATAAGGGATGCTAATCAGCCACCGGAAAATACGGCTGATTAGCATCCCTTTGTCGTAAGCTTGTCCCGTGCTCAGTTCCCTTTGGCTACTGCAACCTTATGTCTGGCTGCGAACTGCTCCGGCGTGACCGCTTTGCCGAACAGCGCCTGGATCATATCCAGATGGACCTGGGCAGCATGCGGCTTCATCTGCACATCCGCGAACAGGGTAATACTGCTGGCATTGTTCAGTTCATTCAGCAGATCCACATACAGCTGCGGCAGCTCCTCATTCGTGGTATCGACCTTGGTCGCCGGAATCACCCCCGCACTCGTCACCGAAGCCTCGCCCCATTTGAAGACGAAGTATTCGACAAAAGCCTTGGCCTCCTCCTTCACCCTGGACGATTCCGCTACGAACAGCCCGACACCCGGACCGCCTACCCAGTCGCCCGAATTCCCCTTCCCGCCTTCCACCGTAGGGAATTTGAAGAAGCCGACCTTGTCCTTGAAGGCCTGCGGAATCTCCGGGTTGGTCGTGAAGTTGGGCAGCTCCCAGGTACCGGTCAGGTACATGGCCGCCTTTTCTTCCATGAATTCCGATTTGCCCTCATCATACGACAAGCCGTTGAAACCGTTGTTGAAGGCGTTCATATCGACGAGGTTCTGTACTTCCGCCGCAGCCTCCACCAGTCCGGGATCATCGAAATAGCCCATCCCCTTCGTTGCCCGCTTGAGCGTCTCACTTCCGGCAATGCGGTCCGCCAGATACATATACCACAGCGAGCCTGTCCAGCGGTCCTTATTGCCCAGCCCCACCGGAGGCACACCATGACTGGAGAGCGCTCTCACAACGGCCTTGAACTCCTCATACGTTGAAGGCACTTGAAGATTATATTGGGCGAAGATCTCTTTATTATAAAAGATCGGCGAGATGTTCATCTCCAGAGGCAGCGCATAGGTCTTGTTATCGACAACATAAGACTCCGTAGTGCTCTTCACGAACTTATCCTTAAGCTGCCCGCCGTTCAGGATGTCATCCAGCGGAGCGAATAATCCGCCTCTTACATAAGGCTCCATGAAACCGGCCGCCCAGGTTATGCCCACATCGGGAAGGTCATTGGAGGCGGAGAGCACCTTGAGCTTGCTTTTATACTGCTCATTCTCCAGCACATCCTGCCTGATAATGATACCCGGATGCTCCTTCTCATATTCTGCGATAATCTGGCTGACCAGCTTATACTGCTGCGCGGAGAGTCCGGCGGGCCAGATGTGCATCATATGAATGGTTATTTTGGGGGAAGAGGCACCGTTAGCTGCCAGCGCACTATTATTGTCTCCCGCAGAGCTACAGCCTGCCAGAACAAGCACCCAGACGCACGCCAGGAGCAGACCCTTGGTTATGTGGTTCCTTCGCATTGCCATTGCCTCCCAATCTCACATTGCAAAAGGCCGCTATCATCCATGTAATCGCTATCAATAAAATTCTAGCATCGTAACCTGAGGCGGATAAGGGCACACTTATTGGCTAAAATACCACTTTTATTGGATTTCCTGCATCCCGCCCTTCATCTGTTGCCGGTAACGGCTCGGGCTTATGGCCTCCAAGGACTTGAATACCTTGATGAAATATTTATCCGTGCGATACCCCACACGCTCTCCGATCTCCCCTACCGGCAGCGCAGTCTGGAGAAGTAACTCCTTCGCCCGCTGAATCCGCAGACGGGACAGATATTCAGTGAAGGAGACCCCGGCCTGCTCCTTAAACAGCACGCTGAAATAGCTGGCATTCAGGTGAATCAGCCCTGCTACCTCAGCCATCGTCAGCTGTTCGTGCAGATGCTGCTCCACATAGGCAATCGCCTCCTTAACCGGCTGCCCCATCCCGGCCTGCTCCGGGTCAATCTCCAGCAGCTTGTGATCCACCAGCTTCTCCAGCTTCACGTGGCGCTGCTGCTCCTCTTCCCGCTTCAGCGCATCCTCGACCACTGTCAGCAGCTCGGACTTGTCCAGCGGCTTCAGCAGATAATTGACCGCTCCCAGCCGCATCGCCTGCTGCACATAATCGAATTCCGCATAGCCGGAGATGACAATGATCACCGGCTTCCGGGGAGAATCCTGCAGCGAATGGATCAGATCCAGCCCGCTTACCTCCGGCATACGCACATCTGTAATCAGCAGATGAACGCGCTCATGCCGCAGCCGCTCCCGCGCTTCCACCCCATTGTCACAGGTCTCCACGATATACCGGCCTGCCGCCCATAGTTCCAGCGTCTGCTTGATCCCCTGACGCGTTCTTGGTTCATCATCTACGATTAGAATCGTCCTGTTGCCCAGGCTCATAGGTATACCCTCCAGTACTTGGAATTTCAAACCTTATTACGGTCCCTACGGATACCTCGCTCTCCACGATCAGGCCTTCCGTGTTCATGCCTGCTTCCGCGTAGTACAGCTTCAGCCGCCGCTGCACATTCACCAGCCCCACGCCGCCGCCCTTGGCAGAGACCGGCGGCCCGCCATCCAGTGCATGGCGCAGCGCCAGCAGCGTGCTCTCATTCATGCCAGGGCCATTGTCCGACACCTTCACCGCGGTCCACCCCTTGCGGGAGGAAGGGGTGATTACCACTTCAATAATGCCGTTGCCGATGCGGCTCTCCACGCCATGGAGAATCGCATTCTCGACAATCGGCTGAATCAGCAGCTTGGGCACGGGCACAGCAGCCTCATGCGGGTCCAGCCTGATGTCCCAGGACAGGCGCTCTCCCATCCGCATCTCCATAATCCGCAGATACCGCCTGATCTGCTCCACCTCTTCACTCAGCGTCACCCATTCATCCTTGTTATGAGGGCTGCCAATAATATAGCGGAACAGCCTGGACATAATCACGACCAATCCGGCCAGCTCCTCCTCCCCCTTCTCCTCCAGCGACCAGTTGAAGGCCTCCAGCGTATTGAACAGGAAATGGGGATTGATCTGCGCCTGTAAGGCTTTAAGCTCGGTCCGGCTCTGCAGGACCTCCTTCTCATAGACCACCCTGATCAAATCATTAATGTTAGCCACCATACCGTTGTAGGTATTATTCAGCTCCCGCAGCTCTATGGTTGATACCTTTTGCGAATTGGGGGTCAGCACCCCCATGCGGGATTTGCGCATCGCCCGGATCAGGTGAATGATCGGCCGGGTAATCATCGTAGACAACAGGAAGGACATAATCAGGAACAGCAGCGTTCCAATCCCGCCCGACAGCAGCAGCACCGTCCGCAGCACGGACAATCCCTTGGTGACATAGCTGACAGGCGTCAGTACCAGCAGCGTCCAGGACGTCTTGTCTGAGCGCAGCTTGACCTGCACATACTCCTTGCCCCTGAAGTTCACCGTCTGATCCCCGCTCTCCAGCAGCGGCAGCAGATCCTCCTGCGGCGTTCCGCTGCTGCCGAGGAACTGGCCTTCATCATTCACGAGCAGTACAGACTCCCCGCTGTCACTGCCGGAGAATGGATCGTCAAGCTGGAAGTAGCTGCGCTGGATGCGGGCCATCAGGTAGCCTCCCCGCGAGAACCAGCGGTCCATCAGGCTGACCTGGCGAATCGCCAGCAGGCTCTGGTCATCATGCGGGTCAACGCCAATCCAGACCAACCGCCCCTTCTCGGCATTAGCCTCACTGATATGCAGCTCGTTAATTCTGCTCTCCAGGCTGCCTTCCTTAATCGGGAACAGCAGCCTGTAATCGGCGGTATATAGCTCCAGCGAGCCTACACTCGGCATGTAGGCCTGATAGCTGGAGATAATCTGCAGCAGCGACTGGCGCTGATTGAAGGACACCTCATTGCCCTCCAGCTCCTCCAGCAGCAGTTGCTGAACGGTAGGATGATTGGCCACCTGCTCCATCAGGCCGTCAATCTGGCCGGTCAGCGCGTCCAGCCGCCCGTTGGCCTGAACCGCCGTCTGCTGGATATGCCGCTCGGCATTATTTTTGAGCAGAATTGAGACACGGTCATACACAAATGCCCCGGAAACCAGAATAATAATGAGCATCACCAGCAAAAAACCGATGAATATCTGATTGCGCAGTGTGTTGAGCTCTCTGAACCTCTGAAGCATCAGAATTCCCTCTTTCGTTGGCAGCGTTTCCAACTCTATTCTCCAAACCCCGGGAGTTTTGTCAAGAGAAATCATTGTCCGCAGGCAAGAGACGGCCCCCGAATTCCCGAACATCTACCAACAACAAAGAGCCCTTTTAGCACAGCTCTCCCGGTTCAAGGAGCTGCCCTAAGGGCTTACTCAGAAGACTACTTAGATGAACATTAACGGAGTGATCCATTCGAAATGCAGGGCCACCCACAGCAGTGCCAGCAATACTGCGCCGATGCAGTAACTCATGACTTTGCGGCGGGTCGGCTCCAGATAAATATCCAGCGGAATCAATATTATAATCATACCGATTGCGATGATGTTCAGCATAGGCTTATGATAAAAAATCCCCGCTGCATTCAAGGCAATCACAAAGAACGTCAGAAGCAAAAAGTATTTTCTCATAGCTACATCATCCCTGTATTTACCATTATTGTCAACCCCGATGATCACCCGGCACGCAGAAAAGAAACAAAAAAAATAGCCCATTGCGGGCAAGGAACGAACTGCTGTATTATGGGTTGCTATCCTCTAATTCTGTATGATCCTATTAGAGAGCGGCAGCCTAATGAATAGTAACACTCTTCTTAATGGCCTTCGCGTCCAAATTCTTATTAACGAGCGTAGGCAGCATCTTCATGCTTCGGGTCATTGGCGAATTGCATTGCCAGCAGGTAGGCACATGTTGAAAGGCAAAGTTGTCGCGTATCCACCCGGTGCATTCTTCCTTGGTGCAGAACCAGACGGCCGTTTCTTCCTGCGGGAGATCTACCAGCGCTTTTTTACGAAAATACATAAGTACCCCTCCTAATAGCTTGGTTAGTGCGTCCTACGGACTGTTGTGGCAGAACGGATGCTTGTTCTCTCTTACCCGGTTATAAAAAAAACTACCCTCAACGGATGTTAAGGGTAGCTTATTTGTGATATTACAGTTTTACAACGTTTTCAGCCTGTGGACCACGAGCGCCTTGAGTTACGTTGAACTCAACGCGTTGGCCTTCGTCCAAAGATTTGAAGCCGTCGCCAGTGATTGCGGAGAAGTGTACGAATACGTCGCTTCCGCCTTCAACCTCGATAAAACCGAAACCTTTGTCTGCGTTGAACCATTTTACTGTACCTGTTTGCATGATATTACCTCCAAAGTTTATTTAACACATGTCCTTTTATTCCTACGTATTGTACGAACAAATAAAAATTCACACATTGGAAAAGGATTCAAAACACAAATTGATAACCTTTTACAATATGTGAATTAAGGCGTTAAATTTATGATTGACTTCATTGTAGCACACTAATTTTCCAAATGCAAAGGTTTCTTGCCAATCACACAAAATAAATTTTAAATTTTAGAGAAAACTTGCCGGGCGCACGGCTTCTTGGGATCAGCCATGCGCCGCCGGCAATAGGATTCAGTCGATATATCCGGCCAGTCCCTTGTCCATCAGATAATCCATTTCTGCATCCAGAAGGGTCTCCACCGTTAACTCGTCCAGCTTCACATCGCGCTGCGCAGTCACATAGTCGACCAGATCATCATTATCGATATCAATCTCGCCTTTGGCGTTGGCCTTAGCCTTATTGATGAACGCCTGCTCATGCTTCAGCACCAGCCGGATGACCTCCGGGGCCACCTTCGTCTGTGCAGATAATACCTCCACCAGTTCCTGCTCGTTCACTTCATTACTCATCTTCGTTCGTCAGCTCCTTGGCATGTATGAACCCTGATTGTACCACAGGTCCCCTTCAGGCGTGCAGCCCTATCTCCACCACGGAAGAACCGGATACCCGGCAGACCCTGCAATTACAGTCTCCCCGATTCTTGGTGTCACCAGCCGTACCCCTCTCAGCGCCGCAGCAGCCGAGATACGCTCCACCGGATCGGTCCAGTCATGCATCGACAGGGTGAATGCGCCCCAATGAATGGGGATCAGCAGACCTCCCTGCACATCAATGTGCGCTTCTACAGTCTGTTCCGGCAGCATATGGATATCCGCCCAGCGCGGATCATATTGGCCGCATTCCATCAGCGTGAGGTCGAAGGGTCCATGCGTACGTCCGATCTCAGCAAAATGTGGACCATACCCGCTGTCCCCGCTGAAGAAGACCTTGGACTTCTCCCCTTGAATAATCCAGGAGCACCACAGCGTGGTGTTGCGGTCCAGCAGACTCCGCCCGGAGAAATGCCGCGCCGGAGCGCAGGTGAAGGTGATCCCCGCGTAGGTGAGTGTATCGCCCCAGTCCTGCTCACGGATCTTCTCTGCGGCCACCCCCCAGCGGCGCAGATGAGTGCCGACACCCAGCGGTACAATGAACAGTCCCACCTTATCCTTCAGCTGGCGGATGGTTCCATAGTCCAGATGATCATAATGATCATGGGAGAGCAGAACCGCATCCATCTGCGGCAGAAGGGAGACCTCCAGCGGAAGCTGCTTGCTGTAGCGGCGGCCGCCAATGAACGGGAACGGCGACGGTGCACGGCCCAGCATAGGGTCCAGGAACAGGGTCACGCCATCCATCTCCAGCAGCACCGCCGAATGCCCGAACCAGGTAACCCGGGTGTCGCGGCCCTCTCCAATAGAGGACGGCAACAGCGGCTGCGGCTGAAGAGGCTCAGGGGGTCTGGAGCGGGGGTTGCCCTTAATGAAGTCTCGCAGAATAGAGAGTCCGCTGCTTCCGGCCTTCTCCCCGCTCAGGTCTGCAGTCTGCGGATAAGCGAATTTGCCTTTGCTGTATTGAGCGGAACGGAGGTTACGGGTCTTCTCCTGCTTCCCGGCCCTCCGCCCGAACGCCGGATAGACGGTCATTAGAAGATAGGCAGCCGCAGCAAGCACGAGCAGTACTGCGCAAACGATGATCAGGGTCATGCAGTAATCCTTCTTTCTGTAGGTTCGTGTCGCATCTACTATTTCGTCCGTCCCAGCTTGCGGGCAACGATGAGAATAAGCAGCAGCGAGACCGCAATAATAATGGCATTGAAGCCCCAGCGTCCCTGAAGCCACCAGCTTGTGCCGGGCGGATCTCCTACCGTTACCGGTACAGGTGTCTCTGCACCCAGCGCGGCCTGCACAAGCTTTTCCCCGCTGATCCGGTCTTTGAAATTAATAATATCATACTGCGGAGCGGTTGCCAGCGTGTTGCCATAGAGCAAGGAATAAGGCGTCTTCTCCCCGCCCGCGAATACAAGCCGGTCCACCAGATATTCGATCTTAAGGTCCGTGATGGAGATGGGGGCATCGTCCAGATTATAGATGACCACCCGCAGGGAATCAGAAGCGGCTGGCACCACCGGCTGAATCTCCGTCCGGGAGATCCGGGTATCCTTGAAGTCCAGCCGGTACAGCTCCCCGCTCCCAGTGACCGGGAGCTTGATCCCGGCACTGTCATACAGTTCATAGCGCCGCAGGAAATTCCCGGTGCTGCCGAGCATCACCTTCCCAATCTTCAGCCGGTCCGTGTTGCTGATCATGATCTCGGTACGGTTCTCCACCTGCTTAATCTCTGTCTGCGGCGTCTTCTGCCGCATGAATGCAGCCGTGCTCCACTCCCTGCTGCTGTCCACCAGCGTCAGGCCGGGGAACTCCAGCCCTTCCGGGTTGTTCTTCACCACAAGCCGGTAATAGCCGAACTTGTAGCTGCGCTCCAGCGTAATGCTGTCCGCACTTAACCCGTTTGTGGCATACAGATCCCCTGTGCCGAGCAGCTCCCAGGCCTGCCCGTCATAGCCGCCCCACACCTCCACATGCTTCAGGAAGGAATCCGCGGGCAATTCGAACACCAGACGGTTCCCCTGAATATCGACATGCTCGGCAAGCGGCTTAATCTGATAATCCAGCAGGGTATCTGTCCCTTTCACTGCCTTGTGGGTCAGGGCTGAGGAGTAGACCGCACTATGCTCCTCCACCGTCTCCGCTCCACTCTCCATATAATAGGGAACCGGAGCGCCGGTGCTGTCCTGTATGCGCAGATCGCGCAAGTCCTCTGCTGCCGAGCGGTACACCGCTTCATCCAGATACAATTCATAGTACGGAGCCGCCTCCGGGAGGGAGATTTCACGCGAGAGCTTCCATTGCCCGCCGCCCGTCTTCTCCGCTCCGCCGGATGCCGCTGCCGCACTATGCGCCGGAGAAGCGCCGGGACCCAGCATGAGTCCGCCCAATACAGCGAGCAGCACAGCTGCTCTAGCTCTCCGGCCTGTCTTGCTCAGCAAGCGCATAAGCTTCCTCCATTCTGACTGTTATCCGCTGATAGAGGTAGGATATCCCCAGCAGGCAGAGTCCGAAGCTGAAGTACGCGATGATCTTGCTGCCGGTGTTCAGCAGGGTCAAGTCATAGAGCAGCAGCTTGCCGGTTGCCAGCAGGGACAGCGCCAGGCCGAAGCGGCGGATATACAGATATCTTTTCCAGAAGCCATACATAATGAACAACACCGCCAGCAGCAGATAGAGCAGACTGAAGGCCAGTCCGCCATCACGCACCTGCATCTGCACCGCCAGGAACGCCGTAACCATCACCAGCAGATAGATACCCATAGCTACCGGGTACAGCTCTATATTCTTGTAATCGCGCAGCAGCGTTGTCCGCAGCAGCCTGGCACTGTTGAACCATACGAACACATTGAACAAAATAAGCAGACCCAGCGCCACAAGATCTGCGGCAGTGCTGCCGGACCAGCCTTCCGGGAGACTGGGCAGACCCAGCGTAATGCCGATACAGATCGCATAGGCGATCCCATGCAGCACCAGGACCATAATGCCGACCACCCTGTCATACAGAACGTTCACCTTCGGCAGCGCATAAGCGAGTCCAGAGGTTAAGAGACCCGCCAGCAGCAGCTTGTAAAAGGCATTGTGCGCCAGATCCTCCGGCACCATCCAGTCGTACAGGCGCAAGGCTTCATACACCACATACCCGTAGAAATTGACGATAGCCGCATATTTGAACCAGACGGTAGCCCGCACCTCCGCAGGCGTGCTGCGGAGCAGCGTCTCCTGATTCGAATAACGGACGGCATACAATAAGGCTACAATCATCATTCCCGCCGTAATAAACGTATATTTCAGATCGAAATAGGAGTTCGTGTAGTAGATTACTGCGTTATACTCCGAGAGCTGCAGCAGAACGTCGAATCCGAAGAAGGTCAACAGACAGAGGGAAAGAATGCCCCAGCCTGCGCGTTCCACCATTTTGAAGCGGTACAGATGTCCGTAGACCGTAAGCGCCACGCCTTCCACCAGCCAGCCGATCGACCACCAGGCCGCCCCAAGCTGGAACGGAATCATCAGAATGGCGAAGGTCAGTGAGGTGACATAGAACAGCAGACGGCTCTCGCGTTCCTGCGGCATCTGCTTCTCCAGCAGCACGCCAAGCCCCAGATACATGAGGCAGAAGGCCAGCGCCAGCGCGCCTTTGAAGTCATCCAGCCCGGCATTCAGGAACAGAACATACAGCGTCATGCAGCTAACGAGCGTGTTACAGCCCAGCAGGCAGAAGTCCAGCCAGTTAAGCTTCGTCTTGAACTTGAACGGGTACCAGAGCGTAATGCCCAGATACATGACGAAGGTCAGCACAGCGCAGAGAATGCCCGCAGCATAGCTATCCGCCAGATAAATCAGCAGCAGGATAGACGGCGTGTTGAACAGGAAGCTGATATAATTGACCACCACCCAGCGCTTGCGCAGAGAGATCAGCAGAATCAGCAGGTTCAGCACGAACAGATACCCCATCGCCGCATACACCGCACTGCCCTCCAGCCCGAAGGCTCCAATATAAGAGAAGAGCGGCAAATAGCCCCCTACAAGCCCCATGGAACAGATCGTCCGTGACTCATAGCGCAGCGACAGCAGCACAGCGGACAGCGTGACCAGCACCGACAGGCCGATCCCGGCCCATAACCCGATAATCTCCAGCAGAAAATAACTGTAAAATATCGAGCCGTACAGCACCGACACCCCGCCGCCAATCAGCCCCAGAGCGAAGGCCCCCCGCCCCTTGCGGAACAGCCACTCCCCGCCCGCCAGCATGACTGCCCCCAGCAGGAAGAAGGCGCTGCCCTTCATATAATCATTGAACCAGGTGGAGTAGGTGTATCTGAACCCGGCCCCTACCGCCAGGATCAGCAGCAGAATTCCCAGACGGTTGATCCAGTTCAGGCCGATCTTCATTTCGATCCGGTTCTGCTTGCGGCGGCGCAGCAGGGTCTCCTCGTCAACCCCTTCCGCAGCCAAATCATCCAGACCGCTGTCCATCGTCCCCCTGAGCGAACGCTCTGTCTCCTGCTGCCATTGTCTGCGCAGCAGAATACTCTCCTTCAGCTTCGCCTGCACCTCATCCAGGATATAAGTGATCTGGTTCTTCTCCTGGCCCAGCTCGCGGGTCCCGATACTGTACATCTCCTCTATCCGCCGCTTGGCGTCCTGCTCGAAGGATGTCAGCCGGTCGAGATAAGCATGGTCCCGCGAGGCAAAATAAGTCTGCAGCTTCTGCCGAGACACCCGCAGAATGCCCAGCTTCTCATCCAGAATCTGCTCGGCCAGCGCAGTCCGCAGCTCCGAATTGTCGCGCTCAAGCCTCGCAGCCTGAGCCCTCAGCTCCGCCAGGCTCTGCCTGTTCGATCCATTTTCCTGCCGTAACACTTCATTCTCGCGGACGAGATCACTGCTCTCGTATTCTTCAATCAAAGACTGGTATGCCTTCAAAAGCCCGTCCTGCTGCTGCTGCACAGCCCTCATCCGATCTCGGAAATCCTCCATAGCCGCCCCCCAGTATCTGCTAATCGGCAAATTGTTAATATATTGATATTACTATAGTTCTAATTACCACCACAGACCTAACAAAAATCACATCACTTAGTTAAGATCCTGTCACATTTTTGTCTTGGCAGACGTTATAGGTTTATTATTGTTGTATATTCGGGAGATGGGGAGAATCGGACATTGAAACTGAACCTGCAACAACCGCACAAACGTTATATCCTCATCCTGCTGCTACTGGTGGTGGTCTTCCTGCCTGTGCCTTTCAGACATAAAGGGATGACCAAGCTGAATATTACCGGCCTTGATGGAGCCAAAATCACGACAGATGCCTATGCGCTGACAGCGGATCATAAGCTGATGGTGGATAAAGATATCGCTGAACGGATTCTGGATGCGCGCATCGGCTGGGAGAAGGAGGCTCCGCTCCCCAAGGGTGTGTACTACAAGGATCATGTGGCGGTACTCATGTATCACCATCTGACGGAAACCCCGTTAATGCTCTATCCTGGCGTATTACCCGCCGTACAATTTGATGAGCAGATGCAGCTGCTGAAGCAGGAAGGCTTCCATGTCATTACGATGAAGCAGTACCGGGAATTCATGCTGGACCGCGCACCGGTTCCCGATAATGCGGTTCTATTGACGTTCGATGACGGCTATGAGAGCTTTTATAAGCTGGCTTTTCCCATTCTGCAAAAGTACGGCTACACCGCAGTGAACTTCATCATTGTCTCTGATGTGGACAACACAAATAAGCAGCAGGTGCCCAAGCTGACCTGGGAGCAGATGCGGGAGATGAAGCGCGCCGGAATGGGCTTTTATAATCATACGTATAATCTGCATTATTATGGAGTAGTCGATGCAGAGGGCGGCACCCGCCCGGCAGCGAGCTCCCTGCTGTACATTCATGATGAGAACCGGAATGAACTGAATGAAGAATACTACAGAAGAGTAACCGGGGACCTGGCCCATGCAGAGCGCAGGCTGAAAGAAGAATTGGGCAATACGGATTCGGCTATCGCTTTCCCTTACGGCTCCTATAACGAAAAGCTGCTGGAAATCTGCGATTCACTCGGCATCCATCTGAAATTCAATATCGGGCTGGGCCTGAGCTCCAGAACCACGCTGAACGCTCCACGAATCAATGAAGGGAACCGGACACTTACCCCGGCGCTGTCCATCCAGCAGCTGAAGCAATTCGAGCCGCCGATGATTCTGACCGTGAATGCCAGGAAGGTTCTCCTTACCGGAACTCCGCCGGAGCTGCGGAACGGGAAAGTCATGATCCCGCTGGATGCGCTATGCTCCGAGCTAGGCGTAGAGATGCATTACGACCGCAGCAGCGCGGTCCTGAAGCTGACGCGTCTTTAGCCAGAACAAGGCCGGGTGAGGCCGCGCCTATCGCTTCGCACCGGATTCGGGGAGGAGCGCATCCGCCTCGGTTCCCGCCTCCCTACCCCTTAGCCGCCTGACGCACCAGCGGTTCGCGGCCCAAGGTTACCCGGTTCTTCCCCGTAGCCTTGGACAGATAGAGGGCCTCGTCCGCCTCGCGGTACAGGTCCTCGAAGGTCACATCTGCTTGATCCGTAAAAGCAATGCCGATGCTCACCGTAAGCTGGATGTGATGCCCCCCGTCCAGCTCAACGATGTGCTCACTCATAGCGGTGCGGAAGCTCTCCGCCTCCTCCAAGGCCGCAGCTTCGCTGCCGGCGAAGAAGCAGACGGCGAACTCTTCGCCGCCTACGCGCCCGGCAATCCCTTGGTTATGGTATACCTGCATAATCTTGCCCGACAAATCCACCAGTGCCTGATCACCGGCCATATGCCCGTATGTATCATTAATTAATTTGAAATCATCGATGTCGAACAACAGCAAGGCCATTCCCGCACCCATCTGCGCCGAATAATTCTGCACCAGCCTCATGAAATGTCTGCGGTTGTACAGCCCGGTCAGATCGTCTACCGTGGCCTGATGCAGCAGCTCCCGCTCAACCCTCTTCTTCTCGCTAAGATCACTGAAGACCAGCAGCATCCCCGTACCCTTCGCCCGGACCTGCTCTATGGCAATGAGTGCAACCCCGTAACAGGACCCGCTCCGGCCGGGAGGCTCGATTTCGAACTGCCCCTCTCGCCGCTCCGCATAACAGGCCGATAGCTGCCCGTGCTGCTTAAGCAGCGGCTGAATGCTAGTGCCCATCCAGGTCTCCGGCTTCTCCTCCAGCAGCTCGGAGAGCATGGCGTCCGCCGCCTCATTCACATCCATGATGTAATCGTAGCGGTCCGTCAGGACGATGCCGTCCTTCATATTCTCGAAGATTTTATTCTTAGCCAGCGGGTATAAGGACAATCTGGGATCGCGGAACAAGGTGAGGTAGGCGGCCACGATGGGCGGCAGGTAGGTGAAAGCCGTGAAGCCTGTAATCGTAATCTGCAGCAGCGGAAGCAGGAACACCGACAGGACCGGAACCAGCAGACTGAATAACAGCAGCGCATTATGGCGGAAATAATATTTAGGCCCGTTGAGGAGGGAAATGGCCAGCAGATACACCGCATACAGTCCGAATAACTGATCGTACGCAATGAAGATCATGCTGAGTACCGTGGGCTTCAGGGCGATTCCGGTAACACCCGCCACCGTAGCCAGTCCGACCTCACTGCGCATCAGATGGTGGTAGGAGTCGGTGAAGATCAGCAGTACATCCACTGCCACGGGGATACAAAAATAAATAAGCCTCTTGGACAAACCCTCAGAGGAGCGGGACACATACTCTTTAATAACCGCATAGGTGAAGATCGCACTCAAAAAAAGCGGGCCCTGCTGCACATTCTTCCACCATAGCTTAGCCTCGAAGGAACCGGGCAGAATCTCTCCGGCCGTAGCCGCGAAGATCATGCTGACCAGCAGCATTAATATCCATAAATAGCATCTTCCTGGTGTATGGCGGTGCTTGTAAGAACCGATGCCCATGTAGAGACTTAGAACGCTGCCCATTACCAAGTAGAACGGATAACCCTGCATCCACGGCATGTCATATTTCTCCTATTTTCGAGATAACTTTGCCTTATTATATCCTACTCTTTCGTACAAATGAATCATTATGCCAAAAGTAAGCACACAAAACAAAGAGGATACTCCTTCACCATCTGCATGGATGCGGGAATACCCTCTATAGCAATACCATTATTTCTTCTGAGCGAGACGTTGTTTGAACTTGTCAACGCGGCCGCCAGTTTCGGTATCTCTTTGTTTACCTGTGTAGAACGGGTGGGATGCAGAGCTGGAGTCTACACGGATCACTGGGTAAGTGTTGCCGTCTTCCCATTCCATTGTTTCACCGGATGATTTCGTGGATGAGCTCAGGAATTTGAAGCCTACGCTAGCATCGAAGAAAATAACCTGGTTGAACTTAGGGTGTATGCCTTGTTTCATTGTAGTAACCTCCTTTCCGTACTGATACAACTTATGAAAGATGTTGAAGCCATCTCTTGGTCTATTTGAACAATCCGGTTAGACGAAGGGAGATGCGTAAATCTTCCGATTTTTACACGCCATACTATCATAAGTGAAATGAGCCGCTGAGTCAAGAGCCTGTCCTAGAGCGATTTCACCATTCCGCCGTCGATCAGCAGGGACTGTCCGGTAATATAAGTATTGGCAAAAGAACCGAGGAATACCGCCGCCTTGCCGAACTCCTCCGGCGTGCCCGTTCTTCCCAGCGGAATCGCCTTCAGGGCTTCCTCCTGAATCTGCGCAAGTGTGATACCCTGCGCGTCCGCCCGCTTGCCGTCAAGCTGGAGTATCCGGTCTGTGCCGATCCGTCCGGGGGCCAGACTGTTGATCAGGATGCCCTCCGGAGCAAGCTCCGTAGCCAGGCTCTTGTTCAGCGCGCTCACGCCTGCGCGGAACACATTCGAGAGAATCAGCCCCGCGATGGGCTGCTTGATCGAGACCGAGCTGATGCTGACGATCCGCCCTCCCCCTGCGCTGCGCATATGCGGCAGCGCCTCGCGGATCAGGCGGACCGCGCTCATCAGCGTAAGCTCGAAGCCGCCGCTCCAGTCAGCGTCGGCCATATCCCCGAAGCTGCCGCCCGGAGGCCCGCCGGCGTTCGTGACCAGCACCTCCAGGCCGCCGCCGAATTCGGCGGCCGTCCGCACCGCCCGGGCAATCTCCTCCGGGCGGGTCACATCCAGCTCCGCTACGGCGACCTCCTGTCCCGTAGCTTCACGGATCGCCTGGCGCGCCGTCTCCAGCTGCGGCAGGCTCCGGCTCGCAATCGTCACCCTCGCCCCTTCACGGGCATACTCCAGGGCTGTCGCCAGCCCCAGCCCCTTGCTCGCTGCCGCAACGATCACCGACTTCCCCTCAAGACCCAAATCCATTGTCCAGTCCTCCTGTCAGATTGGTTGCAGTCCCCTCCTGCTTCCTCTCATTATACATCGTATTCCAGTTCTTTTTTGGCCTGGACAATGAAATCCAGCGGATTCTCGATGGTGTCGGCCGCATATTCCACCGCACCAATCTTCAGACCCAGATTCACCTTGTATTTGCCGGAGAACTCCGAGTCATTCAGTTCCTGCAGCCGCTGTTTGATCCGCTCTATGACAATCTTGGCCCCTTCCCGGTCCGTGAAGAGCAGAAGTCCCCAAGTAGCATCCTCCTTGTCCAGCAGATACAGCGCATCATTGGTACGAATGCTGGACTGGCTGAGCTGGGAGACATCGTAAACGGCTTCAGACAGCTGCTCTTCCGGGATCAAGCGGCGGATCTCATTCCAATACTTCACCTTCACCACAAGCAGCGTCAGCGGGATTTTATAACGGACCGAGATTCCGGTGAACAGGCTGGCATCCTTCTGAAAAGAAATGCTGTTGCGCAGATCCGTATTCTCATCCACAGCGGCCAGATTATTCGTGCGCTTCAGCAGCCGTTCGTTCTCCGCCTGCAGCTCGCGTGTGCTTGCGGTGAAGACCCACAGCACCACTGTAAGCAGCGGGGTCATAATCAGCCAGAAGTACGTATCTACGCCGATGGATGCGCCCTGGGTTACCGTCTGATAGACCACGAAGAAGCCGTAGCCGAAGACAAACGCCAGATTCAGCGTAAGCCCCGCCGTGACTGTAGTGAAATACGTGACCAGTGCCAGGATGAAGGATACATTCAGAATAATAATGTTCTGGATATAATGGTCCGGAGATCCTGCGATATATACGATACAGGCAAAGATCAGGACCAGAAACGCCAGGAAACCGAGATCCGAGGTCAGACTGCTGCGGTTACGTCTCACGCTTGATCACCACGTTTCTTCTTATGTTTGCGCAGCAGCAGAAGCAGCGCCACCACCACCAGCGTCACAATCATTACGGCCGCGATCACAAAGCCCAGCACATCTGTGCGCTCCATAATCTTCGCCACCGCCGAATCCTTGGCTGCCCCGGAGATCAGCTTGAAGCGGTAGGCATTAACCCCGCCATCCTTGTCCGTCACTACCCCGTCACCGTATACCTTCCATCGGTCCTTCTCACTCCCGATCAGCTTGGAGACGAGGAAATAGTTCTCGGAGCGGACACCCGTAACCGCCAGCAGGCCACGCCCGCTCTCGTAGGGGGAATCCAGCAGCTGCAGGGTGCCGATCCCGGCTCCATACTGCTCCTCGATAGCCATTTTCTCATTGGACAGCAGGGTGGAACCGTCCTTGCTGTATTTGAAATAGAGCTTGTCATTGTTGTCGCGGATCACCTTGTTATTCTTATAGGTCCCAATGGCAATGATATTGTTGTCCTTCAGATTACCCGCTGCTGCGCTATCGTTGTAGAAGTGGACATCTCCGGTATTCCCTCCGGCATACTTGCCCAGCATACCAAGGATATTGCCCAGGCTCCGGTAGGTGTAATCATCCCGTTCCTGCGGCAGTACCACAGCCACACGGTTGAAAATGCCGTCCCGCAGGAACGGATACGGATAATTGCCCAGCAAAAGGTCCGTGCGGTCCTTCGTGTTCAGGCGCATCATAGATTCCTTGCTGATATAGGCCCAGGGCATCTGCTCCCTGTTAGGTGTACAGAGGGCGCTCGCCAGCTCCAGATCAAAGGCCACCGTGACCGAGAAATTGCCGGTGATCCCCAGACTCTGCGGCACATTCAGATTCAAAACATCCCCGTTGGCCAGCTCCTTCGTCAGCTTCTTGCTGCCGATGGGCGTATTATTGATGCTCACCGTCACCAGGGAACGGTTGAAGTCCAGATTTCCGGCATAGCGGAAATCCAGGCTGATTCTGCCATCATCTGCAATGGAGCGGTTGGACGGCAGCGATACGAAATACGTCTGCTCCTGATGATTCGGCCCGGTGAGCTTGTCCCCCGTCTCTGTGAACGTTATATTCGTGCTGATCGGCGGGGCCGGGTCCGCTACATCAGTAGCAGCATCAACAACCTTCAGATTCTTGCTGATCTGGCCCATCCGTTCACTGCTGGCCATCAGCCTGCCGGCTTTGATCAGCAGGCTCTCATCCTTGGAGGTCACAACCAGTGTCGGCAAGGATTCCTTGTTCACCAGCTGAATGACCGCATGTGTGCCAAGGTCATCCGCCGTACTCACCAGCTTCTTCATCCGGTCCGGCAGATTATCGTACATGGCTACCAGAACTACTGCACGCTTGTCCTGGACAGTATCTTCACGATAAGGGAGCAGCGCAATGGTCCTGTCGTTCAGCGTATTGCCTTTGGCGAACCCTGAGAGGGCGTAGGTGGCGCTCTCCAGCTCTGCCCCGCTGGCCTTCTGCGGCACGGCGAGCAGGCTTTGGTCTGCTTTTACCGTATCCATTCCCGAGAATCTGGCACTGAAATCCTGAATGCCCCCGGTGATTGCCTTAGGCGTATATTTCACAGCAATACTTGAAGTATTGAACAGATGCAGCCAGCTATCCTGTGTATCGTCCAGATTGCAGAGCTGATACCCCTCCGTATTGGTTCTCAGGTTGCCCCGGATGCCCAGCGTATTGGTTCCTACTGTAAGGAACCCTTTGGGCGCCTCAATGCTCAGAATCTGCTCCCCGTTATTGTCCCGGGACGGCCGGAAGGAATAGAACGGGATGCCGTTAAGCGACAAGGTTACACTCGACACCTGATCCTCATTAATCTGAGAACTCTGATAATGCAAGTTAATCCTCACCGTATCCACGTTCCAATAGTCCATTACCGTGAAGTACTGCTGCTGGGAGCTGGTCCCTCTCAGAGAGATATCACTGCCCGTGAACGAAGTTTCATACGTCTGCCCGGCTTCACCAGGAAGCCCTTCCGCCTGCGCCGCAGGGATTTGAACCAGGAAGAGGGAGAGGCAGAGCAGCGCGGTTATTATCTGTTTTTTCATCATGTTCTGTATCTCCTGTATATCTTATTTCTGGACCTCCGGCGCTTTAGTAACGCTCGGTTTTGTACCATTTGGCTTCCCGTTTGAGAATGACGTCTTTGAGATAGTTATACAGTCCGTAAGCTGCAACCACCATCCAGAGCTGGCAGTAAGAGACATACATCAACATAATGATCCACAGGTTCGACAGGCTCATCTCCCCCTTCTCCGTCGTCAGGGTCACGAAGATCCCGACCACGAACAGGACAATGGCAAGCAGCCACAGGAAGCTGCTGAGTCCGGCGATGGTGGTATGAACATACCCCATGGCATGTAGGACAAGCAGAACATCAGAGGTCACCAGTGAGATCAGGAGCAGGAAATAGATCGAGACATAATACAGAATATCGAAGCGGATCTTCGCAGCCTTCCGGTCGAAGAGGAGCGGAAGGTTCTTCACAATGACATAGATATTACCCTTGGCCCAGCGTGTCCGCTGCTTGAACCATACCTTCACCGTCTGCGGCTCCTGCTCCCAGGTGACCGATTTCGGCTGGAACTTGATCCGGTAGCCCATCATATAAATGCGGAAGCTGATCTCCGTATCCTCGGCAATCGCCTTCACATCCCAGCCGCCGATGCTCTCGACAATCGATCTGCGCATAATGAAGTTCGTCCCCGGGATCGTACAGAGCTTGAACAGCTTCCAGCGCCCCGCTTGAGCCATCCATTGAAAGGACAGGGTCTCAATATTAATGAACCGGGTCAGCAGGCTGGCATCCCGGTTACGTGTTCTGAACTTGCCGATCACCGCCCCAAGCGTCGAATCGTTAATGATCTCCGCTACAAGATACTTCAGCGCTGTGCGCTCCGGTGTATTATCGGCATCATAAATGGCGATGAGCTCCCCCCGGCTGCGGGCGAAGCCGATGTTCAGTGCATTGGATTTTCCTTTGCCGCCTGTAACGGCATCGGTATTGATGATAATCAGATTGCGCTGCGGATTCCTGCGCTGGATCTCATCGAGCAGCTCCGCGCTATTATCCGAAGAATTATCGTTAATGACGATGATCTCATACCGGTCATGCGGGTAATCGAGCGCCAATAGGGATTCCACCGTTTTGCTGATCACGACGCCTTCGTTATGTGCAGGGACCATGATCGTAACCACCGGATACTCACCTGTGATCTCCGGATCAGCTTCATTTTCAGTTTCAATGTAGTACAGATATCCCGCTATAATCAGCGCCACATTCACCAGCAGCAGTGACCAGATGCAGATGACAGCAATCACCATCAGCACGTCAGAAATCGTCATATTATTCTCCTAAGGTCGCTATTTTTTGCCGAAATTACCTTCTCAAATATTTCCTCCGGTACAGCCTGTAGCCGATGGTAAGCAGACCGCCGAACAAGAGCAGCGCCGACAGGATCACGATGATGAAGAATTGATTCTGCACGCTGAACAGCTTGTTGAAGCTGGTAGCCTGTTTCTCCTTGTACTCGTAGTCAGCGATAACCGTCTGAGGAGTATAGTCAACATTCAGCACGTTACCGTCCACCTTAATTACTCCATCAGCAGCTTCGAGGGTATGCATATCTGTTGTCACGGTATGGGCATCCTGCTTATAGTCTGCAAAGGTGTACCACTCTGCATTCAGTCCCTGCAGCATGTCCTCCAGCCCGCGCTCATCCCCCGGCAGGTCAAGCGTAACAGCCATGTTCAGCGGAAGCTGCGGCATAGCCTTGCCTATTCTGCCGATTCCCTGTAACAATTCCGGCGGCAGACTGTATAATGCGGAAGCGAAGGCCGCCGAGGTATCTGTCTGCTCCATATAATGGGTCTCCTCATCAGGGTAGAGTACCGCTGAGTCGAAGAAGCCCATGCCTGCGGTGGAATACTCCTTGTCATAGGTCCAGTATCCCTCGGCAGCGACACCCAGCGGCGCCACGCCCCCCTCGGCCAGTACATTGATGAATTGATTCATCTTCCCGTGCAGCGAACGGTCATTGGAGTTGATCGGCGGCCGGACTGCCGGGGCGTTAACAACGATACTGCCGTTTCGGGCCTGAACCGTTCTCAACGCTTCCAGATACCGTTTCATCGCGGGGAAATCTGTATTGCCGAACACCGGCCGGATACTGGCGATGAAGGGAATTCCGCTCTGATACAGCCTGTCCGCCATCTTCTCCAGCAGCTCCAGATCCGAGAAGGGATAAATCTCTTTGATCAACAGGTACATATGGGGCTGTGCGGTGTAGTGCAGCCAATCCTTCAGCACATAGGCCGTAGCCATGGCAGTGAAATCCCCCTGCTTCAGATAGGGCACATAAGCGGTTTTGCCGCTTTTAGCCGCATAAGGCGCCTGTACTTCACCATCGTCCAGAGACCATTCTCCATACGTCCGCCCGCCCTTGGAGGCTGTAATATAGGGCATCTCTTCTACATCCGGCGTAACCCCGGTGAACCCGCCGATGGAGAGGCTTGCACCTGGCCCATGCCACATCCCTGTCTTCAGGTGCAGCGCCTGCTGCACGCGCGCAGGCGGTTTGTATCCAACATGCAGGACCGCCCCCTGATAATCTGCCGCATCCTGCAGATAAGCCTGATTCGTAATCTCAAGCTCATCATTATTCACAACAGTGATCACTCCAGAATAGGCTGACATGCTGCCCTGCTCATAATCAGATATATTCTTAAGCGTGACCTGTGCGCTGTAGGCTGCGAGCAGCCGCTGCAGCTCCGCCACGTTCCCTTCCCTGCCCGCGCCTCTGGCCAGGCCATCGAACAGCAGCAGAATGCGCTGAGCTGGCACTGGAGAGGCTGCGGCAGATTCGGCCCGGGCAGGCGGCAGAAGATATCCGGTCAGGAAGATCAGTACCACAATGACTATTCCTCTACGTCTCAAATGCCAACCCCTCTGTTCAGAGTAGGATAATCCTGGGCCGGCAAGGCAGGCGGTGCAGCCGGCATGGATTTCCTCGATGAAATTCCGCGGCCGATCACGCTGGCTACGGCTTGGAAGGTGATCAGGTCAAAGGCTAAGGTGAACAGAAATTCATGCTTGGCAATATCGGCATCACCGGCTCCAATAATGGAGACTACAATACCCGAGAGTCCAACCAGCATGGTCGCCAGAATCACAAGCAGCCTCTGCATCCCCCGATAATCCCGCGAGCGGACCGCACTTACGAAGGATGGCATATAGATCCCTATAGTTACGGCCATCCAGAGGAGAATGAAGGCGAAGGGACGGGGGGCCAGCTTCTCCTTGAGCGTGCTATACGCTGTGAAGAAATGGCTCTGGGCCCGGAATTCCTTGCCTGCGGATAGCTCATAGTTCCCCATGGCAGCCGGTTTGATCTTATAGGCGCTTTCGGCGGCCGTATCAAGAATCGAGCCGAGCTGATCCGGATGGGTAACATAGTATTTGAGAATAGAGACGAAACCATACCGGCTGTAGAAATCTTTTTCCAGCAGCTCTGATTTCACATCCACAGTTCCGTATTGGTCATAGTAGGTATTCCCCTTGAGAATGGCGTACTGTTCATTGATCCCGAAGGATTGCAGCGCAGTCTCCGGATTCTCCGATTCCATCAGCACTCCGCGCGTCATCGCATGATACTGGTTAATATTCACGAACTCTTTGGAGATATTAAGATAAGTGGCAATCCCGGTAAACATCATTAGAGCGGCGGAGGCAATGGTGATCCAGCGGAACAGCTTATCCCGGCGAATCCAGATTAACGGGATCGCAAGCAGGGAAATGACCATGCCCACAGGAGCGTTCTGCTGCTTGGAGGTCGTAAGAATCACGGTGCTGATCACCAGGATCGCCAGCATCGCGTAATCGTTGTATCTTTTACGGTACAGCAGCAGCCAGGAGGCAAACACCAGGATCATTGTGACCATCACCAGACTTTCACCGAAGAACGAACTGAAATAAGCCGTATATCCCGTATCCCCGAAGATGAACACCGCCAGAACCGCAACCAGCATCCCCCGTTTAAGGGACATCTTGAGCGTAATGGCTTCAATCAGCAGGTAGATCGCAGCGACATACAGCAGGGTATAAATCACAGCTTGGAAGCGGATATCGAATACTTCCTTGCTGAAGAACAGCTTATTGAGAAACAGCGCAAGCTTAATGAACAGCGACTGGGAAGATACCACCATCGTGCTGTTCTCGTTATAGTATTGGAAGATTCCGAACTGCTTCACGAAATACCCGAAATAACGGCTGTCATAATCCGACAGATCGAAATATAAGCCATTGCTATATATAATCCGGTAATAGTCTCCATTATCCGCCATCCCCACATAGGGAAGGGTAAACAGCGAGATAATAGTAACCAGCAGAACGCCAAAAGCTGCAACAAACGCAGGCGTAACCCGAAGACTGCCAAGCATCATTCCGGGCCGGGTGGATGTTTCTAAGTTGTTGTCTATCATTCCGATTCCCCTTTTGTCATATTATGGAGCCTTGTAGGAATACGCCAGGAGTGCCATCAGGTTATCGAAAGAGTAGGCTTGCCGGGCAGCAGGATCACCGAACCCGCCATAGAGCGGACTCGCAGGATCTGTCACCCTGAATTCGTTCATTCGTTCAATACTGGACTGATAAAGTGAACTGTCGCCCAGCACGGCTCCAATCATGGCTGTGAGCGCATAGATTGCTGTAGAACGGATATCATTGGCTGGTTGACCTTCACGTGTATATTGCCCGAACAAGGTTCCCGCTGCGACCTGAGCTTTGATATAGCTTATACTTGCCGGCTTCTGACGGCCGGTCTCTGCCAAATGAAGAATAGTGAGCAGAGATTCGACGGAGTTAATGCCTTCAGAGCTGTATTTACCAGTCTTGTAATCGAAGCGGGTCTCATAGAATGGAAAAGAATCGGACAAATATCCCTCCTCCAAAATTCCGCTCATATTCATCAACAAATTCTCTTGTAATTCGCTAGATATCGACAATTTCTGCAATACACTCAGATCAATATAACACAAAGTTACCGATTCGTTTACCACTTTGTATAAATTGTCAAACATGTCAAACATATAATCTTTTTTGATGTTGTTTTTATAAAATCTTTTACCATATTTATCGGCTTCTCTAGTATATTCCGGTTGGTTAAACACCTGACCCGCTTCCAGCAGTGCCCCGATCATCCGCAGGTCGTCTACCGCTGCATTCACGTTGAATTGCTTCTGCTGCTTGGGGCTGAAGCGGTAGCTGAAGCCGCCCTCCATATCGAAGGTTCTGCGGGCCTGCGTCCACTGCCGGTCGAACAGCTCCTGATTGCGGGTCCGGACAGCGGCCTCCATTAGGAGGGATGCGGATTCGCTTAGAATCTCATGGCCTGTAGCCACTTCTGCCGATTCAGAGGTCTCCTGTAAATTCGTATATACCCCATCGGGTCCTGTAAGCTGTGTATTTATGAAATTGAATAGTTCCCGCTGTTCCAATGTAGGCTCAAGCTGCAGCGCTTCATCCGGCCGTATAGTCTCAGAAGGAGAGACCGCCGGAGTATAGCCGGGAGAGGAAGGTGCCGGACTGGACGAATTGCCGCCGCAGGAGGTTAGCAAGAGCAGCGACATCCCCAGAACAGCAGCCTTGCTATATCTGCTTCCCAATCGATCACATCCTTTGAGACAAGCTTAATTGAATTATCCATAATAATATAACGGTAATTATTGTCACATTATTAACTGTTTTATCAAACATTATGTGTCCATTTCATAGCTTTGGCCCTTTTCATCCTGAAAAAGAGCTGATTCCGTGTCATGACGACCGGAACAGCTCTATTGTGAATTGCCTTATGAAATCCTACAGCTTGATCTAGCTCTCTTTAATTCTCCGGTACGTGGCCTCATCGGCGACGATGTAGAGTCTGGCGTCTGCCGGAATCGGCCGGTCAAGCTTGCGGTTAATGCCCAGATCGCCCCGGTCGGACAGCAGAGTCGCCCCCTGGCGCAGCAGATCCTGAAAGGCCTCCCCATAGGTTGTCCAGCCGCTGCGGCGGGGGATCTCATAAATATCATCCCCGTGCTCGCGGCTGAGCAGCTGGGTGATCACCTCGGAATTGCCCTCCTGTAGGGCAGAGCGTACAGCCAGTCTGGAGATCGCATCATGGGAGAGCACGAACTCGTTCACATGCACATGCTTGAAGTTCTGAATGTTCTTTTCCTGCATAATCTCTACGGTTGTATGTACCTGCGGGGCAATCCGTTCAATGCTGGAGGCGATCAGCAGGGACTTGCCGTCACTCAAGGAAGCTTCGTCGATACGGGTGTCGCTGAACACAATCGCCGCTCTGGCGCTCCCGATATTCGCCTTCAGCAGAATGTCATCGCTTGCAGCATCGCCGCTGATGAAGTGGACCTGCTCCATAGATTCCAGTGGATGCCGACCATTCTCATCGATAATGACCACTTTGCATTCCCTGTCGTAACACAGAATCTCATCCACTGCCGCCTGTGTCTTGCGGTTCCAGTTAATCAGCACCACATGATTGTGTCCGTGAAAAGTCAAGGTTCCGGCTCCTCTCCTGCGCTGCATCTCGCCCATGGCTTCAACAATCTTGCCGATCACCAGACTGAGCAGACCGATGCCAAAGATATATAAGAAAATCGTAAACACCTTGCCGGTGACGGTAGCGGCAAAGTAATCGCCATACCCGACAGTAGCCATGGTGGTCATTACCCAATAAAAGGCGTTGAACCAGCTATGAAACGTGTCCGGCTCCAGCAGGAAGGCGATGGTTGCGCTGAGAAGAATGAAAGCCAGAATAATAAAAGCAATAGACTTCTTCTTCAAATGAAGCAGCTTGCCGGATAATTGGATTATAAAATGCAACGCTCATCCCTGCCTCCCGGGTGAATTGAGCAGGCAGGCAGTAACTGCGCAGAACCCCTTACGGGACGCAGCCGCTGCCCGCCTGCCAAACGGGTCTACCTAAATAATCAGACTGCTGACCGCGAAGGCCGTCCCGATGAACACCATGCAGAGCATGACGCCGACCGCAACATTCCCCTTCTCCAGCTGCTCCGAAATCCGGAAGCCTGGAGTGAACAGCTCGAAGATCCAGTACGAAGCAATCAGGCAGACATACCCCACCGCGAACCACAGCATCATGAACCAGATGGAGGTATTGGTATAAGCGGCCACGCCAAGAATGACCGCCGTCGCCAGGAACTTGCCGCCAAATGCCATCGCTACCGCCACATTCCCCTTCTTCAGCTCCTCCATATCCTTGAAGGGAGTCATGAGCGCGAAGATTACCATCCCCAGCACTTGAAGCAGAACAATGGTCAGAATACTGACCACCAGATTAATTACAATCGTCATTTAGCCCACCCCCGAAATTTCGCATAGGCCGAATCATAGTCGGCGAAATCATGTACTTCCTCCAGCACCACAGAGACTTTCTTCTGCTTCTCCAGCGCGGTATAACGCTTGTCGTCAATCGGCTGCTTGATCCGGTTGCCGGAAGGCAGCTCCAGCACTGCGAAGTTTCTGGTCTTGCTCTGGTATTCCGTCTTGTACACGCCAACCAGATCCACATCCGTTGTGATGGATACCTTGAGATTGGCCAGATCCTCCGTGGCCGCCTTCTGGTCGGCATAGGACTTAAGCGTCGTCCAGGCGGACAACTTGATCTCATTCTTCTGGTCGGCATCCGTTACCAGCTCGGCGTCCATGAACTGAAGCGTCCAGATGGTGTCGCCTGTAGCATAATTCCCGTCATTGGGAAGCAGCTCATTATCCGGCAATACAGTCATATCGCTGCCGACCAGATCGCCAACCTTGCCCTCTACCACCCGGTAATCCCATGGCACACGTGATACATTATCCGTTGTATCGGTACCCGTATGAAATACACTGCCGCTATTCGCTGAACATGCACTCAGCAGCAGAACCCCCAGAAGCAGCATTGCGGTCAGCAGAACGCCCCTTGATCTACGTCCTGTCGCCCGCCCCTCTCTATCCTTGAACATCTTCAAGCCCCCTCACTCCTAGCGCGATAAAATGACTGGCATTGCCTGTGATCGGCCCGCCGGCCCGGCCAAGCAGCCCGCAGGGCGTTCCGTTAATGACGAACATGCCGGTCAGCAGATGCAGCTCGCCCTCCGCTGTCATGATCCGGGCCATTTCGGCCCTTTTCTGATAGACCACGGGGAAAAGCTGGCTGCTGTCATAGCCCTCTTCGTCCTCGATCTCAAGCGTGCCGCTGTCATCAAAGATCCGTACAGATCCGCCTTCGCGGCCGAATACAGATTTGGATACAAAGCTCTCTGAGAAGACTGCCTTATTGTACGTCGGCAAGATGTACCTGGATATGGCCTCGCGTTCCGGCTCCGTGAACAGCAGGCCAAGCTCGTACATTCCCCAGACAGCAGCCATCAGCCCCTTGGACTGGAGGATGATGCTATGCGGTCCGTTGAACAGCTGGAGCTTCCCGCTCTCAATGGCATAGGCCAGAGCCTCACCGCCTTCATCTACGGCCATCCACTCCTTCGGATACAGCGCGAACATCCGCTCTATGATCCGGTCCTCCCCGTCCTTGACCACACCCTCATCAATCGACAGATCCAGGCAATCGACACAGCGGATATCCAGTCCGCTATGCGCGGCCAGCGCCTCAATCGTCCCGCTGTCTTCCTCATGGCTGCCGTAGTCCACACAGGCTACCGTGTCCGGGCGCTCCACGCTCCAGGCTGCGGCCAGCTGCTGCTTCATGGCTGCATTCGGGCTCCCGATGCCTGCCTCTGCGCAGATCCATGGCGTAGCAATGGAAGCTTCCACATAGCCGGTCGGAGTATCCGCATTCAGCTCCAGCAGCTTGATCGTACCATCCCCCGCCACGGCAAAATCGAACCGGGCATACCGGCTGATCAGTCCTTGCTCCGGCAACGGGCAGTCATCCAGCATCTGCCACAGCACCGGGGGAATCCCGAGCAGGTCGTACAGGTCATGTCTGAGATGGACATAACGGACAGCTTTATCCAGAATCGCCCAGAGTGCTGCGGCGGCTTCCTTCAATTCCTGATAGGTCTCAATGCGCATCACAGCCACCGCATCCAGCCAGTATTCCTCGTCCTCCAGATCGGCCCAGGTGAAGCCCAGCTCATGCAGCCGCTCTACCCGGGGAGCGCGCTCCAGACCGGACTGGTCTATATACTCGAATGCCTGCTCCGCCTGGATCATCCGCCGAACCCGCTCTTGCCGGAGCGCACCGAGCTTTTGCCGGAGCTTTTACTGGAGCCGGATTTGGATTTACTCGAACCCAGCCCGCTTGAGGTGCCGCCGATGCCGCCCGATTTGGAAGAGGTATTCCTTCTGGTAATGGAGCCGGTGGATGAGGTCGAGGTCTTTGGCTTGACAACCGAGCCGGCCACCGGCTTGTTCTGGAATCGTCCGCTATTGTAGGAGGGCGGCTTATAGGTATTGCGTGTACCTCCATAATAAGTAGGCCTGTCATTGTACCAGCCTCTGGAAGAGTAGAACGAACCGCTATTGAAAAGCATGTGGTACAGAAGCACATCATCCCAGCCGAACCCCGAGTTATACCCGCCGTAATTGTTGATTACCGTCGTGCCGCCGGAGGTTACTGCGCCTTGCCCTTCCTGAACCTGTTCTTTCTGGTCTTCCGGATAGGGAATACTCCAGTCTACATTCTTGTCGAAATATTGCTTAACCTCCTCGGTAGACCAGGAGACCAGCTTAGGCTCCTCGCCGCCGGTGCCGCTTGCACCCGCTCCTCCGGGAATGAACAATGCGTTAGCCAGCAGCGCAATGCCGAGCGAGGTGGATAATACGCGGACCGGTTTGCCGTCCGGCGTGAACAGCCTGCTTATTGCAGGCTCTTTAACATTTTCGTCTTTTGCCAACTTAGGCCCTCCTTTCCTGGTATTCATCCTTAACCTTCCGTACGCATGGGAACCAGCAGAAGCTCCAGCTTCCCTTCATCCACATTCAGCCGTCCCTCTACCGTCTCGAATTCGCGGCCGCCAACGACAATATAATTGACATGCTCCAGAGCCGTAACCATATTCATGCTCCAGACGCGCTCTTCAATCATCTGCAGGTTACCTTCGGGCAGCTTCTCGAACAGGATGACCTTCAACCCGTTATCCATTCCTACTCCATCTCCTCTTGAATACTGGTATGCTTCTGATACGCTGCTATGACTCTTTCGTTTCAACTCCCGCAGCCTTGAATATGTATACCACAGGATATAAACAATAATGACAACAAGCAGTAATGCAGTGCCATGCTACGGGCTTACAATACCTTCTGTACCCAGCTGTCCATGACCTGGTCAGGGCGGATGCCCAGTTCATTCTCCAGGAGCTCCTTGTATTTATCGTAGTGTGTCCTGAATCCGATGAAATCTCCCAGGTCGGCATAACTCCTCAGAATCAGCCTGCAGAGCTGGTCGGAATACGGATCTGCCGCCTGCAGGTCCAGCAGCCGCTCCAGCGCCAGCCGGGGCCGCCCGGAGGACAGCTCATATTCGGCGGAATGGAGCGCCATGCGGATATACCGGACCTGCAGCTCTTTGCGCCGGATCTCTGCCCAGTCGTAATGATGCTCTTGCAGGTAGTCTCCACGGTATAGCTTCAATATATTTTCACGGCGCAGCCATTCCTCTTCCGACTCCACAGGCGTACCGGCATAGCCCAGCTCGAACTCCTCGACATCCAGCAGCACCTGCTCCTTGGTCAGCCTGTACCGCTCCTGCGAGAACTCGACAAGCACCTCCATATCCCAAGCCTTCAGCAGCTTGCGGATATGGTATACCGTCGTATGCAGATTCGCTACGGCTTTCTCCGGCTTGAAATCCGGCCAGACAAGATCCACAATGGTGTCCTTGAGTACCCACTGGCCGCGGTTATGCAGCAGCAGGGCGAATACCTCCTGCGCCTTGCTGGTTCTCCACTGCATCTTGCGCCCCGGCTCCGTGCTGTCTATGAATTCCAGCCGGTGAAAGCAAAGGATCGACAGCTCCTTAACGGGTGCCGCAGACGCCGAAGGCGGCGGTATCTGCGCTTCAGAGCTCTCCTTGCCGACCTCCAGCCGCTCCAGTGTTTTGCTTAAGCGCTGGGAGGTCACCGGCTTCAGCAGATAATCCGCAGCATTGAGTTCAAAGGCTTCGATGGCATATTCGCTGTATGCGGTAATATAGACAATCCGGGTGCTCCGGTCCAACCCGGCGATGTATTCACCGGCTTCCAGCCCGTTCATCTCCGGCATGCCAATATCCAGGAATACGATATCCGCCTTCTCCTGTTCCAGATGCGCAAGTCCCAGGCGTGCCGAGGTGTATTTCCCCGTAATCGTAAGACGCCCATCCTTGAGGAGCAGACGCTCCAGGTGCTGCAGTGCCGGCTTCTCGTCGTCAATCAGTATCGCCTTCATCTGTCAGACTCACCTCCTCTTCGTCATTCTCAGGTGTCTTTAGGTGGGGATGGTGTACGATATGGCAGTCCCCCTTCCCGGTACACTGTCGATATTCAGACCTGCCCCGTACATCTTGAGCAGACGGCGCTGAATATTGCGCAGTCCGATGCCCCCCTCTGTCCGCTCTTCCGAGAGGACCTCCGCAATCTTCTCCGGAGTCATGCCTACACCGTCATCCGTAACCGCTACCTTGAGGCAGCCGGGCAGCAGCTCGACTCTAAGCCGTACCGTCCCTCCGGCCTCCTTCTGCATCAGTCCATGATTAACGGCATTCTCAACAATCGGCTGAATGCTCAGCGGCGGAACCATAGCCATCACATCCTCCGGCACATCGAACTCGATATTCAGCCGTTCATCGAACCGCGCCTGCTCCAGTGCCAGATAGGATCTGACCAGTCCCAGCTCCTTCTCCATGGAGACCGTCTGGCCCCGGTTCTGGAAGTCGAAGCTGCTCCGCAGATACTGGCTGAGGTCCAGCAGCAGCTCTGTGGCCTTGTCCGGGTCCACCGGACAGACCGAGATAATGGCATTTAGCGCATTATATAAGAAATGCGGCTTGATCTGTGCCTGGAGGAAGGCAATCTCCGACTGGACGGATACGCGGATCGACTTGCGCATATCCAGCAGGGTCTGCATCCGCGCCTTGAATTCGCGCACCTCCACCGGCTTGCTCAGATAATCATTCGCCCCGGCCTCGAAGGCTGCAAGGATATCATCGGGGCGGCTGCTCGCCATAAGCACCAGAATCGGCAGCTCGGACAAGGTGAATCGTTCACGGATGGCCTTGCAGAGCAGAAGACCCGGCATTTCCGGCATCACCCAGTCGGCAATCACCAGATCAAGCTCAGGATGCTGCTGGATGATCTGGATCGCTTCAGCTCCGCTGCTGGCCGTAATTACCGAATGGTTCTCCAGCTGAAGTACGCCTACCAGCACGCGCAGGTTAACAGGATCATTATCCACTACCAGAATGGAGCAGCAGTCTTCAGAAGGCAGCTGCACAGGTTCTTCTCCGGGAAGCGGGTACGAAGGCGCCGTCTCCCAGCCGTGAAGCTCTCCGAATTCCTCCTCCAGCAGCGCATTACTCCTCTTCAGGATCGGCTGGGTGAAGCAGAAGATGGAGCCGTGCCCCAGTTCGGAATGCACCTCAATCTCCCCGCCCGTCAGTTCTACCAGCCTCTGGGTAATGCTGAGGCCAAGCCCGTTCTCACGGTAGACCTTACTGGCGGCAGGACCGCTTGGATCATTGGCATCGAAGATCGTGCGCAGACGTTCAGGCGCAATCCCCTGGCCGGTATCCGTTATGATAATGGCAACATACTCTTCTTTAACCTCAGCAGACAGCGTTATCACGCCTCTGGGCGTATAATTCACTGCATTGGCGAGTAAATTATGCAGAATCTGGGCGAAACGCTGCTCATCTGTCTCCAGCAGCGGAAGCTGCCCCGGCAGACTCAGCCGGAATTCCAGCTGGCTGTTGCCGTAGACCTGACGGGTGACCTCCATAATGGAGGAAGCGGACATGCGGAGATCGACGGCCTGCCGGCGCAGGAAGAGCGAGCCGTGATTCAGCTTCGCGAAGTCCGACATATCATGGATAAGAGCCGTAAGCCGCTTGCCGGTAGAGACAATCGTGAGCAGTTGATCCTGCTGGGCAGCGCTGATGGAGCCGGCCGTACCCTGCGCCAGCACCTTGGCCATGTTGACAATCCCCTGCAGCGGCCTCCGCAGCTCCTGCGAGGTATCGGAGATGAAGTCATCCTTCAAGCCGTCAAGCGACAGCAGACGGCGGGAGAGCTGTTCCACCTCTTGGAAGGAGGCTGCGTATTGCCGGGTCATTAAGATCGCCTGCACGAACCCGAACAGGAGAATCTCGTAGGAGATGATGAAATAGCTGAAGGTCATGCCCATGAAGCTGACCAGATAATAGATGATTACCACACTCAAGCTCTCGATGCTGACCATCATCAGGAACATATTCTTCGGATTTCGCCGGGTACCCTGGACCATGGAGTAGAGTACGAAGCCCAGGCTTACCGGGCCCCAGGTCAGCAGCAGAACCTCCAGATAGCTGAACAGATAGGCCGGGACGAATACAGCAATCAGCAGCAGGAATGCCGTAACCAGCCTGGAGGCCTTAATCATCCCAATGGACATCGGGTAGTTCACTGAATTGGCGACATAGTGCAGCAGATAATAATAGACCAGTGTAGAGGACGCAAGCTGCAGCTTGAGTATAATCTCGTAAGGGAATCCGGGCAGCGCTGCCAGGATGAGCTTTTCGCCATGCGTAAAAATGTAGACAAAGGCCGCTATGCAGAACAAGCCCAGATACAATGTGACCCCCCGGCTCTCCCTTACCTTGGAGAACATTAGCAGGAAGAGGGATAACACGAAGAACCCGATCAGTGCAGCCCCGTCTACAAACAGGGCAAATTCCCTGTGCTTCAAAATAGCGGCCTGATTACCGATCACAATCGGCTGAACGATCCCGCCTGAGGAGTAGCTGTAGTTCGCCACCTGCACAATAATCTCCATGGTATCCCCGGTTACCGGGGCGAATCCCATAAAAGGCATGTTATTCTGTCTGCCCTCAGAGGCCGAGGCTGCCGGGGTTCCGCTGCTTCCAATCTCCTGCCCGTTCAAATAAACCTTGCCTGCACTGCGGATGTTGCTGGTACGCAGACCATAGACTACCGCTTCCCCTGGGGTAATCTTCGCCTGGAGGCGGTATGTAGCATAGCCTTTGGCTCTACGCTCCCCCTGTTCGGAGATATCGTCGTTCCATTTCCCCGGAACCTGAATCATCGTAGAGGCGGCGGGGACCTCCTTACCTGCGTTCAACGGATGGAAATCCGCGGGCGACAGCAGTACATCACGGTACAGCTCCCACTCTCCATCCAGCTTCATAATGCCGTCGTGGCGTGAGTCCCAGGAGCGAAGGTCAATCACACCCTGCACCGCCTGCGGCCTGTCTCCCTTGATCTGATGTGTCTGGAGGACCGAGAGCAGCGGAACGATCAACACCAGCACCAGACTGCCGAGAATGCTCAGCCAATACTTTCTCATGTCCTCTGCCAGTCCCTTCTAGTTGTCATTGTATAAATTATACAACAGGCTCCGTTCATCTGAAGCAAAAAAAAAGCCGAGTTCCATTTATTTCGGAATCGGCTGTTCATCTTATTAGAGTTGCGTGTGTGGAATATTTTACTTGGTTTCCGGAGCGGCGGCTGCAGGAACCGCACTCTCCTGAGTCTTCGACAAGAAGATATTCAGGATGATCGCTGTCAGCGACCCGGATACGATTCCGTTCTGCAGCAGCATTCTGGCGAATTCCGGCAGCTGGTCGAACATGGACGGAAGCACGGCAGAGCCAAGGCCCACCGCGATGCTGCAGGCGGCAATCAGCAGATTGCCGTCCTTGCGCAGATCCACATCGGACAGAATCGACATACCGGAAGCGGCAACCGAGCCGAACATGACGATCATCGCCCCGCCCAGCACCGCATTCGGCACCACTGTAGTCAGTGCCGCCAGCTTCGGCAGCAGCCCCAGCACGACCATAATTCCGCCCGCTGCAAAAATAACATTCCGCGTCTTCACCCGCGTCAGCGACAGCAAGCCGACATTCTGGGAGAATGCGGTGTACGGGAAGGCGTTGAACAGGCCGCCCAGCATGATGGCCAGCCCCTCGGAGCGCAGGCCGTTCACGATCTGCTTCTGCTCCACCTGCTGGTCTGTCGCCTTACCAACGGCAAAGTAGACTCCCGTTGATTCGACCATAGACACGATATTCACGATAATCATTGTGAAGATCGCGGTGACGCTGAACTGCGGCCAGCCGAAGTAGAACGGCTGTGCGACACTGACCCAGGAGGCTGTGGTCACGGTAGAGAAATGCACAATGCCCATGGCATAGCCGATCACAGTGCCTACTACCAGACCTACCAGCACGGATACTGAGCGCAGGAACCCTGTAGTCAGCCGGTTCACGGCCAGAATAACGAGCAGGGTGATCAGAGCCAGCAGCAGATTGCGGGGCTGCCCGAAGTCGGCGCTTCCCTGGCCGCCGGCTACATTATTCATCGCGACGGGAATCAGCGACAGCCCGATAATTGTGACTACCGAGCCGGTGACCACGGTCGGGAAGAACTTCAGCAGCTTCCCGTACACCGGGGCTGCCAGCACCACGAACAACCCGGAGATAATGATTGCGCCGTAAGCCGTCGCCAGATTGGAGCCTGAAGCGATGGCGATAATCGGGCTAACCGCCGTGAAGGTACAGCCGAGAACTACCGGCAGCCCGCTTCCGAAATATTTGCTGCCCATAATCTGCAACAGGGTCGCCAGTCCACAGGTGAACAGATCCGCTGCAATCAGATACGCCATCTGCGTACCGTTCAAATTGAGCGCTCCCCCGACAACCAGCGGTACAATGACCGCTCCGGCGTACATCGCCAGTACATGCTGAAGCCCTAGGGCAAATACCTTCTGTTTGCTTAACATCCTGCACACTCCTTGAGTAATCCTTCATTATCTATGAAATGAATCTCACCCGGCGACATCGAAGCAATCCGCGCCAGGGAATACACCGGAATTCCGCGCTGCTCCAGCAGACCGCGTCCCTCCTGGAAGCTCTTCTCGATGACGCAGCCGACCCCGGCCAGCTGCGCCCCGGACTCTGCTACGATATCGCATAGCCCTACAAGTGCCGCACCGGTAGCCAGGAAATCATCGACAATCAATACGGTATCGTCCGGCCCGAGATATTTCTGCGAGATGCTGATCTGGTAGTCCTCCTGACGGGTGAAGGAGTGTACCGGTGCCGAATACACCGCTTCGGACAGGGTGATTGCCTTCTTCTTCTTGGCGTAGATGAACGGCACACCCAGCGCAATCCCCGCCGCCATGGCGAACTGAATACCACTGGCCTCTACAGTCAGCACCTTGGTGATCTGCCGGTCCCCGAAGACCGCTGCGAATTCCTTCCCGATCGCAAGCGCAAGCGCCGTGTCTACCTGATGGTTCAGAAATGAGTCCACTTTCAGTACAGTCTCCGATAGAATCAAGCCTTCTTGTCTAATGCGTTCTTCCAATACTTTCATTACAGCGGATCTTCCTCCTTAGAAATAAAAAACGGATAAAATAAAAAAGGACAGATTCCCTGAGTGTTTCTCTCAAGTGAATCTGTCCTTCTGGGTTTTTGTCCCTTGGTGGTGTAACACATATACGTGTCCGCATCGCTTGGACCAGCCCTTCCCGTGCCGCAGCACAAGAAACGGAACCCTAGATGCGCTATTTCACTCATAGTCGGATAATTACTGTGGTTATCCGGTAGAAACTTATGGGCCATATTCCCAAGATTATATGAGTTATGATGATGTCTGTTTTGAAAACCTTCGTATATCTTACACGCTCTAATCGCTGCTTACAAGCAAAATTTTAAGTATATTGCGGTGATTTCAAAGTTTTCATGAAACTAGACGCAGAAGTGGTTACAACTCCAAAAAACCTTGTAAATATCAGCTGTCCGGTGTTTTCTACAGGTCATCTATATCACTGAAGCCCTATAAAAGATATAATTATATAGATTAGTACCCTAACTGAACAAAGGCGGCGGACAATGAGAATAAAACAACAAGTTTGGTTAGCAACATCAGCTTCTATACTGCTGCTAGGCAGTATGATTACTATATCTATCCTCTTTATGGAGGGTGGCTCGCGCCTGCTCGCAGCAGGAATGGGTGCGGGCGGCATTCTGGTCAGTATCGGCCTTCTTTACAGTATTCAGCGTAATATAGACCACGGCCTGAACCGGATCAAGGAGATCTCGCAGGATATTGCCGCAGACCAGCTTAACCCTGCTGTTGCGGCTACGGTGCGGAAGGATGAATTCGGGCAGCTGGCAGCTTCCTTTTTCGGGCTGGCGGCTGACCTTCACCATAGAACCTCAGAAGAGCGCGAGCTGCGGCTTAGAGCTGAGGAGCAGGCCTGGATTAATACGCAGGTGTCTGAGATGGCGCTGCTGCTTCAAGGCTCTGTCCAGCTGAAGACGGCCTCGCGTGTGTTCATCGGCAGGCTGGCTACCGCTGTCGGCGGAAGCTATGGGGCTATATATCTGAAGCAGGGCAGTCAGCTGAACTTCGCAGCCGGCTATGCCTTCGATGATTCCGCAGGACAACAGGAGGCCATCCCGCTGGGCAGCGGCCTGGTCGGACAATGCGCATTGGACGAGCAGATGATTGTTCTGTACGATCTCCCGGAGAATTATATCAAGGTCCGCTCCGGTCTGGGGGAGGCGGCGCCTTCCTCACTGATTATCGTTCCTATCAAGCATGAGCAGGAAGTTATTGCTGTCATGGAGCTGGCTTCCTTAAGCCCGTTCAGCTCCAAGGAGATGCAGCTGATTGAACGCACCGCACAGAACATGGGGGTGCTGATGAATACCCTGGCGGATGTCGCCAGAATTGAAGAGCTGCTGAGTGAGACACAGGAGCAGAAGGATGAACTGGAAGCTCAGACTGAAGAGCTGCAGGCCCAGACTCAGGAGCTGGAAGCTCAGACCGAAGAGCTGATGGCGCAGACCGAGGAACTGCGGATGCAGACTGAGCAATTGTATGACCAGAAGACAGAGCTGGAGATGCAGGCGGAGAGCCTGCTAAGCTCCAATGAACAGCTCCAGACGCAAATGCAGCTGACAGAGGAGCAAAAAGCCGAGATTGAGGCCCAGGCCGATGAGCTGAAGCAGCAGACGCAGGAGCTATACGCCTCCAATCTGGAATTGCAGGATCAAATGGAGATTTCGCGCCGGCAAACCATGGAGATCAAGGCTCAAGCCGATGAGCTGCAGGCCCAGACGAATGAATTGCTGGAGCAGAAAGAGCAGCTCCAGACCCAGACGGAAGAGCTTCAATCTCAGACTGAGGAGCTTCTATCCCAGACGGATACACTACAGGCCCAGACCGATGAGCTGCAGGTCCAGAAGGAAGAGCTGGCCGCCTCCCATGATCAGCTTCTGCTTCAAGTCAAGCTTACCGAGAAGCAGAAGGAGGAGATTCAGGCGCAGGCACAGGAGATCTTCATGGCCGCGCAGTACAAATCGGAATTCCTGGCCAATGTCTCCCATGAGCTGCGAACACCGCTGAACAGCCTGCTGATCCTCTCGCAGATTCTGGCCGAGAACAAGGACGGCAATCTGGAGGCGAAGCAGCTGGAATACGTCCATACGATCTTCTCCGCAGGCAAGGATCTCCTGCAGCTGATCGATGAGATTCTTGATCTGGCGAAGCTGGAGGTCGGCAAAATGACCCCTGTGATCGAGCCGGTCTCCCCGCAGGATCTCAGCAATCATATCTACCGCCATTTCGAGCAGCAGGCCAAGAAGAAGAACCTGCGGTTCGATGTCCATTCTGACAACCGGCTGCCTGATTATCTGATGACCGACGGCCACCGATTGCAGCAGGTCTTGAATAACCTATTATCCAATGCCATCAAATTCACACCGGAGCAAGGCTCCGTCTCCCTGTCGATCCGCAGCAGCGGCGAAGAGGTCATCTTCGCCGTCAGCGACACCGGTATCGGCATTGCCGCCTCCAAGCTGGACAGCATCTTCGAGGCCTTCCAGCAGGCGGACGGCACCACCAGCCGCAAATATGGCGGAACCGGCCTCGGCCTTACGATCTGCCGGGAGCTGGCTACACTGCTCGGCGGAAGAATCGAGGTTGATTCCGTAGAGGGCAAGGGCAGCACCTTCTCCCTGATCATTCCCGCCGTGGAAGCAGGAGAGGATGCCCGGACCCTTGCTGCCGCAGCTTCAGCAGCAGCCTCTCCTGAGATTCCGGCTTCCGAGCCTATCCGCCGCGAGAATCCGGCCTTCCGCGAGTCCTTCGTGCCCGACATTTCGATCTCCAATCCGAAGCTGCTGCAATATGCTGAGATGGATGATGACCGGAGTAATCTGCTAAGCGGGGATATTATTCTCCTGATCATCGAGGAGGACGCCGAATTCGCCGCCCGGCTGCTGGAGCTGGCGCGCAGCCGGGGCTTCAAGGCCATCGTCGCCTTCCAGGGCGATCAGGGACTTGCCCTGGCCCATGCCTACAAGCCTGATGCGATCCTACTGGATCTGCATCTTCCCGTTCTGGACGGCTGGTCCATTATCAGCCGCCTGAAGAGCCGGCCGGAGCTGCGGCATATCCCCGTGCATGTCATCTCAACAGCTGAAGAGAACCAGCAGAGCCTGTCGATGGGCGCCTTGTCCTTCTGGAAGAAGCCGAATGATTATGCGGAGCTGGAAGCAGCCTTCCTTCAGATCGAGACTTATATCCGCCGTCCGGTGAAGAGTCTGCTGATTGTCGAAGACAATAAGATTCTGCGCAGCAGCCTTGTCGAATTCATCGCCCATCCCGATGTGAACATTATTGCGGTTGGCACCGGAAGAGAAGCAATGGAGCATCTGGCCAGCCATCATTTTGACTGTATGGTACTGGACCTGGGCCTCTCGGATATTTCCGGCTTCGACCTGCTGGAGCAGGTCAAGACCAACCGCAAGCTGCAGACCCTGCCGGTGATCATCTATACAGGCAAGGATCTCAGCAAGACAGATGAGCAGCGCCTTAAGCACTACGCCGAGAGCATTGTGATTAAAAACGTGCGTTCAATGGAACGGCTCTATGACGATACGGCCCTGTACCTCCACCGCAAGTATGCAGACCTTCCGCTGGACAAGCAGCGTCTGATTGAGAACCTTCATAATCCGGAAGCCGCTTTTGCCGGAAAAAGCATTCTGCTTGTGGATGATGATATGCGTAATATCTTTGCGTTATCCAGCGTGCTGGAAGGTTATAATATGGAGATCAGCTTTGCCCAGAATGGCAGAGAAGCCCTTGAGCATCTGAAGACCCACCCCGGCACCCAGCTCATATTCATGGACATCATGATGCCAGAGATGGATGGTTACGAGACGATGGAGCATATCCGGCTTAACCCGGACTATGATCAGATTGTCATTATCGCGCTGACCGCCCGCGCCCTGGAGGAAGACCGGGTCAAATGCCTTGAAGCAGGGGCCAACGATTATATATCCAAACCAATTAATACCACACAGCTGGTGAGCGTGCTGAAATTATGGTTGATTCAATAGGAGGCAGCATGGAGTATCCGATTAATATTTTAGTTGTAGATGACCGGGCAGACGAGCTCCTGTCCCTTCAGGCCTTGCTGGCCGATTCGCCCTACCGGCTGGTTCAAGCCCTCACCGGCATGGATGCGCTGAAATGTCTGCTGGAGCAGGAATTCGCCCTGATCATTATGGATGTGCTGATGCCTGGGATGAACGGATTTGAAACGGCGAAGCGGATTAAGATGCGTCAGAAGTCACGGGATATTCCCATCATTTTCTTAACCTCGCTTACCTCCGAGCTGGAGAACTATATGATGGCCTACTCAGCCGGGGCGATTGACTACCTGACCAAGCCGTTCCATCCGACCGTGTTAAAAAGCAAGATTGACGGCTTCGTCCGTCTCTACCAGACCCGCAAGGAGCTACAGCTCAAAACGCAGGAGCTGGAGACCGCCAACAGCATCCTGACTGAGCTGAAGGAGACCGCCGAGGTGGCCCTGCGAATTAAGAGCGGCTTCCTCGCCATGATGAGCCACGAGATCCGCACCCCGCTGAACGGGATTATTGCCATGTCAGATGTGCTTCGTTCCTCCGAGCTGTCCGCTGACGACCAGGAGATGGCCGAGATTATTCATACCAGCGGTCACGCGCTTGTATCTGTCATTACGCACATCCTGGACTTCACCAAGATTGAATCCGGTAAAATGGAGCTCGATTACGAGCTCTTCAATCTTCACTCCTGTGTCAAGGAGACCGTTGATCTGTTCCGGGCGCTGGCTAGAGAACGCAGCCTGACCTTGGAGACCTCTATTGATCCTGACATTCCTGCCCTGCTTATCGGTGACCCCAACCGTTTGCGGCAGGTACTGAATAACCTGATCGGCAATGCCATCAAGTTCACGATCACCGGCGGCGTCAAAGTGCATGTCCATCTCCGGCAGGTCATGGACCAGCTGCTGGAGCTGGAATTCATTATTGAAGATACCGGTATTGGCATTCCGGCGGACAAGATGAACTATCTATTCCAGCCGTTCACCCAGATCGGAGCCACCATCAACCGCAAGTTCGGCGGAACCGGCCTCGGACTGTCCATCTGCAAAATGCTGGTCGACCTCATGGGCGGTAGGATCTATGCCAAGCCCGATGTAGTGGGCGGAGCTACCTTCATCTTCACCATCCAGGTCACTGAAGGCCATCCGGACTGAGTCCAACAGCATACAAGATACAAGAAGCTCCACCTTCAGATGATGAAGAGGGAGCTTCTTTGTTATTGGTCAGGACTATTGTAGAATGGAATGGACCAACTGTGGAAGGGGATGAACTCTATAGATGGGAACCTCCAGATTCCCTTTGTTCCAGCAAAACTTCGTGCTGCAAGCGCGAAGTACAACTCATCATTGGGAAGGCACTGGCCCCCTTTCCTTAAAGACATTTCGGAATGGCCGGGCCTATTACAAAACAAAACTCGGCCATATGCTGTTGAGCGAGAGGGCTACCTCCTGTTAAATGAAGGGGAGCAGTACGCTATAGCCATTGAGTCAGAAACCGAAGTCGACTCTTTTTGTGTATTTTTCAAGACTGGCTTTGCTGAAGAGGTTCATAGAGCCGTTCATTTAGGAATAGAGAAGTCCTTAGACGATCCATTTTCAGAAACAACGCACCCGTTGCAATTTTACACCAAGTCATACCGCCATAGTCATTTGATAACTCCGCTTATCGAGAACTTCAAGAACTCCTTACCTGTACTCGGTAGCGAGAATCTCTGGGTCGATGAACAGTATCAAAATCTAATTCATGCACTGCTTAACGTCCATCAGAAGATTTCTCAAGAAATTAATACCGTCCCCGGTACGCGTCCGGCCACCAGGGAGGAGCTGTTCCGGCGGTTGACCGTAGCATACGAATACTTGCATGCGTACTACAACCAAAATGTGTCTCTTGAAGAAGTCTCAAAGGTCTCATGTCTCTCTAAAAACCATCTGATCCGCAACTTCCGCCACTTTTTCAAAAGAACGCCACACCAGTTCATCCTCGAAAAAAGGATGCTTGAAGCACAGCGTCTCCTTGCTCAAACGGAAAGCAGTGTAACCGAGATTAGCCTAAGTATTGGCTTCGACAATGTCTCTTCCTTCAATAAGGTTTTTAAACAAAGAACGGGACTCTCACCCCGGATGTTTAGAAAAAAGTGATTTTGGAAAAGTAACGCTTCATCCGCACATGTTACATTTACTGCGTGGAACATACAATATAACAAGGGAGCGATATTGAAATGCATTCAGAATTTCAAATTAAAGGCATTGGGCAAATATCCATTCGGGTACATGACATGGAAGCTGCTACCCGATTCTATCAAGATACCCTAGGCCTAAACCTGTTATTTCAGATCCCAAACATGACCTTCCTGGAGTGTAACGGGATTCAGATGGTCTTGGGTATTGCTGAAGACCCGCGATTCGATCATCCCAGCTCGGTGTTCTATTTCAAGGTTGACAATATTCAAGCATCGTACGAAACGTTAGTCGGGCGGAATGTACATTTCCTGGACAAGCCGCATAAAGTGGCTGAGATGGGTCAAACCGCAACCTGGATGACGTTCTTTCAGGACCCCGACCAGAATGTACATGCACTGATGAGTGAAGTACCTGTGTCTTAATAATCAGCATTCTCCCCTATTTGAAGACTCCACATGGAGAATAGGCCTAAACTCTGATTTTGGTCTAATGTATTACTTTTGTTTTACCCACTCTCTCGTTCATTATTATGGTGGCACGAAAAAAGCACGCAGACGACTGCGTGCTGTGCTGGCCGAAGTATACTTACATCAGACCATTCAAAGGGAATTATCAAACATTAGAATACAAAAGAATACAAAACCACCTTATTAAAAAATAAGGTGGCTAGGGACTTTTAGCAAGCTACGCAAGCTTGGCACGCCGTCTTGGCTATTCGTTATTGTATGCGCCAATTTTAACTTATATTCGTACTAAAGTCAATCCATCTTAGATCCATTCATTTATTTTTGAATTTCCCATCCGTTCAAATAGAGCACAAGTAACATCATCATTACCATACTTATTTTCAATATTCCAAAAATTATGTAAAAACAACTTTATTTCTGTTAAATCAATATACATTCTTAACACTTTTAATACATCGAATAATTTAATTACATACTGTGATCTCATAGGTGATAAATGTAAATCAGAAATGATATGATTATTTACTTTTAAATTATGTGATGTCCTAAACCGATTAACCAGTTCAAAATGAGCACAGGAATTTCGTAGCTCCCTAATTATCTCTAGAGAGTTTATGAACTTCTCCTTCTCGTAGGGCTTCAAATTAAAATCTCTTAAAATCCCATCAAGCGTACGCTTTTTTAATCCATACATTAATATAATTAAATCGTTTAACATGAGTGTTTTAATGACAACCCAGAATGGTGGATTATTATAATCATTAATATATGAGAATTTCAGCTTACAATCATCAATATAGTTTAAACCTTGTATAGTTTCTTCTCTTTGTATATTTATGTTGAGAGATACAGTTGATCCTGAGGTTGTACTTACTGTATTAAGTGCAGCTAAAAGTGTTTTTTGGTTTGAGTTATAGAATGTACAGATGCCCGCTTTTACTTCCCTTATCGAAGAAGATCCAAAACGGCCAGTAAAGACTCCGTTTAGTATTGTCTTCGAAGGCTGATACGTTACAATTCCGCTAAATGCACCTCTGAATTTTCCTCTATACTTATAATTACTTCTAAATAACTCAACTTTCGCAGAGTCAAAATTGAGTTGACCCCAAGCCGGTGTTAAGGTGAAGCTGGTTTAAGTAGCGATCTTGCCAACATAGAAAAACACCGCTTCCTTTGGTAAAGTGAGATTGTCGAGATCCACTAAACCACAGAAGAGGTGTCCCTTCCATGATAAAACAAAAGTCGTCCCTAGATCAACTCCCACCTGAAATGAGACCTGCTTTTCAGGAACTCGGTGTCTTGAAGCACTTGAGAAAAGCAGGATTCAAAAAGACGTTTGGTTATACCTGTTCCCATCTATTTATGCTCGTTTTTGTCTTGCTTTTTCATCAGAAGAACTGGTTTCGTCTGCTCGAAAGTTCCAAAGGTGAAGCGTTTCCTGGCAAAGATGCCGTCTACCGGTTTCTGAATCACAGCCAATTTGCTTGGCGGCGTTTCTTGACTTCACTCAGCAGCGACACCGTTCAGCGAGTCGAAACCTTGACCTCCGTCACGCGAACTTCCGTGTTCATCGTCGACGATTCCATGTTTGAACGAAATCGCAGCAAAGCCGTAGAACTTCTGGCTCGGTTCAAGGATCACGCCACCGGTGCTTATTATAAGGGATTTCGTATGCTGACTTTAGGCTGGTCGGACGGCCATACGTTTCTCCCTTTGGACTTCGCCTTGCTCAGTTCCGTGAAGGCTGGACTAACCGGTATTCATCCGGAAATCGATAAGCGATCCTCTGGGTACAAACGCCGAAAAGAAGCTCTTCTTTCGGCCCCACATCTGGTTTCTGAACTGCTGGATCGGGCCATCGCCTCGGGTGTTTCTGCGACTTACGTACTCATGGATAGCTGGTTCACTCATGCGCCCTTAATCGGGCGAGTGGTGGAACGAGGTCTTCATGTCATTGGCATGGTGAAAAACGACAACAAGCGATATCTCGTTCATGGCAAGCGGGTCGATCTCAAAGGTCTTTACCGATCCGCTACACAAGTGCAAGGGAAGCAGCGGAATATTTTGCGTCAGATTCATACGGAACTGGTTCCTGGTATTCCGGTCGTTGTGGTCTTTGTTCGCCATCGCTCCAAGAAAAACGAGTGGCTCGCGATTCTATCGACGGATCTCACACTGACGGCACCGGAAATCATTCAAATCTACGCTTTACGCTGGGATATCGAAGTCTTTTTTAAATGCACGAAATCCTTGCTACGCCTGCAAAAAGAGTTCCAAGGTCGTTCGTACGATCTGCTCATTAGCCATACCACCATTGTCTTTTCCCGTTATATACTGCTGGCTTGGCAGCATCGGCAAAGTACCGATCAACGGACGCTCGGTGGACTGTTTTATTTGCTTTGCGATGAAGTGGGTACCTTGGATTGGGCAGTAGCTTTACAACAACTGGTGGAATTGATGAACGAGATCGCCAATCAAGTCGGCAAAAAGCTATCCGCTATGATTAAAAGTCAACTCCAGCACTGGATCGCCGCTCTGCCCAATTACATCAAGGCGTACTTGCCGATTTCAGGCTGCGAAAGTTGAGTAAATAATTTATGTGTTTTTTCTTGATCATTGGAATGGTAAAAATATTTCACATATTGTTTTGGACCATCAGTTAATCCTGGTTTATTATAGTGATTTATGTCTATATAGTTGTTGTTTTCTGCCAAAGTTGAGCAATGATTTTTACAAAAATGATATGAGATTGTTGTTTTTAATTTAGTTTCAAACTCAGATATTTTCTTTAGTATTAGGCTCGAAAATTGTTTGTCAAAATCATGGAGCCTTAAAAAATTATCAAATGACTTTTTAGTATATTTCTTAGGTGAACGTTTTGCATCATCAAGTAGGAGTGTCTCATGACCATTTATAAGATCAAAATAGTTCTTATCTTTAAGATGTTCTTTAGCAGAGCTCAAATTATTAATTTGCAAACCCCTATTTTTCAATAACCGAATCTGATCAAAAATAGTATTAAATGCTTTGTCTCTTGGCACCAAAATCCCCCCTTCTAACTATTTTACAAAAATTTAGAATCTATTAATAGACAATATAAGTACTATAATAAATTTCGCCCTACTTATGATAGCTTCACTCTAACAGTAGTCCCCTGCCCCCTATCCCCCCACCGCCGCAATCAGCACCGGCAGGACCAGGAAGGAGGCCAGCGTCGTCCAGACGATACAGCGCGAGACCAGTGCAGGCGAGCTGCCGAAGCGTTCGGCCAGGACGACGGAATTGACTGCCACCGGCATGGAGGCCAGAATCAGCAGCACCGCGAACAGAGTGCCTGTGATGTTCAGGGCGAGCAGCACTAGCGCGGCCAGTAGCGGAGCCAGCACCAGCCGGACGGTCAGCCCCGTCCAGAAGGCCAGCTGCACATTGCGCTCCGTATGCGCGGCTCTGACCTTCACCATTTGCGCGCCGAGAATCGCCAGCACAACCGGCGAATAGGCCCCGGCGACCATCGAAACCCCGGAAGCCAGCTCATGCGGCATATGCAGGCCCAGCGCCCGCAGCAGCAGCGCCAGAATGGCGGCGTAGATGGCTGGCAGCGAGAAGACTGACTTCAACGCGCTGCGCACGGAGAACTGTGACCGGGCGGCAAAATACACGCCGATCGTATTCACGATCACCATCTGGGCGATGACATAGACCGATGCCTTGTCCAGGCCCAGCTGGCCGAAGGCCAGCAGCACCAGCGGCAGACCGTAATTGACGCTGTTCGTGAAGGTGGAGATGAGCGTGAGACCGGCGGCCTCCGGCGGAGCCAGCTTCAGCATTTTACCGATTAGGGTCGCCACACCCCACAGCAGAAACAGATTCAGCAGCGAGAATGAGAGTGTCTTATAGACATCATCGAAGGAGATATCTGCCGTAGCCAGCGTGTCGAGAATAATAGCCGGACTGAGAAAATACAGGTACAGCGTCAGCAGAGGCTTCGTATCAAGCTGCTTATACCGTCCAAGCAGCGCTCCGGCGGCCACCGGAATGGACAGCGGTACTATGACCTCAACAAGTGTCGTGAGTACAGTCTGAATCACAAGCCAGGACTCCTCTATGTAGTAGTTATTTCTACTATAACCCTCCCGGCAGGGAGCGTCTAAGACAAGGAATCAATATCCTTGATAGCAATTGCCTATGGCAGCCAGACATACCCAAACCCCACAAAATGGGGAGTAAGCCTCGATGGTGACTCAAGTACTTTGCGGGGGAGCCCAAAACATAAAAAAAATCCCGCGCCCTTAAATTAAGGGCCACGGGATTCCGGTTAAGACTTCGGTTTACAGCATTTTGATCTCAAGCAGCTCGTATTTGATGACACCCATCGGGGCATTGACGCTGATGATATCGCCTACCTTTTTGCCGATCAGCTCTTTGCCGAGAGGGCTCTCGTAGGAGATCTTGTTGTCCAGCACATCGGCTTCCGCCGGCCCAACCACTCTATATTCGATCTTCTCCGAGTACTCCACATCATTGAGGATAACGATGCAGCCTACGCTGACTGTGCTCAGATCCAGATTGCTGGCATCCACGATCTGCGCCTTGATCAGCATCTTCTCCAGAATCATAATGCGGGTCTCCATGAAGGATTGATCCTCCTTGGCGGAGTGGTATTCGCTGTTCTCCTTCAGATCGCCGTAGCTGATCGCCAGCTTAAGCCGGGCGGCAAGCTCCTTACGCCCTGCTCCCTTCAGCTCTCTTAGCTCTTCCTCCAGCTTGGCCAGGCCTTCTTTGGTCAAAAATACTTCATCATTGTTGGACATGTATACAACTCCTATTATTTGCTCGCTTTATAGTATTCTAACTCATAATCGCCCAACATGCGAAGAGAAAGCGCTATAACGCATGATAAAGGAGTATTTAGGGCAGAGTCCCGGCTTCAAGCCTCCGCCTGCGGAGCAGGGGCCGCTGCAAGCTTGCCGTTCCCGCCTCTCAGGAGGAAGGTCAGCGGAATAGCCAGCAGCCCCACTGCCGTAGCGATCAGGAAAATATCCTGTACGCCCATCGTCATCCCCTGCGCTTTCATAATCAGGTAGCCTTAGCATAAGGCCGGTATTATCAATTATACTAGGGAGACATATGACAAAGTAACCGGTAAAGGACGGAATCTAACTATGGCTGATGAACAGAAGGACAAGCACCTCGAAGCTCTGAACCAGGAGCTGATTACGCTGATCCGCCACGGCTCGCTGGATAAGAAGCATGGCGGGCTGGACCGCTCCTCGTATACCCTGCTCCAACATCTGTCGATGCACGACAAGGTAGGTGTTAAGGCGCTTGCCGAACAATTCGGCCTCGACACCTCTACCATCAGCAGGCAGACAAGCGTCCTGGAGGCGAAGAACTATGTGGAACGGGTGCCTGATCCGCAGGACGGGCGCTCCAGCTATTTTCAGCTTACAATGCTTGGTGCACAGACCTTCGCTGAGGCCCGGGACATCCGGCTGGAGCGCTACGGGCAGATCTTCGAGGACTGGTCCCCGGAGGATTGCGGACTCTTCAGCGGACTGCTCGCCCGGCTCAACCGCACCCTGCAGCAAAAATAGCACGAAGAGGATTGACGGATGCTGGCGAAGCTGGTAGATTAGATTAAATTAATCATACAAGTTAACTCGGAATTACATTTTAGCCAAAGGGGCCGGTCTGCATGAACTTTATTTTCTTTTCCCCGCATTTCCCCAAGAACAGCGCTGAATTCTGTACGCACCTGCGGGAGCAGGGGGCCACGGTGCTTGGGATTGGCGATGCAGCCTATGACCAGCTGGAGGACAAGCTGAAATCGGCACTGACCGAATACTATAAGGTAAGCAATCTGGAGAGCTATGAGGAGATTCTGCGGGCTGTCGGCTATTTCACCCATAAGTACGGCAAGATTGACCGCTTCGAGTCACTGAATGAATACTGGCTGGAGCAGGATGCGGCTATCCGGACGGACTTCAACATCTACGGCACCAAGTCGGATTTCGTCCATAACCTGAAGCAGAAGTCCAAGATGAAGGAGTTTTTCCACAAAAGCGGTGTTAGCACCGTTCAGTTCTCCACAGGCACAACGCGTGAGAGCGTGGAGAGCTTCATCCAGAGCGCCGGCTTCCCGCTGGTGGTGAAGCCCGATCTGGGCTCCGGGGCCAGTAATACGTACAAGATTAATAATGAAGAGGAGCTCCAGCACTTTTTTGACACGAAGCCGGGGGATGTAGCCTTCATTATTGAAGAATTCATAGACGGGGTCATCCTCACCTATGACGGGCTGGTGGACAGGGACGGGAATGTACGCTTCGCGGTCAGCCACCTGTTCGAGAACAGTGTGATGGATGTCGTCAATACGGACAATCACCTCTACTACTTCTGTCTGCGGGAGATCAGTCCGGAGGTCGAGGAGGCGGGGCGGAGCATTTTGCAGGCTTTTGACATCCGGGAACGGTTCTTCCATATCGAGCTGTTCAAATCGCACAAGGATGGCCGGATCATTGCCCTGGAAGTGAATATGCGCCCGCCCGGCGCCTGGATGACCGATGCGATTAACTTCGCCTATGATGTTAATATCTATAAGGAATGGGCCAGCATGGTTGTGCACAATGAGGTCGGCGGTCCATACGAAGGCAAATATTATACCGGCTATGCCAGCCGTAAGAATCATAAGCATTACGCTCACAGCCATGAGGACATCTATCGTGAATTCGGCGGGAAGATTGTTGGTTATGACGAGATTGAAGAGGTCTTCAGCAGAGCGATGGGCAACAGCGCTTATCAGTTCCGTTCACCCGAGCTTTCGGAGGTCAGAGACATTAGAGGCTATATTCAACAAGAAGAGGGATAGGATGTGTTAACGGATGAGGATTAGCTACCATAAGGAGTACAGCCACAACCTGGGCAGAGACATGGAGTATAAAATATACGGCCACGCCGGCAAACCGATGCTCGTCTTCCCCACCTCGCTTGGACGCTTTTATCAATATGAGGATTCGGGCATGATCGATACGCTCTCGTCCTTCATTGAAGCGGGCAAGCTGCAGATCTGGGCCTGTGACAGTCTGGATGAGGAGACCTTCTTCTCCACCCACTGGAACAACGAGGACCGGATACACCGCCATGAACAGTATGACAAATATATTGCGCATGAGCTGATTCCCGGCATCCTCCATGAGAGCAAACGCAGCAACGGCGGGACCGACCAGCGTATTCTGATCTCCGGCTGCTCGATGGGCGCTTATTACAGCGCCAGCTTCTTTTTCCGTTATCCGCACTATTTCGATACCTTGATCGCCCTGAGCGGCGTCTACTCGACCTATTATTTCTTCGGCGACTATATGAGCGGGGACGTCTACCTCAATTCACCGCTGCATTACTTGCCGGGGCTGACGGATGAGCATTATCTGAACCAGTACCGCAGCAGCACAATTATCGCCTGTGTCGGTCAAGGGGCGTATGAGGACGAGATGCTGCATGAGACCCGGCTGCTTCAGGAGGTGCTGGGGCAGAAGGGCATTCCCGCACGGATCGACTACTGGGGCCATGATGTCAGCCATGACTGGCCATGGTGGAACAAGCAGATTCATTATTATGTGGAAGGCTGCCTGGGCTAGTGAAGCCGGGGCTTGAACGCGAATCCATTTGTAGATTTGCACAAAAAAAAGGAACTGCTGAAATCAGCAGTTCCTTTTTTTTGAGACCACTGCCGCCTTGTCCTATGCAGGAACATGCTCCGAACAGAACTGTAGCAGCGCGGCTTGCTCATCTTCTTCCATATCGAAATCGAGCAGCTGGCCTGATGAGGTCTCCAGCAGATCGTAGCTGACAATGCTTGTCTGCTCTTCTTCCACTTTGACTATCACGCGTGCGGACACGCCGTTCTCCACGTACAGCTCATCATCCTCCGGCACATCAATATTCACGACGAACTCATATCGCTTGCCGCTTAGAATATTAAAAGGATCTCTTACGTTCTCCACGGTGTAGCTTGTAAATGTCAACAAGTTGCATTCCTCATTTCTCAATTCACTGCCAGATTATTGTAACACAGTATCTGCGGCTTTGCCTTTGGTCTTCTTGATTTGCTTGCTGCGCAGTTGTCCGCAGGCCGCATCAATATCGACGCCCTGCTCCAGCCGGGTGCTGACGCTGACGCCCTGCTTCTTCAGCGTATCGAAGAACGCACGCACCGACTCCCGCTCGCTCCGCTGATACTGGCTGTGCTCATCCACGGGGTTATACGGAATCAGGTTGACGTTCGCCAACTGGCGGCGGTCTCCGATTAACTCGGCCAGCTCCAGCGCATGCTCCTCGCGGTCATTGATATCCTTCAGCAGGATATATTCCAGCGTGATTCTCCGGTTCGTCTTCTCCAGATAGTAATCAATCGCCGGCATTAACTTCTCTATAGGAATGGCCCGGTTAATCTTCATAATCTGTGTCCGCAGCTCATTATTCGGGGCATGCAGCGAGATCGCCAGATTAACCTGCATATTGGCGTCGGCGAATTCTCTGATTTTGTCCGCCAGGCCGCTGGTGGATACGGTAATTCCTTTGCCGGCTATCGCCAGACCCTTGTGGTCCTTGATAGTAATCAGGAAGTTCAGCAGATGCCGGAAGTTATCGAACGGCTCGCCGATGCCCATAACCACGACATGAGTCACCTTCTGACCCAGACCGGCCTGATCCAGGTAATGCTGCACCTTCATAATCTGCTCCACGATCTCGCCGCTGGTCAGGTCCCGGCTCTTCGCCAGCAACCCGCTTGCACAGAAGCTACAACCTATATTACAACCGACCTGAGTGGTGACACATACGGACAAGCCGTATTTTTGCCGCATCATCACCGTCTCAATCAGGTTGCCATCCTGGAGGCGGAAGAGGAACTTCACCGTACCGTCCGCTGATTCCTGCTTCACATGCTCTTCCATCGTCTGAAATACATAATGCTGTTCCAGCAGCTCTATGCATTCCTGATTCATTCCGTCCATCTCGGCGAAGCTGGTGATCCGCTTGCGGTACAGCCATTCCCAGACAGCGGTGGCCCGGGATTTCTTGTGGCCATGCTCCAGCAGCCATGCCGTCAATTGCTCCAAAGTCAATCCATAAATGGATTCTTTATTCATTTCATATCCTCTTTTCAAAACATTAAAGTTCAATCTATCTACTCTACCTTGACAGGGACATTAGCAGCAACAATACCTTATTGTCTCAAATTTCGTTTATTAAAACAAGAGGAAACACTGCGGAGTTAGGTGCTTTTGAGCCGGGAAAATAAAAAGCGCAGTCCGCAGGGACCACGCCTTTTCGCCAAACCTTATTTATACAGAACCTTCTCGACATTGTACTTCGCGCGAAGCTTGTTCACGATGTATGTCTCATAAATCTCTCTGTCCACTGGATCTTCGATGATACAGACTTCAATGCGGGTAACCTCGTCGCGGTGGGGCTTCATTACGGATACATTGTCCTCGAAATGCTTCTTGATCCGCGGTCTCAGCTTGCGGGCCTTGCCCACAAACAGCAGCTCGTCCTGATCATTGTAGAACATGAAGATGCCGCCGGCTTCGCGGGTAATCAGGTGGAAATCGGTGAATCCGTAAATATGGCTCAGCTCAGGGTTAGCTTGCTTGTAAATAATAACTTCCGGTGACGGAATGGTAATGCTGATCATTAAGCTTCACTTCCTCATTGGATATAGAAATAAATAGTATCACAGAATGGGTAACGTGACTATTTCTATCTTGTGCAAATTACCCTTGAGCTATAAGAGGAAATTAAAAAATCCGGCTGAGCGGCTACAAATCATGCAGGTAATTGATCAGTCACTAATATATACACTCCACTCTCAGGCCCATAGGTTACTTGCGCTTCGGCTTCAATTCAGGCATGTTCAGCGTAAGCGCCATATTGCACAGCATCGAATTAGCCAGGAAGGTGCTCACCTTGACCTCAGGATGCGCAAACCCGGCAACAGTGAACTTACTCTCCATCAGACGATTGACCTCCAGCATTCCAGCCTGCATGGCCTGCCGGATCGCTTATTCATATAGGCCTCCCCTTTATGCCGAAGCATCCGCTCCAGCAACGATTGGTTATTGATCAATCACTCTTCATAGACTGATGAAAAGGGCAGCCCTTCGCTTCCGCTACCTCATGCTTCCCAGGGTCCGCCTGTTGCTTCTTCCGGTAGACGAAGCGCGGGCTTAGCTGCAAATCACGCAGCTTGTTATCATTCCAGATCGGCGTGGAGGAAGGCGACATCGGCGGGATCAGCCAGCCCCATTTACCGGATACCTCACGCCCCTGCTGCTTCTCCTGCTCCTGGAAGCGGACGAACTGGTCTGCCGCTGTATGATGATCCACAATACTAACCCCCGCTTGCTTGAAGGAATAGAGGACGGCACGGTTCAGCTCCAGCAGCGCCCGGTCCTTCCACAGCGAGGTATTAGTGGAGCGGTCAAGGCCCAGAAGATCAGCCACCGCAGGCAGACGGTTGTAGCGGTCCGTATCCCCGAAATTCCGCGAGCCGATCTCCGTCTCCATGTACCAGCCGTTGAATGGCGCTGCCGGGTAACGGATGCCGCCGATCTCCAGGCACATGTCCGAGACAATCGGAACGGAATACCAGCGCAGCCTTAGCTCCGTGAATTGCAGGATCTCCGGGTGGCTGAGCGGCACCTCCTGTACAAGTCCTGCCGGGATAGGGAAGCAGCGGGGTTCCTCCCCGCCGATGCCGATCACGAGCGGCAGAATATCGAAGTCCCCGCCGGTACCCTGCCAGCCCAGCTTCAGGCAGACTGCGGTGAATTCGTCCGAGGCCGGGTCACCAGCACGCGGATGCTCCCCTTCCCCGGGATAACCGGCATAGCGGATGAGCTGATGATTCCAGATCCGGATAGCATGGCCTTGCTCCTCTTCACTGCGGAAGACGGTAATGACCGGCCGGATACGGCCGCCGTTATTGGCATGCCCCATATGATGCAGCAGCGCCTCCGCGACCTCCGCTACAGTCTCTGCTCTGCGGGCGTCAATCACATCTAAGGAATGCCAGAATAGTCTTCCGATGCAGCGGCTGTTATGGCGCCAGGCCATCCTTGCCCCGTGTGCCAGCTCTTCTCCCGTATGCTTGTATGTACCTGTGCGCTGCACCTCTTCGCGTATGTCCGCCAGACGCAGGTCCCGTTCGCCCTCTGTTAACCCCAGTTCCTGATAGCAGGCCGTGATGAAGGACTCCGCCTGCCGGATCAATTCCTGGGTGTCATGCTGTGGAACTGTGTATTTCATCTTCTCTCTCCTATCCGTGCGTTCCCTGCTACAGTACCCTCAGCGTATCATCTCTGCTCCAGCTCTGCCAGTCTGGAGATAATCCGTCTTTTGCGGTAGAGCATCCGCGCAGCCTCTGTGACCTCTTCAAGCGTCTTCCGGTTGAGGTAAGCGCCGAAGAACATACCTGCGACCGGAATGGTCTGGAGCAGTTTTTTCCAGCCCCAATTGTCGCGGTATACAGTCACTACCTCCTTCCAGCCCTGAATCCTGGACACGGTCTCCTTGGTTGCGGCGAGAATGTTGCCGTCCCCGCCTGCCTGCAGATTCAGCTCCTTCAGCAGCGTGCGCTTCCCCACCACATCGGAGGAGGCGAACTGCATCACCTTCACGGTGAAGATCCGCTCCGCCTTATCGGTCGGATCGTAGCCATAACACAAGCCAATCTCCTGAATCGCCTTCAAGGAGAGGCCCAGGACGGCCGGAATATCCGCAGCCAGTGTGAAAATCCCGCCGAAGCCCGTGGTCGCCCCCTGCGCCGTAGCCGTATTCCGGCTTCTATCCGCGAGCCGGAGCGCTACGGCATCCATTACAGCCAGCGGGAACGGCCCGTCTTCCGAAGCGCCCGCCGCCCGGCTTGTCTCTTCCATCAGCTTGCCCACCTTGCGCCCGGCCACCAGATAGTTGCCGCCGTTCTGGATGTAGCCGCCCAGTTCATCGAGCAGCCGGCCTACCTTATCATGGATAACCTTTGGCGTAATTGCATCAAGCAGCTTGAAGGGCAACCGGGTAATCCGGTCCCAGATCATCAGCCTATTCTGCTCTTTCTCCCACTTGGTAATTTCCTTAAGCGCAGCATGCAGCATCTCCGGTGTCTCCGGAGGACTCCATGAACCGGTGTTGTCCGCTTCTGGCATAGGTTGTACCTCCCCTGAATGGTCTCGTCATTACCTTATAACCTTTTTTACAGCAAATGATTGCACAAGCCCCCATTCGGGCCTCGGATACCATTAACAGCAAACAGGCACTCCCGGATCAACTCCGGGAATACCTGTTCATCATAGCCTGGTTCAGGCTCTAATCCTGGGACTCGCCTGCCTGCCCATCCAGCGAAGACAATCTGCGCTTCTCTTCCTCCAGCCTCTCTTGGACCAGCTCTACCCCTTGTCTGCCGACCGAACCTTCCGGGGCATGGTGCACGGCTTCCTCAGCGTGCTCCAGGCTGTTTTCTGCCTGATCCAGCATCTGACTGGTCGGATGACTCGAAGCCTGGGTTACAGCGTTGTGCAGCTTCGTCACCGCATCATGCGCCTGATCGACCGTACTGTTGGTACGCAGACTGGATTCGTAGTGCTTCATAAGATCCTTCCCCCTCTATCACAATGTCCGTACTTCTGTAGGATGGATTAGGGAAGGAAATCTTATGCGGATTGTAGGCGCGGGGTTCACCCGGGGCGAATATCTAACTGGTAGTGGCGGGCAGCAACTGGCGCTACGTGTGAGTTGGGGGAACAGGCTGGGGTCCGCAAATCACGGTACTGGGGGCTGTGTGCGCCTGGGCGGGTGGAGGGGATTGTCCCCTTTTCGCACACTCTTTTTCCATGCGGACCGTACGGTCGTTATTACTCTCAAAACCGTGGCCTTGCGCTCCATGCGGACTGGAGAGACCTTATCCCTCCAAAAGCAAGGCCGAATTGGGCCAAATGGGAGTAATAAAGGCTCTGGAGTCCGCATGGGTTCGAAAACAGGCTGATTTCTGGAAATAACGGCGCTGGGGTCCGTACGTACCTGAGTGGCGGAGGTTATGAAGTTACAGCGCCCAGGTCTGTGTGTACTCGAGTGGTGGTGGCTATGGAATTACAGCGTTGGGGTCCATATGGGCCGAGTGGTGGTGGGCCTGGAGTCCGTATGCACCCTGGCGGGTGGAGGGGATGGAATCCTAAGCGGCGCCTACACCAGGAACATGGCGACAATCGTCATGGCCGCCAGACCCAGCAGGACCGGCTTCAGATTGCGCCGGGCCAGCTCGAACGGGCTGACGCCGCAGATCGCAGCGGCGGGAATGAGCGCCCACGGAATCAGGGTGCCGCCGCCGACCCAGATGGCGGCCACCTGCCCAAGGGCGGTCAGCGTTGCCGCGCCGGAGTGGATCGCGGCGGCGAACAGCCCGGCAATCGAGCCGGCCAGCGAGATGCCGGAGAACCCGGAGCCGTCGAGGCCGGTGATCGCGCCGATCACCGTCAGCGTTACGGCGGATGCCGCCCCGTTCAGCGGTACGTGATCCGCCAGGGCCACGCCCAGGTCGTTCACGATGCCGTGCGAGCCGTCCGGCAGCACCTTGCCGTACAGCTCGGTGAAGGCGGCGTCGCCCAGATAGAAGAAGGCGGCAATCGGGATGACTGGCCCGAAGACCTTGAAGCCGAAGATGAAGCCTTCAATAAGATAGGCTGTGATTTTTTCCAGCCCCTGCCCCTGGCCGCGATGGGCCAGCAGGGTAACGACAATCAGGATCAGCACGGCGGTTCCCCCGACCAGCGCGGTAGCATCACCGCCTTGCAGGTGAAGCACGAACATGCCGGTCACATCCAGCAGGAAGAGCAGCGGAATGGCGATGGCCAGCCCTTTTCGCAGACGGTCACTCATGAGGACTTGCCCTTCATCTTCCGTCCCCGCATCAGTCAGCGGTTCTGCTGCTCCTGGCGAAGCGACCCGGCCATCTCTCCAGGTGCCGTTCTTCTGGTCCCGCTTCATCATCCAGAATGCGCTTACCGTAGTGACAATCCCCATCACAGCAACCAGAGGGATACTGGCCTGCATTACACTGGACACCGGAAGACCGGCGGCATCCGCCGTCAGCTTCGGAGCGCCTTGAATAATATAATCGCCGGAGAGGGCGATCCCGTGCCCGAACAGGTTCATGGCTACCGCTGCGCCCAGCGCAGGCAGGCCGACCCGGACCGCCACCGGCAGCAGAACTGCCCCGACCAGCGCTACCGCAGGAGAAGGCCAGAAGAAGAACGAGGTTACCATCATAATCAGTCCGATTCCCCAGTAGGCCATCGCCGGTGTGCGCAGGAACCGGGTGAGCGGCGATACCATCGTCTCGTTGATACCTGTTATAATCAGAATCCGGCTCATCGCCACGATAATGGAGATAATCATTATGGTGCCGAGCAGCTCCTTAGTCGCATAGACAAAAGAGTTAAAGATCCCCGACACCGACCCGCTAAGCGTCGCCGTTGCCAGCAGCCCGAGCGCCAGAATCCCGGTCACACAGATCATGGTTGTATCACGCCGCTTGATCAGCAGCGCCAGAATGAACACAATAAACACCAGATACACCCAATGAATCGCAGTAAGCTGGATACCCATTAGCCATGCGCCCCCTTTCCACTTACAAATAGCAAGCAGGTGCTATATGCTATGCAGGAGGATAGGCCATTGTTCGCCTCAGGGACGCGGAGGATAGCAAAAAGACCCCCGCCTCCACATCACATGGATTCAGGGATCTTATTTGCGGATTACACGCTGTTACCGGTGCCTGCCTGCTCTTCTGGCCCGGAGGAACGCGAGCTGCTTGAGTCTGTCCTGATCGTATAAGCTGCCCGCGATTTCCGGTTGCCCGGTATGTAGATGGGTAATCTCCTGCACTGCTGCCGGTCTAGCGGCGTCAGGAAGAAGGGTGGAGGTGCCGTCCCTGTGAACAATCAGGCTATGGCCGGGCGAGGGGTACGGCTCGCGCACATACTCGTCAAGGTAGCCATAGACCTTACGCTGCATCACAGGATCTTTGCTCATCTGCTGCAGAATATTCGGAGCGATTACAAGCTCCCGCTGATCCCTCCGGTCTCCTGCATTAGTCTTCTTCCCCTTGCTGCCGCCTTTGGCTACCGCCATAATTCGGACGGACAGACCGTACCTTGCCTTGATTCTGCGTGCCTGATCCTCAATTGCCGCTCCCACAGCCGCCATCATCTCCGGGAAGCTGAGCGAAGATGACCCGGCTGAAGTGTGGTCCGCCTGTTGCGATGAGCGGGTCAGCGAAGCGGCGTTGATTCGTGATATGGGAAAATACATCGGACGTTCCTCTTCTCGCGCGTAAAGTTCAGGACAACTCTTTATCGGCGAAAAGAGGAGAATTACTTATAAAGAGGCTATTCCTTAGCCAATGCGCCCGCTGCCGCATCCTCGCCCCCAAGCCGCCCGGAGGTGAAGGAGTAACCCAGTCCAACTCCGTTGCCTACATAGGTATCATTGAAAAGCACTCCTTCAGACTCCACGCCCACGGCATACAGTCCTTTGACCGGCAAACGCTTATCATTCAGTACCTGGAACTTGGTATTGACCAGCAGACCGCCAACCGAACAGAGGTTGTTGATCTCGGCAATAACGGCGTAATAAGGCCCGCTGCTGCCCATGGGAACCAGATATTCCTTCGCCTTGCCGAACTCCGTATCAGTGCCCGTCTTCGCTGCTTCCTCATAGAGCTTGAATTCAGCGGCAAATACTCCAGGGTCCATCCCTGCATTCTTCGCCAGCTCCTCCAGCGTATTTCCCTTGAAGCCATCGCCGTTCGCTACCATGGATTCGAAGACTTTGTCGGCATCCTTCCAAGGCTGCTCCAGCGTGAACTTGTCTTTATAAGATGCATAGAATTCCGGCGGCATACCCGGCAGCTTAGGTGCCTGAAGCCCCTTCATCCCCTTGGTCTTAAGCGCATCGAGCTGCGCCTGCGAGACAATAACCAGATGATAAGCTCCGTTAAAAGCACTGGTATTCGCTGCCGCAACCGCAGTCAGCGTCGCCGCCTCATCTCTGAATCTTGCGCCCGAAGGGCCAACATTCATCAGGGTTGGCAGGTAAGACAGCATCATCGGATAGCTGGCTTCAAACGGCTCGTACTGTGTCTTCAGCTTGTCTGTAGCTCTGGCCAGCGTCTGGTGAAGCATCTGTCCGCCGAAGTTGTCCGGCACCTTCGCGCCGATCTCCCAGGACATCTTCAGCCCTTCGCCGATGTTCTGCCCAAGCCCGCCATTAAGGCCTTCGAAGCCAAAAGCTTCCTTAACCATCTCTTTATTCCCGGCATACCCGCCGGTAGCCATTACAACGCTTGCCCCTGCAATCTCCAGGGTGGTTCCGTCAGACTTCTTAGCAACGACTCCGGTCACCTCTCCGTTAGCGCCAGTCATCAGCTTCTGCGCGGTGGCCTCCGTGATCACCTGTCCGCCGCCCTTCTCTACGGATGTTGCAAGCATCTTGCGCAGCAGCTCCTGGCGGGTCTCATAAGGAGGCAGCATATGAAGCTGTTCCCCGGCGAAGTTAAGGAAGGTAGTGGTGTAGCCCTTGCCGGTCAGCCAGTCATAGGTCTCGCCCGACTTCGTGACGTACTGGCGGATCGCCGCCGCATCCACGCGCCAGTGATTGTTCACGATCCAGTCGGCAATCTCCTTCTCGACTTCTACTTTAAGCCCGCTGCTTACTGCGGCGGAGGAGTTGTAGAATTTGCCCGCCCAGGACAGGTTGCTCGCGCCGCCGATCGTCGCTGTTTTCTCGATCAGGATCACCTTTGCGCCCTTATCAGCTGCCGATACCGCTGCCGACACACCGGACGCACCTGCACCAACCACGACCACATCTGCGGACAGCTGCTCGGTCTTGCCTTCTCCCGATTTCACTACAGCCTTTGTTTTAAAAGCCTCCACATTGCCGCCCGCCTGCTTAAGCGCGTCTTCCACAGCGGTCAGAATCGCCTTGCTCGACTCGGACGCACCGCTGACGGCATCAATATTCAGGGTCTGGCCGGATAGAATCTCCTCCTTGACCTTGTTGATCGCCTCCACCCCGATTCCGGCGGTTTCGTTCTGGCTGACCACATTGATCCCGGTAATGACCGAATGATCGTCAAGAGTTACCTCAACCTGAATCTTGCCGTCCTTGCCTTCGGCCTCTGCTTTATAGGTTCCCTCTTTGAAGTCTGCCGGTACAGCACTTGTATCCGCTGGCTGTGATGCCTGCGGCGAAGCGGACGGCTGCTCTGAGGCTGCCGGTGCGGCGGAATTGTTACCGCTGCAGCCGCTTAGGAGCGACAGGACCAATACCAGACATACGGTGAATAGAAACACCTGTTTTGTTGCTTGCTTACGCATCAATTTCTCCCCCTGTGTGGTTAATGCAGCCCCGTTTCTCTCTCTAATAGGACTGCTGACTACCGCACACAGTGTAAACCTTGGTACTGTACCAAGGTCAATGAACAATATGTGAAACTTTTCTCAAAGTAGGGCGGACCCTTCATCCGATTCTACCGGGATATTAATCTCCAGATACGTTTTGCTGCCGTTATTCGTGCGCTCGGTGAACAGAATTTTACCGCTGATGTCCCCGCTAATCTTATAATTCCGTGCCTTCACATAGTCCAGCATGAACCCGAACGCTCCCCGCTCCAGGTAATCCTCGTGGCCGCTGACAATGACAGCAGAGATGCAGGTCGCCGGCTCCAGAACCTCCACGCCATCGTTCAAGCAGACCCCGAGCTTCACCTGATCCTCCGCAAGCAGGCCAAGTCCCCAGCTATACTCCAGATCCCCTAATCCACAGATACATTCGCCTGCCTTATTCTCAACCCGGAAGGAATAAAAGGTGAACGGCAGCAGCTCCATCCACGCCTGGACCGTGTCTTTGAGATCCTCCTTTTGCAGCAAATGATTCTTGTTCGTCTGCTGAATCCGGTACATGCCCGGCACCTGCTTCATCTTGCACGTATATAGGGATGCGCCGACCTGCGCCAGCTCCGACTGAATCTCCTGAATCTTGCCGAGCAGCAGCGTGCTGCGCCGGATCTCCTCCTCCAGCTGCATACCCGCAGCAGCAATCGACTCCACCACTTGCTCACACGGCGCGTCCTTGATCAACCCGGCCACATCCTGAAGTGGAATCTGCATGCTCCGGTACCATCTGCTCGTCAATAGATTCCGCGCATCCAGATCGTTGAAATACCTGTAGTTATTATGCTGATCCTTCATCGGCCGGACAATATCATGTTTCTCATATAAGCGCAGTGTATCTGCCGTCACTCCCAGAATGGATGCAAATTCACCGATTGAATACTTCATCAGCAGCCCCCCAGCTTACTTGATCGCATACGTTCATGCCTATCGTTCATGTAGTTAATGATAGAGGGTTTGGCCGGGAGACATTGTGGATTATGTCACACCGCTTCTGCCGGAGCACCGGGAGGAGCTTTTGCTGTCGCAGGTGACGGCGGCATGGTCTATACTTGAAAGATACGGAAGAAACTGACGAACGGAGGCGACTGTCATGCCCGCACAGCTAACAGACAAGGTCGCCGGCCTGCCCTTAACGCCTGGCGTATACCTGATGAAGGACGGCCTGGGCCATGTGATTTATGTCGGCAAGGCGAAGCAGCTGAGGAAGCGGGTCCAGTCTTATTTTTATAATAATAAGGGACATTCGCCCAAGGTGAAGCAGCTGGTTAAGCATATCCGCGATCTGGACTACCGGCTGACCGATACGGAGCTGGAGGCCTTCATGCTGGAATGCCAGCTGATCAAAGAGATCAAGCCGATGTATAACCGCAAAATGAAAAATCCGCTCGCCTACAGCTATATTTCCATCGTGGACAAAGCGCCTTACCGGCAGATTGAGATCGGCTATGAGCCAAGTGCAGAGGCGGGCAGCCTCGTCTATGGCCCTTATACCAGCCGGAGTACGGTGGAGAAAGCGGTGCTGGGCATCAAAGAATCACAGCGCATTCTGTGCAGCAGCCCCCATTCCCGCAGCTCCCGCTGCCTGAACCATTCGCTGGGCCTATGCATCGGCATGTGCGGAGGCGGGGAGGCAGCAGTGCTACAGTATGAAGCCGTCATAGACGAGATGATCTGCTTACTGGAAGGCAGAGACAGCGGAATTGTAGCCGGACTGGAAGCCCGGATGGAGGAAGCTGCGCTGCGGTTCGACTTCGAGACCGCCGCCAAATTCCGCGATTATCTGGGTGCCGTCCACTCGCTGCTGCAGAAGGAGCAGGTGATCGAATTCACCGGAGCGAACAAGAATATTATCGTGCTGGAGCCGGTGGACGAGCAGTCCCATAAGCTGATCCTCATCAAGGGCAGCATGATCCTCTACCGCACCCTGCTGGCTAGAGACGCGCTGAACGAGGGGCAGCTCACCGGGATGATCGCAGCATCCGCCCGGGAGGTCTTCCGCAGCAGCAGCCAGACCGCCGCTACCGAAGAGATGAGCCGCCACAAGATCGACGAGGCACAGATCATCTACAGCTATCTGAAGAGCAGCTCCAGCCATTATCTGCTCGTCCCGCCGGAGTGGCTGGACGATGAGGGTGTAACGGGGTTAGAGGAAGGGATAGCGGTACTGGTTCAGTCTTCAGTCTTGGATATGTAGCACTTGATTCTGCCTCCCCCTTAATACACCGCCTGCGGCGCAAACTGCCCGGTGCCTTTTAACGTATAGTCGTAGAATTCAAGAATTAGCCTGTTCATCGTCTCTATACAGTAATATTTATCGATATCCGCCTGCCCGCGCTGCAGCATATTCGCAAGTATCGGGGAGAACAGCGGCAGATCCGTGAGACTCAAGTGCTTGGCTCCCTCAAAATGAACGGTATACGCATCCTTGAAGTTCGGATTACCGGTCTTATTCGCTGCATAAGCAGAGTTCTTGCCGAGCTGTCTCCACACATCGTCTGTATAGATGTTCAGCAGAGGTACGCGGTAAGGCTCTTCTTTGGCCACCAGATCATTCATCTTCCGGTCATACACAAGCTCGGTGAAGAACGGGGCATCCAGATTTACGACAGCATCCACATCACTGCGCTCCCGGCCAACCGCCACGCTTGCCGCACCACCCATGGAGTGGCCGATTACGCCAATGTGCTTAGTGTCGATCAGTTGGTATACAGGTTCCTGGTCACTTCCCCCCTTATCCAGAATCGTATCGATTACCAGATTCATATCCCCGGTTCGCAGCTTCATCCATTTTTGCGTAAGGCCGTACAGCTCTTCCACGGTGTATACTCCGTCTTTATTGGAGTCGTTAACCTCACGCATATATTCTGCATTAACCATAGTGACCTTCCCGTCCGCGCCTTGTGTATAGAAGGAATGGTAAGGATGATCGATGGATACCACAACATAGCCGTGACTGGCCAGCTCCGTGAAGGTTGAAGCGTTACTCTCTCTAACCCCGAAGGCTCCATGAGAAAAGACTATCAGCGGATACTTGCCCTCCGCATGGCCCGGATACCAGAATTCCACATTCACCCGCCGGTGCTCCCCCGTATCTGTAAACTCCTCCACTCGGGTAGTGTCTGTATAGGTGTAGACAGCCGTTCTGACCTCATATTTCCCAGTTACTTCAGGTGTACGGTACTGCGGGAATAGAATAGGCGGGATAAGTGCAATTAGCAGCGCCACAGCGGTTAGCAGCCTTTTCCACACCCGGGTTGAACGCCTGGACGGTCTCACGCCTGTCTTCTTGCGGATCAGATCAACCGAGCCTTTCAGCGCAAAAACAAACAGTAATACCGCCAGTAATACCCAACTGAAGCTCCAATCGATAACGGGGGACCATGTCAGTATAACGAATACGATAAACAGGGTAATTCTAATCCAGCTTATGAGCTTGATGCGGCTGTGCATAGAGATTCTCCTTTTCGCGTTAAGTGATGAACTCATCATAAAAAACTGCGAAAAGGGTGTATACCCATTTACGGTAAGCTGTAGCTACAGGGCAATAAGATGCACAATACCCCCGCGCGGCACTCCCTACGGAATTACTCACGGATGTCCTGCTTCACTACCTTCAGTCGCTCATTAATCTGCTCCGCTTCCTTCTTATCCTTCTCATAGGACAGCAGACGGACAATGGCATAGACTACAGCGATTTGCAGGGCAAACAGAAGTGCAGCGGATACACTGGCTACAGCTCCGATCAGGCTGGCAAGGGTAATCAACAGAAGCTCCAGCAGGAGAAAATGAATAACGATTCTCACACGCATCGCCTGCTCGCTTACCTCGTCAGGAGCGTACAACATCAAGCCTGTCAATGCACCAAGCAGGGAGAAGCCCATAATCGTATAGATGGATGTCAGGTCAAAGGCGAGTTCCGGCATGAAAATCTGCCGCAGCACCGTAATGATTATGATAATGGATGCGAAGATAACCAGAAAATCGCGGATGATGTCTTTGGCAACCTCAGAACGCTTCATGCTGTAATCCCCCTTTATAATCCAAGTCTTTGTTTCAGTACGGGCACATACTGTCTTGAAATGACTACACGTTCCCCGTTATCCAGCAGTGCTGTGAACCGGCCGCTGAGGGACGGACGCACGCTCTCGATCTTGGCGATATTCAGAATCGTGGATTTGGAGGCGCGAAAACAGTTCTTGTCCCGGCACAGCTCCTCCAGCTCATACAGCTTCTGCTTCACTTCATGCACCTGGTTCTCGCTGTAGACAAACACTTTGCCATCCACAGCTTCGAAATAATAGACATCACTGAGCTTGATGCGGCTGACCCGCTCTTCCTGTACTCCCAGCAGGACCAGAGTCTCTGCCTTAAGCTTATGTACTATCTGACTGATCTCATCAGTTGCTTCATAGCATCTGATGATGATTTCCTCTTGCTGCTCCCTGCTGATTTGCTCGATGGAAATTCGGATAGGATCACCTGCGATAATTCAGATTTGAAGGTCTGTTGCCTAATTAATGTACATGATACGGGAACCGCTCCCATACGACAAATATAACTTTTACACAGGTACGCCAAAAGGCTGCCCTCCGGTTGGACCGGTCAGACAGCCTCATATGCGATGTGGAGCTTCCAGGAATGTGATGCCCTAGTCCTTACTCTGGCGCATTCCCCTGCCTGTTATGATACCGCCCTCTAGGCACGACCAGCGGGGAACCGGAGACCGGGTCAGGGATGACTGTGCAATCCAGTCCGAAGATCTCTTTGACCCGCAGGCTTGTGATGACCTCTGCGGGCGCACCCTCCGCAACTAGCCGACCGGAATGCAGTGCAAAGATATGGTCGGCATACCGGGCGGACAGGTTGATATCATGCAGTACCATGACGATGGTGGTTCCATGCTTGCGGTTCAGATCGGTGAGCAGGTCCAGAATCTCCACCTGATAGGTGATATCCAGGAAGGTGGTCGGCTCATCCAGGAACAGGATATCGGTCTGCTGGGCCAGGGCCATCGCAATCCAGACCCGCTGCTGCTGCCCGCCTGAGAGCTCATCAATATTACGGTTAGCGAATTCGGTGATATTCATAATCTCCATCGCTTCGGCCACGGCCTCGTAATCCTTCCGGGACCAGCCCCCAAGCAAGGATTGGTGCGGGAATCTGCCGCGTCCCACCAGATCGGCAACCGATATCCCTTCCGGCACAATCGGTGATTGCGGCAGCAGCCCGATGACCCGGGCCAGCGCTTTGGCCGGAATCTGCGAGATCGGCTTGTTGTCCAGCGTCACCTGGCCTGCGGTATGCTTGATCAGCCGGGCCATGGTTTTGAGCAGGGTGGATTTCCCGCAGCCGTTGGAGCCGATAATCACACTGATCTGACGATCCGGGATCACCAGGTCTATCCCATGAATAATCGTCTTATTCTCATAGCCCGCTATCAACTGCTCAGCTCCAAACACATGTGCCTTGTTCATTATAATTCTCCCTTTCGATTCATGCGGATTAACAGGAAGATCAGATAAGGCGCTCCGAGTAATCCGGTAATGATGCCTACAGGGAATCTGTACTCAAAAGCAAATTGTCCAATCAGATCGGACGCCAGGACCAGATTCACACCCACCAGACCTGCGGGGATGATGCTGGAGGCACCTGTACCCACCAGTCTTTTAGCAATCGGCCCTGACAGGAAGGAAACAAACGCAATAGGTCCGGTAGTAGCCGTAGCAATCGCCACCATACAGACAGAGCTGACAATCAGTGCAATTCGGGTCCGGTCTGTGCGGACTCCAAGCGAGGTAGCCGACTGCTCCCCCAGCTCGAGAATACTCAGATGCTTGCCCAGCAGTATGATGACAGGCGAACAGATCAGCACGATGATCACCAGCGGCGGAAGCTCGCGCATCTGTGAGCCGTTCAGGCTGCCGGTCAGCCAGCGGACCGCTGAAGGGATGTCCTTCTCGGAGCCGATCAGCAGCAGGTAGGAGATCACGGCATCCAGCATCGCCTGAAGGCCAATTCCGATCAGAATTAACCGCCCGATGGAGAAGGTTCTTCCCCTGGAGAGCACGTAGATCAGCAGCACGGTAGCAAGGCCAGCGATAACCGAAGCAACAGAGACTACAGCTCCGCTGGCTTGCAGGATCACAATACAGTATACCGCCGCCGCACTTGATCCGGAGGTAATGCCAATGACATTCGGATTCGCCAGCGGATTGCGCAGCATTGTCTGGAAGGTGTACCCGGCAATGCCGAAGGCGAATCCGGCAAAAAGACCCGCCAGCATCCGCGGCAGCCGGATCACATTCACGGCGAAGGAGACACCCCTCAGCTCTTCCCCGGAGAGTACGCGGATGACCTCCGAGGCCGGATAGACGGTATTACCGAGCAGAAGCATCGCGCAGCACAGTACACAAGCAAGTACTGCAAGCAGGCTGGTAACAATCAGGCCCCGGCGGTATCTCTGACGTCTGCCCGCCATAATGAATTCAATCGTTTCATTTCTCATAAGGATCGCACTTTCGACTTCATCGCTAATAGAATCAGGATCGGTGCCCCTACAAAGGCCGTGACCACACCGACTTCAAGCTCTCCGGGGCTGCCAATCAGCCGGCCGCCTACATCGGAGACGGTCAGAATAATAGCCCCGGTGACCGCTGACATCGGGATCACGAACCGCAGGTCCGAGCCGAGGATCAGACGGATTACGTGAGTGGACAACAGACCGATGAACCCGATAGGCCCGGCCAATGCCGTCACCGCTCCGCATAATAATACCCCCGCCAGCGCGGCGATCAGCCGCAGCGTCCCTGTGCGGACACCGAGTCCGGTCGCCACATCATCGCCCAGAGCCAGCGCATTCAGGGCCGGAGCTGTAATGAAGGCAATCAGCATGCCGATCAGCAGGAACGGAAGGAAGGTTGTAATGCCGCTCCAGGTTCCCGCACCCACACTGCCCACCTGCCAGAACCGGAACTGGTCCATGACGTAAGCGCGCGGAATCATGATGGCGGTAACCAGAGAGGACAGGGCCGCACTGATCGCAGCACCCGCCAGAACGAGCTTAATGGGCGTGGCTCCGCCACGCCCCATCGAGCCGATTCCGAATACGAATACCGCTGTAATTGCAGCTCCGGCTAAGGCTAACCATATATATTGGCCCGCAGTGCTTATGTTCAGGAATGCAATTCCGCAGACCACGAACAAAGAAGCTCCCGTGTTCACCCCGAGGATGCTGGGATCGGCAATCGGGTTACGGGTCACCGCCTGCATCAAGGCTCCCGATACACCGAGCGCCCCGCCGCACATCAGGCTGAACACCGTCCGGGAGATCCGCTTGCGGACCACGTTTGCCCCATAGCTGTCCACCTCTGGACGGAATAGCCCGTCAATCAGCTCATTCCAGCCTACATGACGGGCTCCCAGTACCAGTGAGGCAATGATGCACAGGACCAGCAGGACCATGCAGCTCACCAGCACGAGGATGAAATTCTTCGGCATATGCAATTTTAGCTTGTTATCGTCCGAGACCGGTGAACTCATCATTTTATTTTATCAATAGCTCCCCCAATTAAGGCAAGGTATTCATCAATCGTATACGCAATGGACAGTGGGTTCGGTGTTCCGGCAGCTACCAGCGGAGTATCACTGTCGATAAAAGCTACCGATCCCCGTTCAATGGCTGGGATTTTGCCGATCAGTGAATCTGCTTGGAGCGTCTTAAGCAATTCGTCATTTCCATAACCCACGATCAGATCCGCATCATACAAGGCTTCCACATTCTCGGAGCTTAAGCTGAGCGAGTAGCTGGTAGGGTCTGTAATTTGTTTGGTAATACTCTCGGGATACGTCATGCCCAGCTCATACAGGAATGCGACCCGGGAGTCCACAGGTGTATAAATATGCAGTTTCGACAAATCCTCAGCGGAGAAATTGACCCAGACTACTTTTTTGCCGGCAATCTGCGGATATTTGCTCAGCTTGTCCTTAACCAGGGCTTCGGTGTCTTTGATGAGCTGCTCGCCTTCAGGCTTCATGCCCATGCCTTCTGCGTTCAGCAGCACCTGCTCACGCCATGTCGTAGCCCAAGCAGCCGTCGGGTAAGCTACCACTGGAGCGATCTGGCTCAGTGTCTCATAGTCTTCCTTCGTCAGGCCCGAGTACGCGGCCAGAATAACATCAGGGTTGGCGTCAGAGATCGCCTCGAAATCAAGACCATCCGTATCCTGGAACACATTCGGATCGGTTACATTCAGCTCCTTGAGCTTATCTGCGGTCCAAGGCAGCAGTCCGCTGCCATCCTGCACGCCGAAGTTCGCAGCCGAGAAGCCTACAGGGACAACGCCCAAGGCCAGAGCCACATCATGGTTAGCCCACTGCACAGTAACTACGCGTTCCGGCTTGCTCTTAATGACAGCTTCACCAAGCGCATGCTTGATGGTAACCGGATAGGTCACAGCATCCTGCGCCGCTGGTGCTTCTGTGCTTGCCGCTTCGCTAGTTGCAGCTGCTGTCGGTGCAGGGGAAGGTGAAGCTGCTGAATTCGACTGGTTAGACGAGCAGCCTGCCAGCACTATAGTTAGCGCTAATGGAATGAATAATGTCTTGAAAGAGAACTTTTGGGTACGGTTCATGTGTGGACCCTTCCTTATCTGAATAGGTTTTTTATACGATAATGAGAATCATTATCGATAAATATATAGGTGTTTGGACAGGTTGTCAATGTAAAATCTGGATTCTGCGCTCAACAAAAGCCCGTAAGCGGCACCTGTTACAGTGAGCCGCTTACGGGCTTGATCTAATCCTGGCCTAATATAGAAGGTTAACTCTTGTCCACAAAATTATATGCTCTTAGTCAAGGTAATGGACTGATCGGCGTTGCCCCATTGTACGTTCCAGCCCAGCAATTCGGTGATGAAGCGGAGTGGAACTACGGTTCTGTTGTCTTCGTTCACAAAGACTTTGGCGCCGACGGATTTTCTCATGCCGTTGACTTCCATGAAGTCTTTGTTCATCCAGAACACAAGTGTGTCGTTGCCTGCCTTAATGGTAACCTGCTGAGCTTGTTTGTCCCATTTCACATCCGCCCCGATGCCTTCACTCAGATAACGAAGCGGGATGTAGGTCATTCCGCTCCAGATGAACGGCTTGGTATCCATTTGAGTTACTTTTCCGTTAATGTTCAGAACGCCGCTGCCCACCTTCATCCAGACTTTCATCATGGAAGCAGGATCTGCTGGTGTTGCAGGTGCAGGTGCTGCTGCATCCTGGAACTTATCGTTGAACTGCGTAACAATCGCATTGCCCAGCGCTTGGCCTACCCCGAACATCGTCTTGTAGCCCTCGCGGTTCGTCTTGTACGATACGTCATAGTTGCCCGCTGCATATTGCGTAAGCACCTGCTGCACTTGATTCTCGTGAGTGGTCAATGCGGATTGCCCCGCTGACTTCGGCAGGTTGCCTGCTGTAGCCGAATCAAGGAAGGCTGCAAATTCAGTGGTGAAGCCAGCGATACGCGCTTCTACTGCTGCTTTTGCCGCTGCATCATTGTTCTTCACTGCCGTTACGAAATCAGCCTGGGCATTCACATGATTCGTTACCCATATCTTCTCAAAAGCCGCTGCCCCTTCTGCACCATAGATGGAAGCAATTGCTGCCTTGAAATCTGCCGTATTCATAGCTTCGGCTGCAATCAGCGCATTGGAAGCCGCTCTTCCGTCATATTGCTCCTGCATTTGCAGGACGGACAGAGCAAAGTGTTCACCCGCTAACTGGTTGAGTGCGGATCTCAGATCAGCAGCCTTGGTATCTGCCTTGGTATTCTCGAATTTAGCAGGCATTTGCGTGGTAATCGCACTGGACAAAGCCTTGCTGATGCCGAACATCTCTGCGTAACCCTTACGGTAGGCTTCATACGCGCCTTTGTAATCACCGGCTGCATAATCCTCGAACACTTCCTGGACATGGTTCTCATGACTGCGGATAACCTGCTTCGCGGCAGCTGCCGGAAGCTTGCCCTCTGTTGCCGTACCGAGGAAATTTCCGAACTCGTCTACAAAGCCGCTTACTTTATCTTCTGCAGCTTTGACGGCTGCGGTGTCCTTGTTCTTCGTCGCCTTCACCAGATCATCGGTATACTTGTTATGTGCGCGAAAAATCCGTTCGAATTCAGCTGCACCTGCATCACCGTACAGTGAAGCAATGGCGGGCTGCATATCGAGCGCGTTCTGATCAAGCGCCTGGTAGGCCGCTGCCGCATCCTTGGTACCGTCATAGGCCTTCGTCATCGCGGTTACGGCAAGGGTGAAATGCTCGGAGAGCAAATAATCCAGGCCCGCTCTCAGCTCTGCAGCCGGTGTATTCACCGAAGCCTTCATCATTGTGTTACCCGGCATTGTTGCTGCACCTGCCAGTGCCGGCATCATCAAGGTCAAGCTCAACATCGGGACGACCAGTTTCTTCATCTTCATCTCACTTCACTCCTTAGGTTGGTTTCATATGTGGTGTTCACGTTGCCTGTTTGTCTGTACATACACTGAAACGCAGGGGATTCAGGTTTGGATCACAATCTCGGCTAAAAAAATAAACACTCCCCTCAACCTTCGCCCCCCAATCGGCTTGTATCTCCAGCCGCAGCGCGGCTTACACCGTATTTTGCTCCCTATGATCTACATCCGGCCCGCGCGTCTACCGCTCAGATCATGCAAACGCAAAAAAAGGCTGCCTGCCGGTTGCCGAACACCCGGTATAGGACAGCCTCTTCTCATAGCAGGCCCTGCCAGAGTATAACTGGCGGGCTTACTCAACCAACAGTGATTAACCCAGCAACGCGCGTACGCCCTCACTCAGCGGGGTAAGCGGACGGTTCAGCAGCTTCGCGAGGTCGCCGCTCTCGATATTCAGCGCGCCATCACGGATGGCTGCCTGAATGGCAACGACGATCGGCAGCGCCGCTTCCGGCACGCCTGCACCGGCCATAATCTTCGCATAGGCGGTGTCATCCACCTGCTGTACGGCAACTTCTTGGCCCAGAACCTCGCCAACTACCGCTGCCAGCTCTGCCTGGGTAAGTGGAGTACCGGACAATTCGTAGATGACACTCTCACGGCTCTCTCCAGCCAGAACAGCAGCAGCCGCTTCAGCATAATCGCCGCGTGTAGCCCAGCCTACCTTGCCGTCTCCGGCGGAGGTCAGCCAAGGAGCACCGGCCTTCACGGCCTGAATGGAGCCGACTTCATTCTCCAGGTACCAGTTGTTGCGCAGGAACGCATACGGAATACCTGATTCACGGATGAACTCTTCTGTCGCACGGTGTACCGGCGCCAGGAACAGGGAGCTGTTATCGGCCTCGCCTACACTGGTGTAGACGATGAAGCCTACACCTGCACGGACAGCTGCGTCTACAGCTGCCTTATGCTGGCGGATACGGGTGTCGTTGTCGCCGTCAGCCGAGACGATCAGCAGGCGCTCCACTCCGGCAAAAGCGGTATCCAGCGTCTCCGGCTGATCGAAATCACCATGACGCACATCTACGCCGCGGGCCTTCAGTGCTTCTGCCTTCTCCGGGTTTCTGACACTGGCTACAATATTCTCAGCGGGTACGGTCTTCAGCAGAGTCTCTGCTACGATGGAACCAAATTTACCTGTTGCTCCTGTTAATGCGATTGTCATCTCATATTCCTCCATTTGGGTTCTTGTATTTCAATCTCAGCTATAAGCTCTCGTTGACATCGGCAATCATCACTCATGTAACCATTGTAGTTACAAGTTGGCCGGATGTCAAATAGATTATAGGATTCACCCAACTGTCTTAAAATATCGGTAGATCTGCTCCAGCTTCTTGATCTGCTTCCCCTTCTTGCTCTCCATGTTACCGAACTCGAAGAACTTCACCTTACGGATGCCCACATAGTTGAACAGGGCCTTGCGCATCAGAATCTTATGCGAGTTCCCCAGCCACAGCAGCGGGTAGTGGGTGGGCCCCTTCATGCTGGAGATGCAGACCACGCTCTTCCCCTTGAGCAGCCCCTCCGGCAAAAGCCCGCCCTTATCCCGGTAGGCGAAGCCCGATGCGAACATCCGGTCGATGTAGCCCATCAGCATCGCTGGCGGGCGTCCCCACCAGATCGGATAGACCAGGACGATCTGATCGGCCCACAGCAGCTGCTCCCTGTACTCTGCCAGCTCCGGTTCCCGGTACATATCCCGTCTGCGCCGATTCTCGTGGAACACCAGCACCGGATCGAATCCGGCCTCATACAGATCAAGTACCTTGACTTCGGTAATCTTCGCATTCTCCTTGCTGCCGCGCAGTACTTCCTCCAGGAAGGCATAGCTCAGGCTCTTATGGTTCGGATGGGTGTAGATCACAAGTGTATTCATCAGTGGTATTCCCCTTTAGTTGTCATTTGATAACCAAAACATAACACAGCCGTAAATTACTTGTCAAATGATAATTGTTTTTTGATAATTATTCTGGTATCGTGACCTCTGAGGTGATCTTATGGACAACAACCATCTATTTCAGAAATTCATAGCCTTTACTGCTGCCGTCCATCAAATAACAAACGATATTTCCAGAGATGTGAACTCAGACGGCTTAACGCCGCTGCAATATAAGATTGTCGAGTATATCGCCGTCAGCCAGCCTGTTACGCTCAGCGAGATCAGCGACTGCATGAACATGTCGATGCCCAATACCAGCCGGGAGCTGAAGAAGCTCAGCGAGAAAGGGCTATGTACCCGCATCACCGACCCCGCTGACCGCCGCAGGCAGGGAATTACGCTCTCCGCCGCAGGCGCGGCGTTGATGAATGAGGCCTTCGGACAGATCGCTGTCCGGTTCGAGCAGCGTATTGCGGCCCTGAGCGCTGAGGAACGCAAAGAGACCGAGCAGGCGCTCGATCTCTTGCAGCAGAAGGTATTTTATTTGAGCTAAGAATACATCCTATCTCCATACATAAGCGGTTATTTCACAGCGACGCCCTTTGCGGGAATCTCCGCAGGGATCTCTTCCTTCCGCCGGATGAAGAAGGACAGGATCAATGCAACCACTGCGGCTCCTGTCGTGACCATGGAAGCTACATTCATCCCGTGAATTAAGCTATGGACATTGCCCGTCTGCTTCAAGCCGCCGCCGCTGTAAGTCATTATAGTGACAAGCAGGGCGGTTCCGATGGAACCAGCGACGGTACGCAGGGTGGTATTCACGGGAATCCCGTGGCGGATCAGGGCGGGCGGCAGGGAATTCATTCCGCTGGTGATGACAGGCAGCAGGGTAAGGCTGACGCCGACCATCCGCAGAGAGTAGCCAACCATAAGGAACGTATAGGACGTATGCTCCGTCAGATTCGAGAACAGTAATGCAGAGATGACCGTCAGGCTGAGTCCGGTAATTACCATCGTTCTGGCACCTATTTTATCAAATAACTTCCCCGCTATAGGCGACATGATACAGATCAGAATTGCGCCAGGCAGCAGCATCAGACCCGACTTCAGCGCGGAGTAGCCAAGCATGGTCTGCATATAGAGCGGCAGCAGCAGCTGCGCGCTCAGCATGATAATCATCAGAATCATACTGATTACAGTAGCCATAGTAAAAGCAGAACTGGTGAACACCCGCAGCTCCAGCAGAGGATTCTCCATCGTCAATTGCCGCCAGACGAAGAGTCCGAGCGCAATGAAGCCAACTGCGAGGGAGATCAGCACCTCGGTGCTCCCCCATCCTTTGCTGCCGGAGACGCTGAAGCCATACAGCACGCCGCCGAAGCCGAGCGAGGACAACGTCATGGATAAAGCATCGGCTTTGCTTTTCACCTGTGGCGTAACGTTCTTCACGAGCAATACCCCAAGGAGGGTGAGCAGCAGCGAGCAAGGGGCCAGAATATAGAACAGCAACCGCCAGGAATGATTCTCCACGAGCCAGCCGTTCAGCACAGGTCCGATCGCCGGAGCGAAATTAACCGCAAGCCCGATCATCCCCATCGTGAACCCCCGCCGGGCAACCGGGATCAGAATGAACGTCAGTGTCTGCACCAGGGGGAGCATGATGCCCACACCAACCGCCTGCACGACTCTTCCCGTGAGCAGCAGGCCGAAGCCCGGAGACACCGCGCACAGAAGCGTTCCCGCGCTCAGCATCCCCATGGCGAAGACGAATACCTGCTTGGTGGTGAACCGCTGAATAAGAAAAGCCGTAATAGGAACTACAATGCCCGTAACCAGGGCAAAAGCGGTCGTTAACCACTGCACGGTACTCGCAGATATCCGGAACTCGCCCATAATGTTCGGCAGTGCCGTATTCAGCGAGGATTGATTCAGCAGCCCTGCCATAGTTCCGATAATTAGAATAGCCATGATAAGGATCGTGCCCTTCGGTGCCTTTTCCATTTCCGTTCCCCTCCACTACTTAAAATCTGCAATAATAAAAATCTGCAATTCCGCCCGGCTTAGGTCTGGTCGGCATACCGCCACCAGGCAAGCGTGCCTATGAGGCCAACAGCGCCGGTGAGAAACGGAAGCATACGGCTAACCAGCTCCAGATGTGTGCTCTCCTCTCCTGAGGCACCGCTGAGCAGTCCGGGAATAGCCCACGGAATATACTCTACAATGCCCAGCGCCCCGCCGAACTGAGCGATCACAATGGTAAGCAGGACGATGCCCAGGGGATACAGGAAACCGCGCCCGATACAAGCCATCCACGCTACAGGGATGCTCAGAACAATCACCATGAGACAGATCTGTGCGTACCCGCTGAATCCCTGAACAATGACCTCCAGACTCCATCCGTCCAAGCCGGTAAGCCATGCCGTGATGCACCCGGATATGAACATGAACAAGGATAGAACTTCACATAATAACGTAGCAACAACAATCTTCGCAGCGGCCACCCCATACCGGGACAGCGGCAGGGCCAGCAGGTCCTTCACCGTGCGGTCGGAATATTCCCGGCCGAAGCTCCAGCTGTACACGAACCCGAAGCCGATCAAGCCTCCCATGGAGACGATAATACCCAGCTCCTTCAGAAATCCTGCCATATTGATCTCACCCTCAAAGGCGCTCTGGGAGCCAATGGTCCCGGAGAACACCAATCCGACCATTACCGGCACCAGGATGCTGACCACCAGCGAGATCACGAACAGCCTGGAACGGCGAAGCTTCAAGACCTCCACCCACAGGGCCGATAGCCATTGATTCATCCTCTCACTCCTCCTTCAGATCCAATGACTCTTAGAAAATAATGCTCCAAATCCTCTTCCTCCACCTGTATCAGCGTAGGCGGCATATCCGCATACACCAGCAGCTTGGAGATATGTTCCGGATTCGTTACGGCTCGTTCTTCCTGAAGCAGCAGTGTGCCCTCTGCGTTCTGTTGCACAGCATAGCCTGCTTGAGTCAGCCTGCTGCGCGCGCTTGCCGGATCGCGGGTCTGCACCAGCAGACTCCTGCGGAGCAAGGGATGAAGATCCTCCACATCCGTCTCTTGCAGCAGCTTCCCTTGATGCACGATGCCAATTCTGCTCGTCAGCCTGGAGACTTCGCCAAGAATATGGCTGGAGATAAAAATCGTCACTCCCTGATCCGCCGCAAGGTCCCGGAGCAGCTCCCGCACCTCCACAATCCCCGCCGGGTCAAGCCCGTTCGTCGGCTCATCCAGAATCAGCACCTGCGGATGATGCAGCATGGCCTTGGCGAGACCCAGCCGCTGCCCGTTACCGAGGGAGAGCGTCCCGGCTTTGCGGTCCCGGTAAGCGGTAAGCTGGAGCCTGTCGATAATACTGTCAATGGCAGAGCGGTCCGGGATGCTCCGCAGTCTGCGGATAATCTCCAGATTCTCGCGGACCGTAAGCTCAGGATAGGAGTAGGGAGTTTCGACCATGTACCCCACCTCCGCCCACAGCTTATGGCTGCCCGCATCGACCCGCCGTCCGAACAGGTAGGCCGAACCGGAATCGGGGCGGATCATGCCCAGGAGCATGCGGATGGTTGTTGTTTTGCCTGCTCCGTTCAGTCCCAGGAATCCGTAGATTTCGCCCGGGTTGACCTCAATTGACAGCTGATCTACAGCATGATGGCTGCCGAAATGCTTGGTTAGTCCTTCTGTCTGAATGATTGCGGTCATCATCATCACTCCTATGCTTTGTTTAAAACTAACTAGTTGTTTATATTTAGTCCAAAGAAACAGCCGCCCTTACAGTAAAGACGGCTCCATGACGCCATGGATAATAAATTGCACAATCTGCTGTGTGGTCTGTTCTCTAATCTGCGGAGAGTCCGGGCTGCCGAACAAGTGCTCAAACCTTGAAGACGACTGCAGTGTCATAGCAATCACGTTCATGATCAGCATCGGAAAGAGCGCGGGGTCCAGATCCTGACGAAGGATACCGTTCCTCTGGGCGGCCATGGCAAGTTCATGCATCTGAGGATCATCTTCCGGACGGTAGGTAATCTGATTCCAGGTCTTCCAGCCCTCCGCAGCTTCCCAGAAGAGGATTCTCAGGTAACTCCGGTGCTCCAGCAGGAAGGAGACGGTCTGACGGGTCCAGTACTCCAAGAAAGTCTTGAAAGCGGACGCGTCCTGTAGTACCTGCTCATCCTTCAGCAATTCGCTGATGAACGAGCCTGTGATCTGTTCGCCAGTCTGGTCCGCCCGCTTAACCACTTCCGTATATAGCCCTAGCTTGTCGCCATAATACTGATAAATCAGGCTTTTGTTGTACCCGGATGCCTTCGCGATGGCATCAATCCGTGCCGCTGAGTAGCCGGACTCGGCAAAGATCTCCTCTGCTGCATCCAGAATAATCCCCCGGGTGCGGGCGGCATCGTATATTTTGGCGTTGCGTTTGCCCCCTGTTGTGGTTATGGTTTCCATCTCCTTTTTTCTAACTAACTGGTTAGATTATAGTCTGTACCTTTGCGGACGTCAAGCGGGGCTCTTGCAGGCCTTGTCTGCTAACCGTTACCAACAATTGGCACAGAACCAATTCACACCAATAACGTCTAACAGGAGAGAGTTAAATCTATCCATAAGGTGATGAATCCATGACAACAAGAACAACTATGCTGCTGTCTCTGCTTGGACTGGCCCTGTTATTACCAGACCGCGTCCATGCAGATGCAGCCCCTTCACCCCAGCCCATCTCCATCTACCTGGACGGGCAGCAACTTCAGCCGGAGACCCGGCCGCTGAACATCGGGGGGACCGTACTGGTTCCTATGCGCGGCTTGTTCGAAGCCCAGGGGGCTGAGCTCTCTTGGAACAATGCAAGCAAGACGGTAACTGCCGTCAAAGGCGGAACTGCACTCACCTATACCTTAGGCTCGTCCACAGCTCTGCTGAACGGGAAGACCGCTCAGTTGGCTGTGCCGGGGCAACTGTCGCAAGGCTACAGTATGATTCCCCTGCGCTTCATCAGTGAAGCCCTAGGTAGCCAGGTGAGCTGGGAGCCGGCTTCGGGCTCCGTCATGATCTCCTCGGCAGCCGCCTATGAGACCTCGGTCACATGGGGGGTCAATCTTCGCAGCAGCCCGGATGCCGGTAGCAGCGCCACTAGTCTAGGCCTGCTGCCCGCCGGAAGCAAGGTCCATGTCATCCGTGAGGTTAATGCCCTCTGGCTGGAGGTGCGGACTGCGGATAATGGGAGAGGATATATCTCCTCCAAGCCGAAATTTACGGATTACAGAAGCCCTTCCCTGCTGCAGAAGCAAGGGGAAGCGCTGATCGCCTCCGGTCAACAATACCTGGGTGCCCCTTATGAATTCGGCGCTTCTCCTGACCAGACGGATACATTCGACTGCTCTTCTTTTGTGAAGCGTGTATTTGGGGATATGCTCGGAGTTGAGCTTCCCCGTGTCTCCTACGATCAGGCACAGGAAGGCCGGAAGGTTGGCATGGACGAGCTGCGCACCGGAGATCTGCTGTTCTTCACCGCCAGAGGTCTTGACATCGGACACGTAGCCATCTACGCCGGATATAACCGGATACTGCATACCTACTCCAAGGAGCAGGGTGTACATATGGAGGATTTCGGCAGCAAGTGGAAGCAGCGGTTTGTTACCGCGCGGCGGATTCTATAACGGGGGAGAGAGCATTCGGCAATCCCCTGTAAGAGATGGGAATAAGTTCCTTATTTCCATCTCTTCCGCTCTTGCTTCATGCTATGCTATGCCTTGCGCACAAACTCCGATTTTAGCTTCATTGCGCCGAACCCGTCGATTTTGCAATCGATATCATGGTCGCCTTCCACCAGCCGGATGTTCTTCACCTTGGTGCCTATCTTCAGAACGGACGAGCTGCCCTTGACCTTGAGATCCTTGATCACCGTTACGGTGTCCCCGTCAGCCAGTACATTCCCGTTAGCATCCTTGATTACCTTCTCTTCTTCACCGCTCGTACTTCCTGCATCCAAAGACCACTCATGTCCGCATTCCGGGCAGACCAGAAGCTCTCCGTCCTCATAGGTGTACACAGAGCTGCACTGCGGGCAATTTGGCAATTCATTCATGATTTCATTTCTCCATTCCTGCTTAAGCATGTGTTATAGGGATAAGTCTGTCTAAGTTTAACATATAACTTGATAATACTCAGTTATTAAATTAATATCTAATTAGATGTTAATTTAATAAAAAGGTGGGATTATTATGATCCAGTTAGAAGCTGTTACCGAACCACTGTCTCTGGAGAGTCTTGACATACAAGCCTCCATCCTGAACTCACAGCCTGAATTCAATCTGATGGTAGAGCATAAGCCTTACCTCGAACCGCTGGAGCTGCAAGCAGAGAACCGTAAGAACCTCGTCATGGGTGAGAAAATGCTGTACATCAAGTTCCGTGAACGCGTCGCCGGTCTGCTCACCTATCTTCCTGACTACGGCCCGGATCACTATCCCTGGATTGGCCTTCTGGTAATTCACCGGCACTATAGCCGGCAAGGCTTAGGGAAGGCTGCCGTGCATGAACTGGAGAGAATACTTCAGCAGCAGGGCTTACAAGCCGTTAGGCTGGCTGTCCAGCTCGAGAATAAGGCCGGTGAGGCATTCTGGACCCTGAACGGATATGGCCGGATCAGAAGTGCAACGGATAACCATGATAACCAGGTGGATGTCTACGAGAAGCAGTTTGGATGAGCGGCGGGAGTGGTAATAATTAGAAGGTAGCTTGTATACGTTATAAATGACCGTGAAGGAGTGAATGAGGGCATGAATAAATTGGAATCAGAATCGGAGCATAGCAGCAGCCAGCCTGCCGCTGAGGCCGTAGATGCCATAGAGAACCTGTCCGGTGTCCATCCCGGATACCGCCGCGCCCATGCAGCGGGAGTCTGCTGCCGCGGCCTCTTCCGCCCGAGCGGACTGGGGAAGGAATTCACGGAGGCGGGACATCTTCAGGAGCAGCAGGTGAATGCCGTTGTCCGCTTCTCGGGCAGCTCCACCGATCCGGCACTTGCCGATCTGCTCTCCCCTGCCAAGGGGCTGGCTGTCCAGTTCGTCCTGCCGGATGGCGAGGTTACGAATCTGGTTGGAGTGACCGTGCCTGTCTTTTTTGCGCGGACCCCGGAGTCCTTCATCGACATTGTACACATGGCCCACCGGTTGCGGACCGGGACACTCGGACCGATTGAGCTGATGAAGGAAATTGTCAGCCACTTCAGCGAGAGCAAGGAAGCTCTGCTCGCTGTGAGACGGCTGAAGCCGCCTGCCAGCTACGCCGAATGTCACTATTACTGCATACATGCTTATGTGCTGGTCAATGCAGAGGGCAGGCAGCAGCCTGTCCGGTTCGAATGGGTTCCTGAGACGGGCGTGCGCACACTGACGCTGGAGGAGGCTGCGCAGCAGCCGGACCGCTATCTGGAGGATGAGCTGGAGCTGCGCTTCAAGGATGAGCCGGCCATCTTCCAGCTGGTCGCTGTTCTTGGGGAGGAAGGCGATGCTACGGATGATCCTACCCATGCCTGGCCCGGGGACCGACGGAGAATCGATCTCGGGCGGCTGCATATTTCAGAGATCATTCCCGATCCGAAGGATCTGCTCATGGACCCGACGGCCCTCACAACCGGCATGCTCCTCTCGGATGACCCGATTCTTAAGTTCCGCAGCGCGGCCTACGCCGAATCTTATGGACGGCGGATCGAAGGAAGATAGCAGTTGCCTGCTGCGGCAGACATATACCGGCCCAGCGCCAAAGGGACAATGCGCCCTTTGGCGCTTTTTGATTCAAACAATGTACTTAGTTGGTTAATGGATAGTAATCCGGTTACAAGAGAGAGGAGTGCAGTATGCAGCAGGCCATGGTCATCATGAACCCGTCGTCCGGCAAGGCAGAGGCGCGGGATTATATCAGAGCAGCGGAAGAGGTGCTGCAAGGCGCAGGCTATCAGGTTACCGTCCAGGAGACCGCAGGGGAAGGAGATGCCACCGCCTTCTGCCTCCAGGCATGCGCCGAGCGCTATGATCTGGTGGTTGCCATTGGAGGAGACGGGACGCTCCACGAGACGATGAACGGCCTTGCAGATCAGCAGCACCGCCCCACACTTGGCATTGTACCGATGGGCACCGTCAACGATTTCGCCCGCGCGCTGCAGATTCCGCTTGTTCCTGAAGAGGCCATCCAGAGCCTGGCTTCGCCCCGGACCCGAAGAGTCGATATGGGCCGGCTGAATGACCGGCTGTTCGTCAATGTGGTAGCCGCAGGCTCTCTGGCAGGCTCCCTCTCCTCGGTTAGCTCCGAAGACAAGAGCCGGCTCGGGTTCCTTGCTTATCTAAAAGAGGGCATTAAGGAGCTGGCCAGCAATACTGCACATACCCTGACGATCACTCACGACGGGGAGATCTGGGAAGGCTCCTCCCCGCTGTTCATTGCGGCCCTGACGAATTCCGTGGGCGGCTTCGAGAAGCTTGCCCCCACTGCCGCTGTAGATGACGGCCTGCTCCATTGCTTCATCGTCAAGGACCTGCACCTGCTGAATTCCGTTACGGTCAGCATCTCCCTGCTGCTCGGCAATCTGCGGAATCATAAGGATATCATCTACTTCACAGCCAAGGAGGTCTCCGTCCGCTCCACTGAGCAGGTACAGACGAATGTGGACGGCGAGCAAGGTCCGCCGCTGCCGATCTCCTTAAGCACCATTCCGCGCCACATTCAGGTCGTGGTGCCGGAGGACTGACCGGCTCAGGCGCCTCAGGCGCTCCAGACTACAGAATACTGGAATCCGTGAAAAGCCTCTTCCTCAGCTGATTCCGTGCAGCTCTGCGAAGTCCTCACCGAGCGTCCATTCCAGACGTCTGACCCATTCACGCTGCACCTCCTTGGGCGCTATTTGCAGGCGTTGCAGGATATTCCATACCCTGTACAGACTCGCCGCCTTCATCTGGGGCGCAGTGAAGGATAACGGGTTAACAGACAGATAGCCCCGCATGAAGGCAGTGTTGAGCAGCACGGATTGTACGGGATAATGGTGCTTCGTGAACCAGCAGACCCAGGCGACATCATTCAGCGGGCTGCCCCATTCCGCCCATTCCCAGTCCAGCACATGCAGCAGATCATCGGCTTCACAGAGCAGATTATGTACTCCGTAATCGCCATGGGTCAGGACCCACGGAAGCTCCCCGGCCTCCGCAGCAGACAGAAAGTGAAGTGACTGCCTGCCGAGAGCGGCGGGGACGAATTCCAGCTTTTGAATCACCTGACTGAGTGCAGACCTGTTGCTAAGCCGGATCTCTGTCTCTTGCGGCTGATAAGGGCGGGAATGAATCTGGGCAGCCAGCAGCTGCCCCATTCTGCTGTAGATCCGCTCGGCTCTTGTCCAGTCCCTGGCATCCAGAACGGATTGGGCGTTCCCGCCCTGCATGCAGTCCATGATGATGATGCGCATCCCCTCCATCTCCGACACCTCATGCACCACCGGGGCATCACAGCTTCCCTGCACCAGCCGCATCACCTGAACCTCATTGAGGGTGTCTTCATTGGACAGATTTGTTATTTTGGCTACAAGCGGCGGCTCCGCCCCCGCCATCAGATAGGTGAGATTCGTATATCCCCCTGTCAGCCGCTTCAGCCGGCAGGCATATCTTTCTTCCAGACCTCTGATGATGTTCTCAATCATGATATGAATTCCTCTCTTTTCCCTTCAGTAGACCCTATGCCAAGAATATCACATGCTCCATTTCATTACAGATTAAGCTATTCTGCACAAGCAGATCTATGGTGCGGTCCGCACTGTACGACAAAGAGACCGGCAAGAGAATTCCGGCCAGTCTGCTTGGGCCATGCCTTATAGCGGTCACCCTGCACAGCCAAATACCTGCCCTGAACGGGCTTATGCTTGTAGCCTGGCCGGAATGTACAGCTTGTGGATCAACACTATTTGACCGATATGATAGGCATTATGAGTTGCCGCATTGCTGATGATCTCCCACCATACAGCCGGTACCGGGAACCCGTTCACCTGCTCTTCCAGCCCTTCCTCAGACAGCAGGCTCTGCCAGTTCAAGAGCGTCTGCAGCAGCCTTCCGCGCAGCTCACTGAACGCAATATCTGCCGGAAGCCGGAAGCTGAGGTTATTATCCTTAACCGGAGGCAAAGCGTCCATATGCCCTTCGCGGTACCGTGTCTGCCAGGCTTCATTCCAGTACAGTAAATGCTGGGTAAGCTCAGCTATGCTGCTGACTCCTTCAACCGGCTTCCAGAACGCTTCCTCCTCGGTCACGTTCTCCACAGCCTGCATATAAGGAAGATGCCAGCTGGGATCATTAGCACCGGCCAGCAGTTGATTGGCAAGCACATCCTTGGCATGAACCATTCCTTCACTCTCCTCTTCTTCGCATTTTGTTATATTCTAAGTAAAGCCCCCTTCCCCTACCGGGAACGAGGACTTCTCTACTGGCTGGAGGGCTTGTATTCGCTCAGCTTGCCGTAATAGACCAGATGGAGCCGTTCGCTCTGCCGGAAGTCATCCGGGGTGACGAGCGCAGGCAGCTTGTTCCACAGCTTAATGCCCGAGCGCTCCAGAATCTCAGCAACGAACTGCGAACAGAAATAGGAGTTGCTGAACTCCACCGGCTCCTTCAGCGCAATGCCGATGACGCCGAGGATATTGTAGAGATACTTCTGGCGGCTGCGGATGAAGACCTGGAGCACCCGCTTCATTTTCTCAACCTCACGGTCTGTAACCTGAAGCTCGTAGATGACGCAGGTAGTCTCCGGGTATTTGCTGTAGGTGCCTGTGCGGATATCCTCCTTCACGAACCCGCCGTTCAGCGGATTGGCCGGATGCTTCCTTCCAAAGCTATATAGCTCGGACAGCTCCCGGTTAAATGAGATCGAGGCATGATTATACGGCGCTTTGGTATAGCCCTGAATGAGCCTCGTGAACAGCGTTCCCGTATTGGTGAGCATGATGTACACTGACCGGTCTGCTGACATTGCAATTTTCCCCTTATAATCTGTTTATAGGCCTTTTGTGGCAGTGATCCCATAACTCTTTGGAATCCTGCACATAATACAACATTATGCTCATGAAATGAGCTTAAATCCAAAATTGTTGTCTAAAAGACAGCATTTCGCCTTCTCCAAACGGCTTAACGGGATAATTCATGTATTTGATGCAACAATCCTCTCGAACACCCGGTTACCAATGATTCAGAGTTGTAGAACGTACAACATTTATGTCTGTAGTGCCTACTAAGGTCTCTATACTGCACAACGAATCAAGTGTAAGCTTCAAATTAAGCTGGACGCTCTGTCTATTTTAGCATAAAATCCCTGTATTGAAATGCCACTCCGAGACAAGTTGGTGATTGCAAGTGGACCGCTCCTTATTCACACTAGTTCTGATCTTTGCAGCTCTATCGGTTATACATGGACTGTATCTTGTGGTCAGCAGATTGCAGAAGGACAAGGATTATACCGGAATCGGCTTCCGCATCAAAACCTGGTGGGGCATGCTGTTCATCTTCTGCCTCGCTACCCTGTCCAATTCTGTCGTGTCCCTGCTGTCCCTGATGGTGCTGAGCTTCTTCGCCCTCAAGGAGTATTTCTCCATGATCCGGACCAGAAAAGCGGACCGCAGGCTGTTCCTATGGGCTTATCTGTCTATTCCGCTGCAATTCTACTGGGTCTACATTGAATGGTACGGGATGTTCATTGTCTTCATTCCAGTCTATGTGTTCCTGCTGTTGCCGCTCCCCCGGCTGATCAACAAAGGGACCCTTGGCTTCCTGCGCAGCGTCAGCGCTACCCAGTGGGGACTTATGCTGATGGTATTCGGACTGAGTCATCTGGCTTACTTCCAATTCGCAACGCCGGAGTACGGGGCAGGTCTGGTCCTCTTCCTAGTGGTACTGACCCAGCTCAATGATGCCGTTCACTATCTGGCTTCGATCTACTTCGGCAGACACAAAATCGTCCCGACCGCAAATCCCCACCTGACCTGGGAAGGATTCGTCTGCGCGTTTGTGGTGACAACAGCGGTATCCTATCTGATGTATCCTCATCTGACACCGCTGAATCCGGTCTTCGGTTATCTCTCCGGCATGCTGGTCAGTCTCAGTGGATTCTTCGGCAGCCTGACCGTCTCCGTGCTTAAGCGGGATCTGCTGATCGGGGATGATGACAAATTCGCCGCACTTCAGACAAGCTATCTGAGCCGCATCGACAGCCTCACCTATACCGCACCGGTGTTCTTCCATGTAATCCGCTACTATTTCGACTTCATGTAGCCGCTGGGCATACCCGCTTGTTACCCCGAAGCGCAGCAACAGAGACTATCCGCGAGCGGATAGTCTCTGTTTGGCTGCGGGGATGCCGCTCACCATACTGCTTATTCCTTGCTTGCCCCTGCATTGGCTGGAGCCGTGGTGCCTGCATCGGCAGGTCTTGTCGTGCCCGCGTCAGCCGGCGGCGTTCCTCCTTGGCCGCCCGGCCCGCCGCCGGTCCGGTTGCCTCGCCCTCCGCCGCCCGCTCCTCCCATCCCGCTTCCGCCTGTGGTTACACCCGATGCATTCACCCAGGTCACCGGACTGGTGATGTCAAAAGCAACGAATTTGCCGCCCCCGCTGTACGTCCCGCCGGTATTCAATCCGTCTGTTGCTGTTCCGGTAGAACTGCCGCCGGTATAGACCGTATAAGAGCCGCCATTCAGCTCTGGAGCGCTGACCACTACGGTCTGGAAGCTCTTCGCTGGAGTGAAGGTCAGGATGCCCTTACCGTCAGCGTCTTCCAGGTGAACCATCGTTCCGGCCTGGTGGGTGGCAGCGAACTCCACGCTTACCGAATACTGGCCGGAGTCTTCGCCCGGAGCCTGTGCCATTCCTGATGCACCTGCGGCTACCAGGAACCCGCCTGTGATGTTGAAGGCTCCGTCATAATCCAGGGCACCGTTGCCGGAGTTCTCGGGGCCATTCACAATGACGGTGCCTCCGGTCATAGTTACCGAGTCGTTGGAGTCCAGGCCATCGCCTGCGGCATCTACAGTCAGGGTCCCGCCGCTAATGGCCAGCAGGTTGCTGCCGGTGCTGCTGAACGTATCATGAGCCTGCGTTCCTGCTGCCGTATTAGTATCGTTGCCTCCGGCCACATTGACTCCATCGTCTGTAGCTGTCACATGGATCTCACCGCCGGATATGGTGATATCCGCCCCTTCTATCCCTTCATAGCTCCGCGTAATATTGACGGTGCCGCCCGATATCGAGACCAGAGCATCGGCGTGAATCCCGTCATCCCCTGTAGTGATCTGGAATTCCCCATCCGTTACCGAGATACTGCTGTTGCTGTGCAGCGCATCATCTGCGGCATCCACCGTGAAGCTTCCGCCGTTCACCGTCAGGACGCCGCCTGCCTTCATCCCTTTGGCGCTGACGGATTCTGTCTCCGCCGCTGCTGCGGTGCCACTCTCCACTGCTTGGGGCTGGTCAGCCGCCGGCTCAGCATCCATCGCAGGCGGCGTACCCCCTTCTTCCCCGGGAGCAGGGAAGGCTCCATCCTCCGGATGCTGACCGAAGCCGCCGCCCATTCCCGGCCCGCCCTGATCGCCGGTCTTCACTGCGGCATTCACATAGCCGCCTCCAGTCACCAGTGTATACGTGCCGCCGTCGATGACAGCAGCGGTCTCCGCTTGAAGCCCGTCATTACCGGCCGTAATGTCGAAGGTTCCGGCGGCAATAGCGATGAAGCCCTTGGCGGCATCCTTGTCATTCGTTGATTTGATGCCGTCGCCTTCTGCATGAATTGTAATACCGCCGTCCTGTATAGCTACCAGGTCCTTACCGACAATACCGTCATCTGCTGCCTGCACTTCGATCGTGCCGGACATGATTTTGAGATCATCCTTGCTGGTGATGCCATCGTTATAGTTGCCGGTTACCGTCAGCTTGCCGGTGCCGTTAATCGTCAGGTCTGCTTTGCTGAAGACCGCCGCACTTGGCTCATCCTCAGCTCCGTCTGCGAACACGTACGCAGCTCCATCTGTCACACTGTTATCCGTCCCTTCCTGCAAGGTGATGACCACTTTACCGGCTTCCTTGATGTATATCGGAGCACTATCACTGTCCGTCAGGTGAGCGCCATTCAGCACCAGCCTTACGGTCCCTTTGTCCTGCTCATCTACGATAATCTGGCCGTCACTCAGTGTGCCGCTAAGCACATAAGTGCCTGCTTCCGTAATGGTTACTGTGCCTTCTTGCACCGTTGCGCCTGCACCGTCTACCACAGCAGTAGTTCCAGCCAGAGTTATAGCAGTCGAATCCGTTGCCGTCCAGGCGGTTACAGCATCCTCTTCCTCCCAAGCCACAAGATCCGTTGCCTTCACACTTGCCAGCTGCACAGCGGCAGAGGTACTGCTCTGCGCGGCCGAAACTGATGTACTCACGTTGTTACTTGTATCAGATGGCGTAGCGGCTTTTACACTGCATGCCGACATGACTGCGGCGCATAGCAGCACCAGTCCTATCCGGCTGCCTGTTCTGAAATTCTTCATCGGTCATCATTCCCTTCTTGTAGCGGATTAGTATTCGTTCATGACAGGTGCCATGGTCAGTGAGAGATCCAGGTTCCCGTTACGTGTGCGGATGGCGTCCAGCAGCTCCTTCTGGCTCGTCTGCTCATCAATCGTTACAGCGTAGACCAGCTCATACAGGCTGCCCAGCTCAGTAGTTCTGATCTTCTTCAGCTCGTAGGCCACATTGAAGGCGTTGAAGACCTCCGCGAAGGCTTCCTCATAACCTAGATTCTCAGGGATCGTTACCTTCAGTGTCTTGTGCATCGCCTTCTTAAGTCCAAAGCCCGTACGGCTAAGCACGGCCATCAGAACGCAGAGGATAAGAGTGAAAAAGACCGCGTAACCGAAGGCCCCTACCCCGCAGGCCAGCCCGGAGGCCATGGTGAACAGGACAAAAGTGATATCCTTCGGATCACCGGGAGCGCTGCGGAACCGGATGATCGAGAAGGCACCCGCCAGGCTGAAGGCCCGGGCCACATTGCTGCCGATAAGCAGGATGATGATCGCTACAATGACCGGCAGCAGAACCATAGTCAGTGTGAAGCTCTGTGAGTATCCCGCAGGGCTCGTCTTCATGTAGGTGAAGCTGATCAGCCCGCCGAGGATAATGGCGATGACGATGGTCAAGGCAGCATTCATGAATGTTAGTTCCGAAGTAGACTCAGCTACGGAAAATATCGAATCAAGCATAGCAGACACACTCTCTTTCTGATTGGCTGGTTCGCAGCATTTTTTTATATTCGTTGCCGTATTTGGAGAAGCTGGTGCGGTACATCTGATGCTCCGACAGCATCCTGGCCAGCCAGACCGGAATGGTCTTCTCCGCCTTCACTTCCATCAGCCATTGCCCCGGCTCCAGCAGCTCCTCGCCATACACGCCATGCTCCATCTTCAGATCATACCGGCGGCAGCGGATATTGGTGTCGAAGGTGATGCGGAGGTCCCGGTTGTTTTTGCAAAACATGGCTTTGCGGTCATAGGACAGATACAGCTTCGGCTGCAGATCATAGCGGGTCAGCAAGTACTTGATCTCCCCGATCACCTGCTTGTTCATATAGCTCTCGAATTCAGGCTCCCTGCCGCTCTCGATGAATGCATAGGCTTCATCCAGCTTCAGCGGGGTTCTTCTTTTGTTGACCAGGCCCAGCACCTTCTTCTTGATCTCCAGATAGACTCTGGTGTCGCCTTCAGGAATGCCGTAGGCTCTGATGCGCAGCTTCTCCCTGTACTTCGGCTTCGCCAGGCTGCTGCGGATCAGGGAATTCTGCGGGGTGTCATAATACAGATTGGTGATGGAATAATATTCGTGCTGCTTGTTGTATGCATCAGGCTCCATATATTCCAGCAGTTCGTGATAGAGCTTCAGATAGGATTCATGGTCGAACAGATACTTGTTCTCGTAACGGTTGAAGACCTCAATAGCCATGGGGATCAGTTCCTTTCAGGGGTGTAATGGGTGCCGCTTGCTTATGAATGTATCTTAGCCTCCGAACCTTTAGTGAATCTTAAATGGATTAAGGTTGATTAAAGGTCACCTTGATATAATGGCACCAGCGGCAAATACATTACTTAAGAAGAGGATGAGCCAGCCCATGAGAATATTAATCGTAGAAGATGAGGTCCATCTGGCGGAGGCCTTAACCCAAATCCTCAAAAAACACAATTATTCGGTAGACGCGGTGCATGACGGCCGAGCCGGTCTCGATTATGCGCAGAGCGGGATCTATGACCTGCTGCTGCTGGATATTATGATGCCGGAGGTGGATGGAATCAGCGTGCTGAAGGAACTGCGCAAGGACGGAATCTCCACACCGGTTATCATGCTTACCGCCAAAGGGGAGATTACCGACATGGTGACCGGACTCGATCATGGAGCAGACGATTATATCGCCAAGCCGTTCGCTTCGGAGGAGCTGCTGGCCCGTATCCGGGCTGCGCTGCGGCGTAAGGGCGAGGTGATTCCTGACGATGCTCTGAAGTTCGGGGATCTGGAGCTGAATACGGCCAACCCGAAGCTGACGGTGAAGGGCAAGGAGATGAAGCTGAATCTGAAGGAGACGGAGCTGCTGGAGCTGCTGATCCTAAGGAAGCAGGCAGTCACCTCGAAGGAGCAGATCATTGAGAAGCTATGGGGGTTCGATTCCGATGCGGAGCATAACAACGTGGAGGTCTATATTTCTTTTTTGCGTAAAAAGCTGGCCTTCCTGAACTCAGAGGTGCGCATCAGCACGATTAGGGGCGTAGGGTATGTGCTGGAGGGAAGTGCCTGATGTTCAATAAACTCCGAACCCGGTTCCTGATTGTCAATCTCGTCACCATCTCCATTATCATGCTGGTGGCCTTCGCCGCCATCTACATCTTCACGTACCGCAATGTGCAGGGAGACATCTATATGGCGCTTCACCGGATTGCGGACATGCAGCAGCGGGGTCCGGGCGACGGACAAGGCCCACACGGTTCAGGTGGCGGCGGGGCAATGCCCGCGGGTCAGGGGCCGATCGACCCTTACCAGCCGGAGCGCTCCGTCTCGTTCACGGTGCAGACAGATGCCAGCGGCACGATGACCGGCAAAGAATCGAAGTTCACGATGGATGATGAACTCTATAGCGCCGCGCTGAAGGAGGCGCTCAGCCAGGGCAAGGACACCGGCCGGTTCACGCTGGACGGCAGCCGCTGGATCTTCATGGTGAAGCCTGTAAGCAGCGGACAACAGTTTGTCTTCATGGACATCACCGCCCAGCAGCAGATCCTGACGAACCTGATCTATACCTTCGCGGCTGTCGGCCTGCTGACGCTGGTCATCCTCTACTTCACCAGCCGCTACTTTGCGGGGCGCTCGATTGCGCCGGTGCGGGAGGCTTTTGACAAGCAGAAGCAGTTCATTGCCGACGCCTCCCATGAGCTGAAGACGCCGTTGACGATTATTAACACCAACGCGGATGTGCTGCTGGCGAACAGTGAGGATACGATCCGCAATCAGGCAAAATGGCTGCAGTACATCAAGTCCGAAACGGAGCGTATGACGCGGCTGATAGGCGATCTGCTGTACCTGACGGAGATGGATGACTCCCGGACCGGGAAGCTCCACAGCAAGTTCAACATGAGCGAGGCGGTAGAGAATATTATTCTAACCATGGAGGCCGTCATCTTCGAGAAGAATATCACCTTCAGCTACGACCTTCAGCCTGAGCTTACCGTACACGGCAGCAGCGAGCAGATCAAGCAGGTGGTCATGATTCTGCTGGATAACGCTGTGAAATATACGAATCCTAAGGGCGCTGTCCATATCTCCCTCCATAAGCAGAACAGCGATGTCCTCCTCTCCGTCTCGAATACGGGGGAAGGCATCGCTGCTGAACATCTGACGCGGATTTTTGACCGCTTTTACCGTACGGATACCTCCAGAGCACGCAAGCAGGGCGGCTACGGCTTAGGTCTGGCTATCGCTAGGTCCATTGTGGACCAGCACAACGGGAAGATCTATGCGAAGAGCGTAGCCGGAGAGTCCGTGACATTCTATGTGCAGTTGCCTTGAAGGGGCAATCGGTTATAATGGGGACTTATGTGAAATCTATTATATTCCAGGAAAGGTGTGTGCTTATGCCTTCTATAGGACCCGATCCAAACGCAATTTACCCAAATCCCCAGATTAAGCAAGTCCGCTTCATCAAAAATACGCTGACCCGCCCCAACATCATCGCCGGAGACTTCTCCTACTATGATGATCCCGACGAGGCGGTGACCTTCGAGAGCCGTGTTACCCATCACTATGAGTTCATCGGCGACAAGCTGATTATCGGCAAGTTCTGCGCCATCGCCAGGGGTACCGAATTCATTATGAACGGCGCCAACCACCGGATGGGCTCCGTGACCACCTACCCCTTCAACATTATGGGCGGCGGCTGGGAGCAGGCCACTCCTGCACTTGCCGACCTACCCTACAAAGGCGATACTATCATCGGCAACGATGTCTGGATCGGCCAGAATGCCACCATTATGCCTGGTGTGACCATTGGCGACGGGGCAATTATCGCCGCTAATGCTACCGTCACCAAGGATGTTCCCGCATACCATATTGCCGGAGGCAACCCGGCCCGGATGTTGCGGCAGCGCTTCGATGACGAGCTCATCGCCCTGCTGCTGGAGCTGAAGTGGTGGGACTGGAGTCCCGGGAAGATTAGCGCCCATCTGGAGACGCTATGCAGCAGTGATCTGGAGCAGATCCGGGCTCTTGCAGGTCTAGACTGAAACGAAAATAAGGGGTGCCCTGTCAGCTATGTACTAGCTGGCTGGGGCACCCCCTTCAATATTGTTGCTTTAATTGATTTCCAGATAATCAATATAAGCATCCCAAGTCCCGTCATCGGCGGTAACCACCAGCTCAATCACCTGATTGCCGGTTCCATGGTTGACATTGCTGATCGTATAGACCGCAGGGCTGCTTCCGCCATAGTAGAAGGTCCCCTTCGTCACCCCACCGATCTTGAGGTCCACCCTGGCCATATTGGCGTTATTGGAGGCTCCGCGCAGAGAGAAATTATGCGTGCCGCTGGCGAAATTCTGGGTGTACTTCACAGAATCATTATTCGCGTATAGGGCGACTCCAGCGAAGGGGGAGCTGATGTTAGCAGTGTATTGACCGGCCTTGGTCATGCTCTCCGCCTCTACCTTCGTTGCAGCGGGGCCAGGACCATTGCCGCCATCAGGTGCAACCGCCCTGCCGGTGCTTGGCGAGATCATGCCTGAACACAGGCCGCGGTTCTTGAGGTTCTGCGCAATCTGCGGAACCGCCTGGAGCGTGGGCTGATACTGGTCATGCATCAGGATGACATCCCCATTCTTCATCGTGCCCACAGCGGCCACGATCTGGGCAGTTCCCGCTCCGTTCCAGTCTTGCGAATCCACGTTCCAGAGCACTTCAGTCAGGCCGTTCTGGGCCTCGATGGACTTGAGAGTCGCGTTAGTAGCCCCGTACGGCGGACGGAACAGCTTCGGAGCAGTGCCGGTAATGGATTGCAGCGTCTGCTGGGTATTCGTAATCTCCGATGAGATCTGGGAGGTGCCCACCTGTGTCAAATTCGCATGCGACCAGGAATGGTTACCAATCCACATCCCTGCGTTCTTTTGGGCGAGTACGAGCGAAGGATTGTTCTGTGCATTCTGCCCGACATTGAAAAAAGTGGCGCGCAGGCCATTCTGCTGCAGAGCATTCAGCAGGTTCGTCGTGTTGCTTGGATTCGGCCCGTCATCATACGTTAGAGCTACATAGCCGGCCGAGCAATCGGCAGCGAACACCTTCTCCCCGCCCACCGCCAGCGACCCCATAAATAAAGACACGACCAGCGATCCGATGGCGGCCCATTGGATGACTTTGGATTTAATTTGGATTGAATACATGATTCTGCACGCTCCTCTCAAATATAGATAACGTTTACATTTGTAACTATAACAATTATTCCCTTTTATGGCTAGCTGTAATTCTCATAATCTGGAAGAATAAATAGTAGATAGTATGCGATGACCCCCTACCACGACGCCTGCCAGCCAACAAGTGGAATAACGTATCTTAATTCGCCGATTTTGGAGCAATCCAGGGAAGCAAGTGGAAAAACTCCAACTACTATTGTCCGTTTCGGCTTCTTTGACTGATATGTGATCATTTAAGTGCTGTTTTTCCAACTCTTGCTGTAATACGGCCCATTCGTTCTTCAGCAAGTGGAAGAAATCCATCTAATTCCGCTCCCCGGCTCGCCTTCAGCGAAGCACTTCTCAGCAGCATTCGAACGAATTCAATAATTTTCCATATTTAAGGCTGTCCCGGATGAATAGGTTATCATTTTACCCGTATGATATAAAGTTCGACTTTATCATGAACCATATACGAGGAGGAAGATGAATGACCTTTGGTTTCAGGACACTGGGGAAAATGCTTTTGGCTTTAACACTGCTTGCAGGTACCGCCGCTATTGCCGGACAGCCGGTGAAGGCTGAGGGGGCAGTGAAGCTTTTTTATCACACCTCGGGCAGCCGGATTGTAGATTCGCAGGGGAACCCGGCCGTGTTCAACGGACTCAACTGGTTTGGCTTCGAGACACCCAACTACTCCCCGCACGGATTATGGTCGCGCTCCATGGATGATGTGCTCGATCAGGTCCGCGCAGAAGGGTACAACTTGATTCGCCTGCCGTTCAGCAGTCAAATGTTCGATCCGGCTTCCCAGGCCAACAGCATTGATTATGCCAAAAACCCGGACCTGGCCGGTCTGACTCCCATCGAAATCATGGATACCTTAATTGAAAAAGCCGGCCAGCGCGGCATTCAAATCTTCCTGGACCGACACCGCCCTGATTCCGGCGGGCAATCGACGCTCTGGTATACCGCCGCTTATCCTGAATCCCGCTGGCTCAGTGACTGGGTGATGCTGGCTGCACGGTATGCGAATAATCCTACGGTAATCGGTGCTGACCTGCATAATGAGCCTCATGGCACGGCAAGCTGGGGGACCGGTGATCTCAGCACAGACTGGCGGCTCGCAGCTCAGCGGGCAGGGAATGCAATCCTTGCAGTGAATCCGCACTGGCTGATCATCGTCGAAGGGATCGAGCAGAATGTGCAGGGTAACACCAGCAAGTACTGGTGGGGCGGCAACCTCACCGGGGTGCGGAATTATCCGGTAACGCTTACCGTTCCGAATCAAGTGGTCTATTCTCCGCATGATTACGGTCCCGGGGTGGCGGAGCAGCCGTGGTTCAGCGATCCTGCTTTTCCGGCGAATCTGCCTGCTATATGGGATCAGACCTGGGGTTATATCAGCAAAGAGAACATCGCTCCTCTAATCATGGGTGAATTCGGAGGACGCAGCGTGGATACTCTCTCGGTTGAAGGGAAGTGGCAAAATAAACTAGTCGATTACATCGGCACGAATGACCTGTACTGGACCTACTGGACACTGAATCCCAACAGCGGGGATACCGGCGGTCTGCTGCAGGATGACTGGGCAACCTGGAACCGGCCGAAGCAGCTCATGCTGAACCGGATCATGAAGACGGTCACCTTCCCTCCTATTGAACAGCCTGGAGGCCCAGGGACAGGACCTGTAACCGCCACTCCGCTCTACCGCAGTGATGAGGCCGGCAACAACGTGGGCTCCATCCGGGCAAGTCTTCAGCTAAAGAGCACTTCCACCGTCCCCGTCCCGCTCAGCCAATTCACGATCCGTTACTGGTTCACCCAGGACGGCAGCTCCGCACACACCATGGAGATTGACTACGCCGTTGTTGGCAAAAATAATATCCAGACCACCATCGTCCCGCTCGCGGTCCCGGTCCCTGATGCCGATGCCTACGCTGAAATCTCCTTCAAGGACGGGGCAGGCAGTCTGGCTGCTTCTGGCTCGACCGGAGAGATCCAGTTCCGTATTCATAAGGATAACTATGCGAATTATAGCCAGGCCAACGATTACTCCTTCCGGCCGCTGCTGACCAGCTTCACTGCCAATGACCGGATCACTGTCTACCATAACGGGACGCTGATCTACGGCGTAGAGCCGTAAACAAGAAACGGCTACGAGGCTGTCCCAAAAGCAGGTTTTCTACGGCGGAAGACAGTTCTCTTCATTCTTAAAACCACAAAAAGTGAGCAGAGCAGCGATTCCCCCATTCGGAGGATCGCTGCTCTGCGTTTTTGGTCATTGGGGGCTCATGGGAAATCCGCCCGTGATCAGCGGCATTACCCGCTCCGCCAGTTCGGAGGAAGACTCTGATCTTCCCTCCAGATTCCAGCGGTAGGTTACGCCATATAAGGACCAGCTTAGCAGGGTGGCGGCAGTTGCAAGCGGCTTCGAATCTGTAGCCGCAGCTGATCCGGAGATCAGCTGCAGGATAAGTTTCTCGAGATGCAGCTTAATATTCTCCTCAAGCAAGAGAGCTACAGAATCATATCTTTTGAAACAGCGGTGGCTGTTTTCATGATAATTACATAATGCAACTATCAGCTCTTGAAGCGTCTTCTCGGTCAACGGTCCTTTTGCATCGACTTTATGGAGGACCATATTCGTAAAGGCATCTAACAAAAAGGCTTCGAACAGCGCATATTTATCCTGGAAATGTGCATAAAAGGTGGTCCTGTTAATCGTAGCTGCTTTGGTAATGTCGCCGACGGTTATCGAGTTGAAGTCCATGATATTCAATTGCCGGACGAAGGCATCCACAATTAATTGACGGGTCCGAATCACCCGCGGGTCGTTCGGATTGGGGGGAAGTATGCCAGCCATCCAAGGAGCGCCCCTTTCAGAAGAGATTATAATCCTCTTATTATAAACATGTGCTCTGTACACAACAAATAGGATCTGCCAATACGACAGTTTTTCCGGCTTCTAGCTTAAGCAACAACTTGGGCAGTTTGTTGGTTGAAGGGAGGATTGGAGCTTGTTACTATTGCATTCATACCCCGCTTTGAGAATAATCATTCAACCTACAGGAGGCGTTAACCATGGCTAAACAACAGGAGCAAATCCATTCACTGGAGACCTTATTTGAACCGTACACGGTTCAACAATTAACTATACCCAACCGGATTGTAATGTCACCGATGGCGCGTGCTTTTTCACCGGAGGGAGTACCGGGTGAGGATATGGCAGCGTATTACCGCCGCCGTGCTGAGAATGGGGTGGGGCTAATCATCACCGTGGGTATGATTGACCATCCGGCAGCAAGCAGTGATCCGGGACTGGCTAATCTCTTTGGTGAAGCCGCTCTGAACGGCTGGCGTGAAGTCGTCAGACAGGTTCATGAGGCCGGCGGTATCATTTTTCCGCAGTTGTCACATATGGGAATGATTCGGCCCATGGGTTCCCAGCCTCACCCGGATGCACCATCAATCGGGCCATCAGGACTCGACATGCAGGGGAACAAGATAAGCGGGCCGATGACAGAAGAAGAAATTGCCGGGGTCATTCAGGCCTATGCCGATGCGGCAGTGAATGCACAGCAAGCTGGCTTCGACGGAATAGAGCTCTCCGGCGGTCACGGCTTGTTGATTGACCAGTTCTTCTGGGAAATAACCAATCAGCGGACGGACCGCTATGGCGGCGATTTCCTGAAGCGTACCCGGTTTGCAGCCGAAGTTGTCCAGGCCGTCCGCGCTGTAGTCGGACCGGATTATCCGATTTCCATCCGGTTGTCCCAGTGGAAGATGGCGGATTACACGGCGAAGCTGGTGGATACACCGGAGCAGCTGGAGCAATTCCTGGATGTGCTGGTACAGGCAGGGGTGGATATTTTCCACATCTCGACCCGCAGGTTCTGGGACCCGGAATTCGCGGGCTCGGAGCTGGGTCTTGCCGGATGGGTGAAGAAGCTTACCGGGAAGACGACGATTGCCGTTGGTTCCTTAGGCATGGACAATGATCCCGCTGAAGGCGGGGATGCAGACCATCAAGGGATGGAGGAGCTGCTGAAGCGGCTGGACCACCAGGAGTTCGATCTGGTAGCGGTTGGACGCGCACTTCTGGGTGATCCGGCATGGGCGAAGAAAATCCGTGAAGGCAGGTTGGAGGAAATTCAAGCCTTTACTCCAGAGGCGGCGGCCCAATTGTACTGAATCATAGATAATCTCCAAGAACTGCTCTACTACCCTTGCTCTTCAAATAAAACGCACGGGATTGAGAAATTCTCTCTGTATCCGTGCGTTTTTTTGATTATTAACCCAGATCACTCTGCCTGTTCCCCCAGCCTGACCCGCATCTCTGCGTAGGCCTCCGGGGTGCCGACATCATCAATCGTCCCCTCCGTATAATAGGCCCGCATCTCCTGACGGGAATGCAGCCACTCGGGGAAATAACTCGGCGCGTCCGGGTTGCCCCCTTCGGCCAGATAACGGGAGAACAGCGGCAGCGTGGACCGCTTATAGATATAGAGAGCGAATACGCCTATGTTCGAGCGGGGCTCCTGCGGCTTCTCCTCCAGCGACAGGACCCGCATCTGCGCATCCAGCTCCGCCACACCGATACTGCGAAGCTCAGCCGGATCATCCACCTTACGGACAAGAATACAGTCGGTACCCACCTGATGAAAATACTCCAAGTACCCCGCAAGGCCGAATCCCAGCACATTATCGCCTGCCAGAACCAGCAGATCCTCCTGCGGCTGTTCCCGCTCCAGCACAAACTGGATATCGCCAATCGCGCCTAACCGGCCCTCAGGAGAAGAAGTGCCATCGTTCAGTACCCGAACCGGCTTCAAGCCCTGATACTGCTGCTGCCACTGTTCAAAAGCATGAAAAAAGCGGTCATTCGTCACAATGAGAATCTCTGAAATCTCCTCCAGCACCTCCAGCCGGGCGGCCAGCAGATCCAGGATCGTCCGGCTCCCCTGAACAGGCAGCAGCGGCTTGGGGGTATCCCGGGTTAACGGATAGAGGCGGGTGGCATATCCCGCAGCCAAGATTAGTGCAATCATCCCTTGTACGCTCCTCTACTCTGGCTTGGATGCGGCAAACAAGGACTCGGACAGCAGCCTCATTGTTTGTCTGTATATGGTATGGGCCGCCTCCACATCACCCAGGAACCCGCCCATATACAGGTGGATTACACCGTGCAGCGATGCCCATATGGTGCTGACGAGGGTCCCGGTCTCTTCCTGATCCGAGATCTGTCCTTGCTCCTGGGCAGTGCTGATTAGAACCAGCAGGCGGTGTATGGCGGTCATCGTCCCCTGCATACTCTCCGCATCCGGCTTGAACTCGGCAAAAGCCCCTCCGAACATCAGCTTATAGTAGCTAGTATAGTCCTGTCCGAACTGCCAGAACGCTTCGCCCAGATCCAGCAGATGCTGCAGCAGATCTGGCGACGGCGGCACCTCTTCGAAGCGCTGGGCCAGCAGCTTGCAGCCCTCCAGATACAATTGCTGGGCCAGACCCTCTTTATTGACAAACAAACTGTAAATGATCTTGGTGGAACAGCCCATTCTTTGCGATACTCTGCGCACAGTGACGGCCTCCGGCCCCTCTTCCTGCAGAATCGCAGCGGCCGCATCCACCACAAGCTTACGGAGATTCTCCGTATTTTGCAGACGGGCTTCCTGATATGTTTTTAATACCCGCTCCGTGGAGGGTACAGGTTTGTCTTTGCTACTGATAAGAATCACCTTCATTCGGTTATCATGTTATGGACCAGCAACAGAGTTGCCGGGTTCTAACAGGAATTCTAAACATTTGAACATAGGTTGTCAATTGAACCCTCGCGCTGAAAAAAAAGGAGTTGACACAGGCGCGTCCTTTTGGTTACTATGATTCACATAGGAAACAATGTTACCAAAACAAAACATTGTACCAGAAGGAGTAGAACTTATGAATATTAAAGGAAAATGGTCGTTGATCACCGGAGCCTCTTCGGGAATCGGGGAACAGTTCGCAAGACAGTTAGCCAAGGAAGGCAGTCATCTGGTGCTGGTAGCTAGAACCAAAAGCAAACTTGAGGCGCTCGCCGCCGAGTTAACGCGCAGCCATGGAGTCCAGTGCCGGGTTATTCCCCTGGATCTATCGCTCGAAGGCGCTGCCGGAGAGCTGTACCGTCAATGCCAGCAGCTTGGCCTGAGTATAGATCTGCTGGTTAACAATGCGGGCTTTGCCACCCACGGCCTGTTCGAGGAGATCTCCGGCGAACGCCAGCATGAAGAAGTGATGCTCAACGTCACTGCTGTAGTCGATATGACTCATTTATTCCTTCCCGGCATGCTCCACAGAGGGGCGGGCGCGGTGATCAATGTATCTTCTACCGCAGGCTTTCAGCCGCTGCCTTATATGGCCGTCTACGGGGCGACCAAGGCCTTCGTCTTGTCCTTTACCGACGCGCTGTGGTGGGAGAATCGTAATCGCGGCGTCCAATTCTTCGCCCTGTGTCCAGGCTCCACGGAGACTAATTTCTTCAACGTGGTGGGTACAGAGGACGCCTCTGTCGGCGGCGCGAAGGATTCGCCGGAGCGGGTAGTAGCCCTTACCCTGCGCGCTATGGCCAGAGGGAAACAGTACGTTGTTCCGGGACTCCGCAACTACCTGAGTGCCCAGATTACCCGGTTCATGACCCGCAGACAAGGTCTGCGGCTGGTTGGCGGTATGCTTCGCCCCACACACTCTAAGGAGGATCTATAATGTCCACAGTAACCAATCCACGTAAACGTTCCACCGGTCAACACATCCGCAGATGGAGCTTGGTCCTGCTCGGGGTCATTGTGCTGGGAATAGCCGGATTCCTGCTGATGCCTGCCCCGGTGGAGCCCGCTGTATGGTCTGCACCTGCCGCCCCTTCTTTTGAGACGGAGGGTCCCTGGAAAGAGAACACTAAGCTTAGCTCCGCAGAGCTTGTGACAGACCGCGCGAAGTTCCCGGAATTTATCACTTTTGATGCTGCGGGGCGGCTGTATACAGGCGACTCTGACGGCACAATCTACCGGGTGGCCTTCGATGCGGAAGGCAAGGCGCAGCCGGCAGAAGTGTTCGCCGATACCCAGGGAACACCTAACGGGCTGAAATTCGATGCGGACGGAAATTTGATTGTGGCGGATATTCAGAAGGGGCTGCTGTCGATTGACAAGGATGGAAAGATTGAAGTGTTGGCCACTGAAGTAGATGGAGGACCGATCTATCTGGCGAATGAGCTGGACATCGCGCAAGACGGATCCATCTATTTCTCCGATACCTCTAACTATGGCAAGGTCATGTTCAAAGAGATCGCCGAGAACAAACCGCATGGACGATTGTTGAAATATGATCCGCAGACCAAGCAGACAACCGTTCTGCTGAAGGATTTGTATTTTGCCAACGGAGTCGCATTGTCTGCCGATGAAGATTTCGTGCTTGTTGCTGAATCGTACCATTACCAGCTGACCCGGTATTGGCTGAAGGGGCCCAAGCAAGGCACCTCTGATATTTTTGCGGAGAATCTGGCAGGGTTCCCGGACAATATCACCCGGGATGCTCAGGGACACTTCTGGGTAGGGGTATTCACGACCCGTCTGGCTTTTGCCGATTACATGCATAGTCACCCCTGGGTAGCAGCAACGATGTCCAAAGTTCCGCAGTCCCTGTTGAATGGAGCAAGTGCCCCGGTGAAGCACGGACTAGTCGCAGAATACGGACCCGAAGGAGAGCTGGTGAACAGCTGGCATGATCCGGAAGGAAGCTTGTATGGCATCACCACTGCCGTAAGCCACGGGGAGTACTTATATCTCGGAACCGCACCAGGCGGCAGCCAGGGAGTTCACCGGGTGCTTTTGAAGCCGTAAGATTGTTACATTAATCCACTCTGCTGCCGGGTTTGAGGCAGTCCAAACAGCAGCCCTCTCCGGCAGGAGGGGCTGCTGCTGTTGCTGGAGAATGGAGGGATTCAGGTCCCTGACTCCAGACGCTATGCGCGTGAACGATACGCCACACCGTCGATCTGGACCTTCAGTCCACCCGGGCCGCCAACATGCGCAAATTCGGTAGAGATGGTTTTCCGTGCCGGATAGTTGCCCTGGAATCTGCGCTTGAACACCTCTTCCATGACTGGAATATCCCACACATCCCGCAGCATAATATCGACCTTCACCACATCCGCAAGCTTAAGACCCACCTGTCCCAGACGATCACTCATATGATTCAGTGCACCTTCCACCTGCTCTTCCACTGTTCCGCCCACATTGCCCACACAGAAGTTTAGGAAAACAAAATCCCCCGCTTCCACAAACCCCGAGTACGCATACTCCTCGTTCACATCATGTCTAATGATTTCGCCCATCCTGGTTCTTGTCTCCTTGTCGTTCGAGATATATGTTTGAAACACAAGTTATGTATATAAGACGCATTTAAAAGTCTTGAACTTGAAGCTTCGTCGTCACTGCAGTGAACATTTGGACTTCCGGCCGCTGTTGTCCCCAGATTTCTTGATTAATACCGCTCTTTGCGGTGGAAATCCGGTGACAAAGCGGTCGCTACCGCTCCTACAGTTCCAAATTTCCCCTCCGCTTCTTTTGCTTTTTGTTTATTTCTTTAGTGCCCTTTATATAGAAGAACCCCCCTTTAAAATTTCTCTCAACACATTTTTAGCTAACAGAACCTTATCGCTGTTGGACTCACGAAGCATCTCCACAATTTCTTGAATGTTATTCTCCTGTTCAGTGAACTCCATTTTTTCCTCTACATAAGCAAAGAGCTGAATCAGATTAACGCCTAAGGTCTCAGCAATTTTGGATAAATTCAATAGCGATACATTCTTTTCGCCCCGTTCGATTTGCCCTATATAGGAAAAATGAAATCCACCCTTCTCCCCAAGGGATTCCTGCGAAAACCCCTTTTCCTTGCGAAGAATCCGTATTCTCGCCCCCACAAGCTTGAGTATTTCTCTGTCTTTCACAGTCTTGTCTCCTTGCTGTCTGGGATACGGCCAGTATAACTGAAGAAGCCGGATATCCGCTCGTCTGGTTTTTAGCAGGATAATTATGGTAGAATTGAAGGTGAACGGAGGAGAACCATGAAACGATTCCTTGCCTCAAAAACTTTTCTAATCACATCTATTCTGTTCAGTCTGCTATTCATTGTGAATCTGACTGCAACACCTGACGACACATCCATAGATATTGTACTCAGCATTCTCAAATCTGTCTTAGCAGGAGTGATAAGCGGATTCTTGATTGGCGGATTGATCTTTCTTTTACGGAAGAAGAACAAGATTTGAACCTAACTCCACATGCACTCAAACAATTTGACCAAGGCACTCCTGTAACAATCCATGATATCCCCCGGCCTGTTCGTCTGTCAGCCCTTCCCGCAGTGCTTCGAACAACGCCAGACAGCGCTTGAAATTCCCGTCATGCCTGGACTGGTGGGCCAGCCTTAAAGATTGCATTGTCCAGTCCAGCCCCTCCTGCAGTCTGCCTGCCCGTCTATGATATAGAGCCAAATGATAACAATAGCTGAAATAATGCGAGAGATTATCTGCATCTTCATAGTCCCCAAATCCGGCACTCTGCTCCGCGAACCTATGCAGCAGATCGTCCACATCCAGCCTATAATGCACCGCAGCCTGCACAATAGTCCCTAATCCCGGCAACAGCTCTTCAGGATTATCCTGCAAGAACTGGGTATACCCCTCCAGAAACTCCATCCTGCCGGACAAAATCTCCACGATATACAGGTTGGCACGGGCCAAATACCTGAATTCCTCGGCAATCTCCTCCCCTTCTCCCCCTAACTCCTCCATCCAGCCAAGCTCGGCATAGCAGTATATCGTCTCTCTTGCCTCGTCATACTTCTGCTGTTTCTGATAGGCAATGCCCTGCATCAGATGACTGAACCCGAAGTAATACACAAGCGGACGCTGCGTATCCACAAGTGGTACCGGAAGCCCTTTAGCCTTGTGATACTGCCGCTCCTCATAGATACACTGCGCGAAACTGTAAAGAATACCCGCCGTGTTCAGCATCTTGTCCCAATCCTCTAAGCGGTATGCCATTTCCAGCATTTCAACGATAATGTCCGGATTAAGTAATTTCAGAATGGAAGGGCGCATGGATGGGGCCTCCTTTTTCTTTATCTATCGTGTAAGAATATAGTACAATAAATCAAATATACTACTATAAAGTAGTATTATCAATATATTATACCGCCTTTATGGCCCTGCTATTTACGCCTATACTCTCCTACCCTTTAGGAGAGGTGATAACTATGACAGACTTACGGAATGCAGTCGGAGACAGAATTCGGGCAATAAGAAAAGCAAAAGGGCTTACCCAACAACAGCTAGCGGAATTATCCAACTTGGATGATGCATACATAGGAGCCGTAGAACGCGGTGAACGGAATTTTTCGATTGATACACTGGAGAAGATAGTTGCCGCTTTGAACATTCAGCCGTTGGAATTGTTTCAAAATATGGATGATCTTAATGAGGTCGAAGCCGCGCAGCGGGGAGCCATTGATGAATATGCAGTCGTGGTTAGTGAGTTAAGCGTTAAGCAAATAAGTACTTTGAATAAGATTGTCAGAGAGGTACGGAGAGCTTTTGAGGATTAAACATACCTGAGGTGATCCCATGAATTTACCGGAAAACCTCAGGACAGTCACATACGATCACCCATTATTGTTCCTCTGGAATATCCACAATAATATAATTTTCCTTCAGCTTAGGTTGAGGCACTTCGGCTTCTTTATAAATAACCTCATTCCAATTCTCCTTATTCATCAAACCATACCCCGTGGAAGTGATATGAGGCATCCAGCGAAAGCTTGCGAAGGTCGTAGCTGTAAAATCCGGTAAGGAACCATTCTCCTGCGTAAGGGAGCGGTTGATGAAATACAGGTTATCTTGCTTGCCGGCCTTGTCACCAGTGAGAGCTTGCCACTTAAGGTAAGCTGTGTTCTTCGTCAATTGATAATAACGAATTACATTATTATTGACCTCGATGAACCGGTCTTTGGTCTTTGCCGGAAAATAATATTGGAGACTGGCGGTTTCCACAGAGGGTTCAAAGTCCTCCGTGAGCTGTGACACTCTGGGAAGATTAATCGCAGCATTCCTTGCCGTGCTTAACTCGCTGCTCTTCAGATCAGCCAACAATTTCGCGCCTGGTTTTGACACAAATGCCGTTTGGGTGTTGGGATTCCAAGTTACGGAACCGTCCAGAGCTTCGGCAACAAAACGTAAAGGAATCATGGTCTTTCCATTATGAATAAATGGAGCAGCGCTTAAGGACACAGAGGCTCCATTTTTCAGTGCTGTTCTATTATTTATGGTCAACTGCAGGCTGGTGCCGCTCCCCTTCACCGTTACCTGCTTAGTCGTATTATTCCAGGCAAACGTTAACCCGCCCAAGCTTTGGAGTGAAGTCAGGCTAAAAAACACCTGATTGTTCTTATTAAGAATATCTTTGGTATCTAAATCGTTATTATTCACAACTACTTGTGTTCCTTTTGGAGTCGGACCCGCTGCGGATGCCGTATGCGCTACCGGTGCCAGCAGCGCAGCACATAGAATAACAGACGAACCTAGGAGTAACTTCCTCATCATCACAACCTCCTGAATTTTACATTCCTTTATAGTAGAGACGCAAAAAAATCCAAAAAGTTCCTAGTCTAATCCAGCTCCGCACGTGAGAACAGATCGCGGATGAGCGCGTCATCCTCACAAGCCTGCTTGAAGGCAGCCGCGAAGGCGACAAGTGCATCACCGTCGGAAGAATAGGCGCAGAACATACCCGCCTCCGGGTCAAAGTGGATTATGCCTGCCATCTCAGGCATCTTTTCCACCAAGAATACCGCTGCCAGCGAGCCCCAATCATACCCGTTGCCCTCGAAGCCTTCCTCTTCCCGCGCTGCAAAAACCTCGGCCTTGTAGCTGCCGGCGTTCAGGATTACCGACTTCCCGTTATCCTGCTCTACTATAATGAAAGGCTTCAGGTCCACAGCATCCGCTATTTCTGCCTGCTTCAGCTTCTTCAGCAATTGTTCCTTCGCCTCATCCGTGAACCGGAGCGCCCCCTCCGTCTCCACGATCATTCCCTGCCGGACCTGATCATCCAGCCAGTCCGAGATGAAGCCCGGGGCATATCCGCCTGTGCTGAATTCACCGCCGAACGCGATCATTTTGGAATACACCTCAAGATACTGGTCACGGCTCGTATTCGGGTAAGCGCTGGTATAGAGCCAGAACTGGAGATCATACATCAAGGTGGAGCGTTCGTCCGCGTGAAGAGAGAAATGGCCCTTCTCCTCTACGATGGCGGTGCAGATCTTGCGGATAATCCCTTCTATACCGTCCACTTCCGTAACCTTATCGCACAGCTCCTGAAGCAGCGGAGAGAACGGCGCGGACGCTACCTTCTGCAGATCCTCCTGCTTATCCTCCTCCGAGGTATCATAGACCTCCTCGTTCACCAGCCCGCGAATGAAGGTCTCATAGTCCGGGGCCAGGAACGTAATCTCATAGTTGCTCTCCTGGTCCACATGAATCACCTCAGGTTCCCCTTCCGGGCCGCAGTGACGGTAATCCAGCATAATGACATCATGTCCTGCGGAAGGACAGTCACCGAAAACCACGCCGATATCGGGGTAGCCCCACTCCTCAATCATGAAGCGGCTGCCCAGCTCCCCGCAGAGGGAATAGCTTTTGTCACGGCCGATCCCGGCAATTCCGGATATTGCAACATGATCTTCAGACCAGGAAGTGGGTTCATTCACCGGAAAACACGTATTGAGCGGAATCCCGCCGTTATGCTGCTTCATCATGGAGATGTAAGAGGCCGGCAGCTTATAACCCAGTTCCTGCTCCACAGAGGCAATCAGCTCGTCACTGGGCAGCGGGGACACATACTCCTTCAAGGCATAATCACTGTCCTCCCAGAAATCCGCGCAGTAGTCGAGGAATGCACCAAGGTCTCTACCGCCACCCTCTCTATTCACCTTCAAGGCCTCCAGCTCTTCGGTGCGTCTTGCCTGCTCTCTTATCTCACGCCGTGCGCCTTCCCGGCTCCACTCCAGCATTCTCGCAGTATCCCCGTCTCCCGGCTCCAGCGCCTCCGCACGTTCAAACGCATGAATAGCCTGCTCATACTGCTTCAGGTGATAGTAGGAATACCCTATGCGGAATTGCCACAGCGGATCATCCCCGCCCTCCTTGGAGATCCTGAGCAGGTGGTCCAGCGCCTCCCCGTATTCACCCAGGTTATTGTAAGCTCTGCCTAATTGGCCGATACACTCATAATCTCTTGCATCCGGCGGAATCTCCAGAATACGGTCAACAATCTGCTGATATTCATCTTCATCATGCCAACGCTTCACCTGTTCCAGCAACGCCTCATCCATGCCTTTGGCCCCCCTAATTGGACACTGCAAAACAAGCCTGTCCCCTATTCCGAAGGACTGCTTATTGTCAGTATACTCGCTATTACCCATTCACCGGAAAAGCACAAGTAGAAACGGCTACGCCTTCTTTTAAGGTGAACCCTATAACGGTCCATCTCAAAAAGAGGCCGCCTCGGCCGGACACCCGGCATCAAGACAACCTCTCTATGAACGTTCAGCCTATATTCCTTCAAGTTACTGAATGGATTGCAGGTGCTCTTCGAGCCGGTCCCAGGTTTCGGTGATCCCTTGCTCCATCCCCATATCCATGACCGTCTTAAGCGCTTCCTCCGAATCATACTTCGACCGGCTGACCAGCTTCGTCCCGCCCTCAACCTCTTCGAACCTCATACTGACCAGTGTGGACGGCATCCCTTCCGTCTCATTGCCTTCGGCATCGGAGAAGTAATCGGTATAGTCGAATCTCTCGCCATCGACAATCTCATGGTAGACGCCCTTGCCCCAGGATTCCATTCCGAAGAATTCCCCCTGCTTCTCATCCACACACTTCATACAATAATGCCAGATGCCGCCCGGACGAAAATCAACAGTGCAGAAGGGAACAATCCAGCCGCGCGGGCCCCACCACTGCTTCAGATGCTCTGCCTCAGAGAATACTTTGAATACCAGCTCACGCGGGGCATTGAATACACGTTCCAGAACCAGCTCAAGACCTTCTACCCGGGAAATCATTGTGCCAGACATTCCTAATCCCTCCTGATAGTCATTCATTTGTCTTCGGACTGCAGCTGCCGCAGATAGTCATCCAGATTGTCGAAGCGTTCATTCCACAGCTTGCGGTAAGCTTCCAGCCAGGCATCCATAGCCTCCAGCGGCTCCGTACGCAGCCTGTAGTTCCGGCGGTTAGCCGCCGCTTCCACCTCAACCAGTCCGGCTTCCAGCAGCACACGCAAATGCTTCGAGGCCTGAGGCTGACGGAGCGCGAGCCGCTCGGCGATATCGCCTACGCTCATAGGCCCGTCCTTCAGGATCTCAACCATCCGCAGGCGGGTAGGCTCAGCAAGTGCGCTAAATGTCGTTGTGTCCATCATTTCCATATTCCTTTTATTCAGCCTTTTAGTATCTGGGTACATTCTCAATATAGCTTATCAGGAATATTCCCGTCAAGGAATATTATTAGGATTGCTTATCTCTATTTAAGCAGATTTTCACCTACTTCTTCCAGCGAAGGAAGGAGATTCTTATGATCTATTGGCGATGACATAACGATCAGAATCGTATAATTCCCGTATTTATCACACTGATTCCCAAACTCCTCAAGACCCTGTGTAGAGTCGGACATGACTTTTAACAGATAATTGTGTTCTCCGCTGATGCGGTAGCACTCTACGACATCGGGATGGGCACGGCAGAAGTCCACAAAAGCATGACACTCTCTGGAGTGGAAAAGGATATAAGCTGCCGCCTGCTTCCCGATCTTCTCCGGCGAGATAATCGTCCGGTACTCCTTGATCACCCCGCTTTCCTCCATATGCTTAACTCTTTCCGTTACTGCTGGCTGAGACAGACCTACGTTCTTCCCCAGCTCTGTCATAGAGATTCTCGCCTGATTTTGCAGATGGAACAGAATTTGCTTATCAATAGAGTCCATTGTTGACCTCTCCTTTAATTTTAAGATTATTTATTTGAAATCCCTTAACTTTAAATGTATGAGACGGATTTTAACTTTAATGGCTCATGTATTCAAGTTAATTTATTTTATATACTTAACTTACAATAGTAAAGCAGAAATAGTTACTGCTTTAACTGTAGCGAAAGGATGTTGAGTATGCTCTATTCGAACACCATGAACCCTAACCGTCTCCCGGAACGCATCAACAAGGTCATTGACAAGACATTAACAGACAAGCGCCTGGCAGGTGTTGTCATAAAGGTAGCATTAGACGGGCAGCTCATCTATAGCCGTGCTGCTGGTTATGCGAGCCGCGAGCTAGACCAGCCTATGCGGGAGGACGCCTTGTTCCGGCTCGCCTCGGTATCCAAACCGTATACTTCTACGGCTGCTCTGATTCTGGTGGCCCAAGGACGCCTGAAGCTGGATGACCGTGTAGACCGGTGGCTGCCGGGCTTTCAGCCACGGCTTGAGAACGGAGAGACTCCAGCAATGACAGTCCGTCACTTAATGACACATACCGCCGGTCTGACCTACCGCTTCTTTCAGGAAGAAGGCGGTTCCTATGAGCAGGCTGGCGTATCCGATGGCATGGATCAGTCCGGTATCACGCTTGAAGAGAACCTGAAGCGGCTCGCGTCTGTTCCGCTTCTCTATCATCCTGGCACCCAGTGGAGATATTCTATCGCAACAGATGTGCTGGGAGCAGTGATTGCTAACGTTAGCGGAAAGACGCTCAGTGAAACGGTCCGCTCACTTATTACTCGCCCCCTCGATCTGACGGATACCAGCTTCGTTGCCGTGGACCCGCAGCGCCTGGCCTCAGCTTATGCCGATGATGTTCCCGGACTGCGGCTAATGGAGAATCCGGACAGATTGGCCTTTGTAGAAGGAACGGCAGGCTTCCACCTTGCCCCGGACCGGGCGTTAGACAGCACTGCCTATCCATCCGGGGGAGCCGGGATGGTCGGCAGTGCGGGAGACTTCCTGCAGCTGCTGGAGACGTTGCGCAAAGGCGGTGCGCCGCTATTGCCGGAGTCTCTGGTCCGCGAAATGACGGCCAACCAGATTGGCGATCTGCCCATGCCCTTCTGGCCGGGACGGGGTTTCGGCCTCGGGATGACCGTCCTTAAAGATCCTGTTGCCGCCAACACTGCGGAGTCCCTTGGCACTTGGCGCATGGGCGGCACCTATGGCCATTCGTGGTTCGTCGATGTCAAGCAGCGGCTAAGCGTGGTAGCCTTCACCAATACCGCACTGGAGGGCATGTCGGGTCCGTTCACGGTTGACCTGTGCAATGCCATCTACGGCAGATTGGACCCGTCATGAACAACACCAATAAGACCATTGCGATGAGCAGCGGCACAATTGCTTCTCCGCAGCAAAGCCCCACTCCCCCTGTTCCAGAGCGTCTTCCCTGGGCTGGATTGATTGCTCTGGCAATGACCGGGTTTATCTGTATTCTGACGGAGACGATTCCCGCCGGGCTCCTCCTTCAGATCAGTACGGGTCTTGGAGTAACGGAGGCCATGGCAGGTCAGCTTGTTACCCTCTATGCCCTGGGCTCGTTACTCGCCGCCATTCCATTGACCACAGTAACACGCGGCTGGAGGCGGAGACCTCTGCTGTTACTATGCATCCTTGGCTTCCTCGTATTCAATACCGTTACTGCCGTATCTTCGAGTTATCCTCTGACCCTTGCGGCCCGTTTCTTCGCGGGTGTGTGCGCGGGTGTCCTGTGGGGAATGATCGCAGGCTATGCACGGCGCATGGTACCGGAGCAGCTTAAGGGACGGGCAATGGCTATTGCAATGGCGGGAACACCGCTGGCCCTGGCGCTCGGAGTCCCTGCCGGAACATTCTTGGGTGACCTTGCAGGCTGGCGTAATATTTTTGGAGTCTTGTCGCTGTTCGCTCTGCTGCTAACCCTTTGGATACTCTGGAAGCTGCCGGACTATCCGGGAGAAGCTGCGGATAAGCGTCTCCCGCTAAATAAGGTGTTTACAAGCCCCGGAGTGCGGCCGATCCTGTTTGTCGTGCTGGCCTGGGTACTGGCCCACAATATCCTGTACACCTATATAGCACCGTACCTTACTCAGGCTGGACTATCCGGGCGCGTGGATCTGGTGCTTCTTATTTTCGGGATTACAGCGCTTCTTGGCATCTGGTTAACAGGCGTGTGGATTGATCGTCATCTGAGGCTGCTGGTTCTGATTAGCCTGACTGCATTTGCGCTGGCATCTGTTCTGCTCAGCCTTGGAAGCGGCAAGCCTGTTGTAATCTATCTAGTAGCTGCTGTATGGGGCTTAACGTTCGGGGGAGCAGCCACGCTGCTGCAAACAGCCATTGCTACAGCTGGCGGAGAGAGTGCAGATGTAGCGCAATCCATGCTTGTAACCGCATGGAATCTGGCCATTGGCGGAGGCGGTATAGCCGGTGGAATTCTTCTCGAAACAACGGGCGTTGTATCCTTCCCATGGGCGTTGTTTGTCTTGCTGGCCCTTTCGGTATGGATAGTCCGGCGCAGCAGAACGCATGGATTCCCTCCCGGAACTGAGGATATCCAGCGCAATAAATAATTCCACTCCAATAAATGTAAGGCAACCTCACCATTCTCGTTCATCTGCTCCTGGTACCATCCGGTAAAATGAGGTGAGGTGCACTTATACACTTCATTGGCTCATTTGGCCCGCGTCTGCTGAATTCAGGTGCACTTATACACTTCATTGGCACATTTAGCTCGCGTCCGCTGAAATCGGGTGCACTAATACACTTCATCGGCTCATTTGGCTCGCGTCCGCTGAAATCAGGTGCACTTATACACTTCATTGGCTCATTTGGCCTGCGTCCGCTGAATTCAGGTGCACTTATACACTTCATTGCCTCATTTGGCCCGCGTCAGTTGAATTGAGGTGCACTAATACACTTCATTGCCTCATTTGGCCCGCGTCTGCTGAAATCAGGTGCACTTATACACTTCATTGGCTCATTTGGCCTGCGTCCGCTGAATTCAGGTGCACTTATGCTCTTCATTGGCTCATTTGGCTCGCGTCTGCTGAAATGAGGTGCACTTATGCTCACATAACACCTTATATTTGCACAAAAACAGCCGGGATCCCTCCCGGCTGTTCTGCTTGAATAGCGGTAGATTCCGCTATCTCTCCACACCGCTGCTACCCCTTCTTAATCGGCGCTGCGAGAATCTTCTTCCCGCGCGGGGTCTCTCCCGCGCCATCCGGCTCCAGCGTAACGGCGATGGTATCATAAGCCTTCGGGTCAAACGAATAATACAGTGCTCCGTTTCCGCCCTGTGAGATGAAGGTGCCCGCATTTACCGGCGAGTCCCCTTTGATCAGCCATACCTGATAGACCTCGGTGCCGGTAAGCTCCGGCAGATCTTCTGCCTGAAGCACAAGGTGGGTGCCGGTAGGGTCTGCGACAATCGTTGCTGTGCCCTTGGCGGTAATTCCCTCTCCTGCCGGGCTAAGCGCTACCGCCTCATTCACCTTAAGCCCCTGGAGCGGTCCTGTGCCGGAGGCCAGCTGCTGCTTCAGCTCCGCTACATTTCCGCGCAGCTGGCCAGTATAGACCACCAAGAGCAGCACAGCAACAGCCAGTCCAAGGCTTAGGAACCCTCTGAAGCGGGTTCTCTTGGGCTCCGGGATGCTGAACTGGGGCAAGCCCTGCTCTGCCTGAGGAGTCTTCGCCGGCTCACGATCCGTAGCCCGCTCTGCAACAGGCTGAATATTCAGGCTGGTCTCCGTTCGGGCTGCCGGTGCACCCGCATTCCCGGACTCCAGTACCCGTGACAGGATGCGATCCTTCATACCGGAGGGCGGGTCTACCGGCTCAGAGGCAAGCGGAAGATGGTTAAGTACCTGCTGGTATTCCTCTACCAGCTCCCTGCATTCCGTGCATTTTGCCGCATGGGCAGCGAATTGCTGCATTTCCTCTGCCGTCAGTGCGCCCAGCGTATATAATTCGGCCAATTCACAGAGTTCCTCATTGTGTTCACTCATGCGCATGATCCCTCCTTCCCCAGTGCCGTAACGATTTGTGAAGCTGCTTCATCGCCAGCCGGACTCTTCCCTTGACCGTTCCCAGCGGGATAGCCGCAAGCTGTGCTACCTCCTGCTGGGTATAGCCCTGATAATAGATCATATCCATTACTTGCTGCTGGTCGCGGCTTAATCCCAGCAGCGCCTCTCTGATCTGTTCCCCCGCCATCTGCAGCTCAACGAGATCTTCGGTAAGCGTGCTGTGGTCCTGAACCTGCTCCAGATTCCCGGAATCGCCAGATTGACGAGGCAGCCTGGCATCCCGCTTGCGGAGATAATCGATCGCCAGATTGCGGGTCACTGCGAACATCCAGGTGAGCAGCTTACCCTTGCCGAAGTCAATCTGCCCTGCATTCTTCCACAGGCGCAGGAACAGCTCCTGCATAACCTCCTCAGCAGCCATCGAATCCTTCACGATCTGGTAAGCAAAGCTATAGATGACCCGTTCATACCGGTCATAGAGCAGTTCGAGGGCATTCGAGTCTTTCTGTGCAATAAGCAGAATTAACTGCTTATCGTCAGCTGTGTCATTCAATTGCCATCCCCCATTCAACAGAAAATATAGTAGTGCCAGTGGTTCCATGCTGAAAAACCTGCGTCCACTGAGTATAACCGCTTTGCACAGTCGTCTCAACCTGCCGGCCTGACTGCTGCGAGCATCCGGCAGCCGTTATTGAAGCCCTGCCCGCTTCCATATATGATAGCTATATCATATCTGCAAAAGGGAGGATCATTTCCGTGGCCGTACTGATTAATGAACAGATTAAGGCAGCCGAGGTCGAGCTGACCGGGCTGAAGGGCGAGAAGCTCGGCACCGTATCCAGAAGCGAGGCGCTGTCCAAAGCCAGAGCCGCAGGGGTCGACCTGGTCTGCACCTCGCTGATGAGCAGCCCGCCGCCCTGCAGCCTGGTCGCCAAGGGCAAAGGCAAGGCGGCTGCGCAAGCTGCCCGCAAGGGCAGTACCAGCCGCCCGCAACAAGGCAGCGGGAGCAGCCAGGAGAAGGTGAAGGAGCTGCGCTTCACCGCTCATATTGAAGAGCATGACTACGACACGAAGCTGCGTCAGGCGGACAAGCATCTGCGCTCCGGCAAGCCGGTGCAGCTCGTTGTGAAGTCCTCCGGCTCCAAGGAAGCCGCCGCTGCGAAGGCAGTGCTGGAGCGGCTCGTGGCCGATCTGAAGGAAGCCGGAACCAAGGCCTCCGGCCTGCAGACTAGCGGCAAAGGCGCACAGGTTAGAGTTAATCCGCATATGTAAGTTGTCTTACAGGGCACACTTAAGCCTGAATTGTGTGCGGGTTAAGAACTGGCTGGATTCTACTTCTGTTGCACTTTGTACATTAGCTGACCCCGAAATGGGTTAAACCGGTTCGGCCCCCTAATTATGGAGACATTCTGCTAAAAACTCGTGTTTTCGCAGGATCTTGTTTACAGCTTTATTTCTATCGGTTTTAGCTTGCCTGCTTTCCATGCGGCGTGGTATTGCTTGGGGCTCATGCGCTGCAAACTGCCATGAAAACGGCGCTCGTTGTAAAAATTAATATAAACTGCGACCGCTTCATAGGCTTCTTCAAACGTTTCAAAGTACCTTTTCGTGTACAAATCTCTCTCCAAAATACTGTGAAACGACTCAATGTAGGCGTTCATATTCGGCGTTTTTGGAGGAATCCGCTCATGCTCCAGAGGACGCTGCGTTTCCGCACACAGCTCGCCAAAGACGTCGCTTAGGAATTGCGGGCCGTTATCGGAACGGATCACCGGTGAGGGATCTCCAGGCTGTAAACGTCGGCCCAGCGCCTCCCTTAACGTGGCACAGACTTGCTTCGCTGTACAGCTCGCGCCCACGTGGTAGCCGACGATACAGCGGTCAAACACATCAATCATATCAAAGATAAAAAAGAAGCGGTCGTAGCCATGAATGTATCCATATTTAATGTCAATCTGCCAGAGTTGGTTGGGGCCGGTGACCACTCGATTTCGCGCTAAACGTCGAGGGTATTTTAGGTTCCTCACCGGCTTTTTCTGAAGCAATCCGAGCTTCTTGCACAGCCGGTACGCCTTCTTGTGGTTGAGGATTAAGCCCTGCTGGACCGATAGGGCATACGCCAGGTTCCGGTAGCCATAGCCGTTCTCCTCGCCCTCTACCAGCTCACTCAGCCACTCCTCGATCTGTAGGTCACTGACCCGCAGACCGCCGGTAGTGAGGGAATAGGCGGGGATCGGACGACCCGAAGTCACGACCGCATCCGGGGCACTCCAAAGCCCCAGGAAACGTTTTTTATGCGCATAATAGGTGGAAGGTTGAACCTCCACGATACGTAGAACCAGTGTAGCCGAATAACCCCGCTTTATCGCTTCGTCGGCCAGTTCGAGTTTGTCTTGTAAGCGGGGTTGGCTTTTTTTAAGAGTTCACGCAGCAGTTCGATTTCCAGATCCTTTTCACCCAATAACTTAATGGCCGTCTCCATCTTCGTCTCCAGATCTTGGACACGCTCCGCATCTTCAATCCGTTCTTGGACGGACGGAGTGGCCTCTTCTCCAAATCGTTCTTTGTAGAACTTCACCCAATTGGCAATGGTGCTGGGAGAGACGGAATACTTTCGGGCCAGGAAGGAAACCTTGGTTCCATTGATCGCTTCTTGGGCTACTTTGATCCGCTGTTCGTCATACAACTTGTTGCTTCTCATCGGCTCCACTCCCTCTTCTTAGTGTACCTCTTACATGTCAAGGTCTCCACTTTGATTAGGGGGCTTAAGAGAAACAATTGATTCTGTTGTACTCTGTACAGCAGAATCGAGAAAAATCAGGGTTTCCGGGCAGAATTCACGAAATCCATTGTATAAAATACAACAGACGATCATTTAGCTTAGCAAATTGCGAATTCTATTGCAGAAAATACAATCAGTCTACAAAACTGCTACAATGCCGCATATAGCAACGGTCGGAGTCCTGCCCATACCTAACAGGTGCCATCCTAAAAGGACGGCACCTGTTATTACAATACGGCTAACAAAGCCGTAACCTCTGCTCTAATTGCTAATCTAATCCTCTAATCCTCTAATCCCTAATCTCTAACCTCTCATCTTTGATCTTCCGATCATCTTCCGCCCGTCCTCGCCCATACCTCTTATCGCCCACCCATCCGCTCCCTTAGCATATGGTCATTTCCCGCCATGAAGCCGCTCCACAAACCGCTCCTTCCTCAGCACATGCAGCAGCTCACCGTTGCAGTCCTCATAATCGCCAGTCAATCCGGCCAGCTCCTGCTCCATCCGGAAGCCCAGCTTCTGGATTACCCCGAGCGATGCGGTATTGAGCGGATCTGCCTTGGCGTATAACTGCTCCAGTCCGATTACACCGAAGGCATAGTCCGCCATCGCCGCAGCAGCTTCGGTAGCATAGCCCCGGCCCCAGTGTTCACGCCCGATCAGATAATACAGCTCCGCATCCGGCGCCCTGAACTCCAGCACGCCGACCCCGCACCAGCCGATCAGCTGGCCGGTCGCCTTATGGCAGATGGCGAATGAATACTTGAACGGCAGCTCGAACGGCGTATGATAGCTGAACATCAGCCAGCGGAACATCCCCTCGTACTCATGCAGCGGCATGACCTCCATATGCATGAAGGCCAGCACCTCCGGGTTCTGCATCAGCTCGAACGAAGCCATCAGATCACTTTCCATATAGGGACGAATGATTAACCGCTCCGTTTCGAGCTTCATCCTGGACAATGCCAGATTCATAATACACATAGCCTCACCTTCAAGTTCTATCTGCCACCCAGCATAGTTCAGGCACAGGATAGTCCACAAGGTAAAAGATAGTTTAATCCGTTTGCCCCCTGCCGTTATTCCACAGCGTACTGAAGGACGGGCAGTCCCGGAGCAGGGAATCGAAATCCCCTTCCCCCGCCAGCCTGCCTTGCTCCATGACCAGAATCTGGTCCACGCCGCTGATGAAATTCAGCCGGTGCGCGATAATAATGACCGTCTTATGCCTGAACTCCGCGAACACCGTCTCCATCAGGCTGCGCTCCGTAATATTATCCAGGGCCGATACCGGCTCATCGAGGATGATCAGATTCCGCTTTTGCAGGATCGCCCGGGCAAAAGCCAGCCGCTGCCGCTCCCCGCCCGACAGCTTCAGCCCCCGCTCCCCAACCCGCGTCTCCAGCTTCTCCGGCAGCTCCAGTACCTTCTCCTTCAGGTGAACCTTGTCCAGCACCGCATACAGCTCTTCATCCGGCACCTGCTGCTCAAACACCATGTTGCCCCGGATAGTGGTGTCGAAGATCGGACTGTCCTGCGATAGGTAAGAGATGTGATCATAGTAGCTGTCCAGACGCAGCTCATCGATATCCGTGCCGTCTACCAGCAGCTGGCCGCCGTTTTTTTTGAGCAGGCCCGTAATCAGCTTAATGACCGTTGACTTGCCGCTGCCGCTTAAGCCGACCAGAGCCACTGAGGTTCCGGGCGCAACTGAGAAGGACAGCCGGTCCAGCACCTGCACCTCTCCGTAGCTGAACGATACGTCCTTGAATTCGATGCTGCCCTGTAGCTGCGCAAGCGCCTTGCCCTGTTCCAGATTCCGGTCCTCCGGGGCATTCAGGAATGCCTCGAACCGCTGATAGGTCACCCGGTTCAGCTTATAGCCGACGAATAATACGTTGAAGATGGCGATTGGCGTATAGATTTTCTCAATGAACATGAACAGCGCGACCATGACCCCGATAGAAGCCTGCCCGGAGACCACATTCTTCACGCCGTACAACAGCACAATCACCTTAATGACCGTAATGAATAATTCGAATAAGGCGAAGAAGGATTCATGAATCATCTGCAGCTTCGCACTCTGCCTGATGATCTGCTGTGCCGCCTTGTTCAGTCTGCCGATTTCCTGCGCGTACTTCTTGTTGGTGCGGAAGACGACCAGCTCCATGAAGCCGCGGACCCCATACCGGGACATGGCCTCCTGCTGCATAAGCACCGATTCCTTGATCCGGTAGAGAACTTTCAGCAGAACATTCGTTAACAGGAAGATGACCACGTACCCGCCCGCAATCACCAGCATGATTCTGAGGTCATAGTAGCTGATGAAGAGCAGGCTGAAGAGAATGGTGGGCAGCAGCTCATGCAGCGTCTTCAGGATAAAAGAGAACAGAATGCTGTTCCCGGCCGCCGCGCCGTTCTCAATCACCTTGATCATCTGGCCTGTGCCCATGTTCTGATAGGCGGAATAATCCATTCTGGAGATTTTGGACAAGGCCATAATCTTCAGTCTTTCCGTGATGCTGTTCGATAGATAGGCGCTGGGATATTCATCCGCATAATTCAGCAGGACATTCAGGCCGAGCAGCAGCCCGTAGAGGACAACCCCATATAGGATTTCACGGAAGCCTGTTCCCGCCACCGCCTGATCCAGAATACGCTGAAAGACAACAATACCCAGACTGCTTAAGAGCTGAATGGCACAGCCGAGAACTATATACAGAGCGGCCCACCCTCTGAGGTGGACAAGACATTTCTTTAACATGATAATAATCTCCAATCTTATACATAAGAGTATGGCAAAAAGCCGGGAACTCTCCTCGCACCCCGCGCCAAAGACTCCTGCCCCGGCAGTATAGTCTTCAAGCGGAATAACTCAGTGTCCCGGCTCACATAGAATGACCTTCCAGGCACCGTTCAAGAATCCAGTTAGCTGTGACCAAGAGGACAGACCTCCCCCTTGGTGGCTGGTACGCGTTCTACCCAGCCCGATAACTAGTTCCTTGCGACGGTACGGAATGGCATCCATTTCACCTCTTTGATAAGATTGACTTTCATTGTAAGCTTCGGCCAGACCGGCCGTCAAGCCCTAGTGCTTAGTCTCTTTTGCCGCATCCGAATCTTCATCGGGACTGGCATCTGAATCAGCATCTGCGGCGGAATCCGCTTCGGAAGCTTCTTCTGCATCCTCGCTATCCTCGTCCGCAGCGGCCAGCGCCGCCTTCTCACTGCGGCTCCATTCCAGGAATTCGAGGGTATCCTGATCCTCAGGGTCCAGCTTATTCGCCCTCTTGAACGCCTTGATCGCCTGATCGTACTCGTCCAGATAATAGTGGGCGTAGCCGACACGGAAATGCCACAGCGGGTCTTTTTTACCCTTGTCCGCTGCCTTATTGAACCATTTAAGCGCTTCCCGGTAGCGGCCCAGATTGTTGAGCGCCCGGCCCAGATGTACCGCCAGTTCTTCATCGATCAGCGGTGTCGGCACCTCTTTGATGCGGGATACGATCTCTTCATATTCGTCCGCCTCATGCCAAGCGTTCAATTGCGCGATTAATTCTTCTCTCATTACCCATAGCCTCCCGGTTAATCATTCCAAGTTCTCTTAGAGATACTTTATCATTTTCACACCAAGTTTCCCACTATTGCCGTGCGCTAGGCCGGGATAATGATCTGGAAGACGGTTCCCTTGCCCTTCTCGCTGGTGACCTCAATACGGCCCTTGAGCTTGTTAATCGTGTTATAGGCCATGACCATTCCGAGCCCCGTCCCGTCCGCCTTGGTGGAGTAATACGGCTTGCCCAGGCGCGAGATCTCATCCTTCGTCATTCCGACACCGGTGTCGCGGATGGTAATGATAATATTCTGTCCGCTCGCGAAGACAGCAATAGACAGGACCGCATCCTCCACCCCATCCATCGCTTCAATCGCATTCTTGTACAGATTAATCAGGCATTGCTGCATCTCATTACTGTCATAATGGGTGCTAAGCGGGTTGTTGAAGCTGAATTCAACCGCAACCTTGTGGATCGTGGCATACGGCAGGATCACATTCTTAGTGTATTCACATTCAGCCATCAGGTTGGAGTAGACCCGGCTCTCCGACTGCGGCTTGGCAAAAGACAGATAATCGCTAATAATCTTCTCCGCCCGGTTCAGCTCAAGAAGTGACAGCTCAACATACCCCTTCTCCTCCGGAGTGAGGTTCTTGGAGAGATTAAGCAGCTGGAGGAATCCGCTGGTCACAGTTAACGGATTGCGCATCTCATGGGAGACGCTGGCCGCCAGCTCACTGACCACATTCAGCCGCTCCGACTGCATGATCCGCTCACGGTTCCTGAGGTTGGTAAGGATCTGTTCCAGCAGGATCATTAGGACTGCCATGACCACCGCATGCGTAGTTAAGGCATAGAAGGCAAGCGTCCAGAACTGGGTATCCAGCTTATCCATGATCTGCCCCAGGATGATCAGATAACAGCCCATAGTCAGGACCACGATGAAGGTAGCCCACAAGATCCGTCCCTTGGGCTTAGAACGGAGAAATCTGGCGCTTAGGGAAGGAACCAGAATGAGGACTGCTGTCGAAAAAAGTAAAGATTGGACGGTTCCCTCACCGCCTATGTAAAAACGGTACACATTCAGAATCACATATAAAGGCAGGGTATGTTTGTACCCTCCATACAAGGCTGCAATCACAAACGGAACATACCGCAGGTCAAAGATGAACCCGGTCTCCAGCCGGATCGGCTTGGCGATACACAGGATCATGGTGGCGGCGATGAGCAGTACAAGAATCTTATGATTGTAGGCGTGGGGCCTGTTCTCGAAGAAAATCAGAAATATCAGCACCGGAAACAGCATAAACAAAAAATTGAGCAGTAACGTCTCAAACAAGGCTAACTTCCTTTCGGTTCTAATGCTGGTGTCAAGAGATACGTTTGTATTCTGAGCACTACACCTAGAACATTACGCTAACCTGATAATAGAAGTAAAGGAATTATTGTATGCGTTTTTTTCCTCCTGAAATCAAGGATACCTGCGAGAAATGTCGAATACGTATGCTTTGAAGGCATGATGCACAGTATTGCATAATAATAGCTACTGAAGGAGCGGGTATCCATGGCTTTTACCATTAATAACCTGAAAGACAATTCCAATGTTGTCATTAAAGAGCAGCTAGGCGGCTTCAGCATCATCGAATACAAAGAGGATCTCAGCACCACCACCCGATATGAAGCGGAGACCAACTTCTTCATGAGCAAAAGTAATATGCGCAACAAGCAGCTGATGATTGAGCTGAATAACAATGAGGTGATGCTGAGCGCCGGGGCCATGCAGTATATGATCGGCAATATCGAGATGACCTCCGGCATCAAAGGCGTAGGGGGACTGATGCGCAATATGCTATCCGGGGCGGCAACCGGAACCAGCGCAGTCAAACCGCTCTACAAGGGAACCGGAACGATCCTGCTGGAGACCACCTACAACTACCTCTGGCTGATTGATGTGGACAACGACCATATCGTGATCGATGACGGCATGTTCCTCGCCTGTGAGACCACGCTGGACATCTCCGTGGCAGCACGCAAGAACATCTCCTCTGCCGTCCTCGGCGGTGAAGGGCTGTTCAATCTGAGCGCGCGCGGCAAAGGGATTCTGGCCCTCGAAGCTCCCATTCCTTCCGAGGAAGCCGTTGTGGTCGAATTGCAGAATGATGTGCTGAAGGTGGACGGTAACTTCGCCCTCATGTGGTCCAACTCCCTGGACTTCACGGTCGAGAAGTCAGGCAAGACCCGTCTGGGCTCCGCCGCCTCAGGCGAAGGCCTGGTCAACGTGTACCGGGGGACCGGCATGGTCTGGCTGGCCCCGCTCATGAATTACAGAAACAGCCTGCTTCAGGGCGGACCTACTGCTTAATTCCCTATTTTCACTAAAAGGAAGTGCATCCTATGTCTATCCAAGCTGTACTGTTTGATTTCGATGGAACCCTTGCAGATACCCTGCCGTTATCATTCCGTGCCTTCCAGGCGGTATTTAAGCAGTACGATAATAGAGAGGTTACCCGCGATGAACTTGTCGCGATGTTTGGCCCAACCGAAGAAGGCATCATCGGCGGAAATTTCACAGATCAGGCTTCGGTTCCACAAGCAATAGAGGATTATTATTCAATATATAAGCAGGGGCATTTCGAAGAATTCCAGAATAATGAGCACATCCTTGGATTACTTCAAGCCTTGAAGGCTCAGGGAATGAAGCTTGGAGTCATTACCGGTAAAAGCAGACGGGCCTATCAGATATCGGCCGGAGCGCTGGATCTGGAGCGTTTCTTCGATCTCTCGATTACCGGCGATGATGTGGCGAAGCCAAAACCTGATCCCGAAGGTATACATTCGGCATTGCGAACACTGGGCATTGAACCATCCCAGGCCATATTCGTAGGGGACAGCAATGCGGATATTCTCGCAGGCAAGGCTGCCGGAATGCAGACCTACGCTGTCCGCTGGCTACCCACCTTCCAGAGTCAGGCCTATGATCTTGCGCCGGACGGCATTCTGGAGAATGTCGCGGAGTTCCAGCGGCTTCTCCAATTGAATAACATTATACCAATGACCTACCATTCCAAGCAGCAGGCAGCGGACATTAAGGCGTTGGAGCAGCAGTGCAGCCAAGCCGATTCTATCCAATTAAGCTCAGACCTAGAGCATCTCGTCAAGGAAGACGGCGACCATGCCCTGCTCTGCTACCGCGAAGATCAGCTGATCGGCCTGCTTAGCTGGTTCGCTGCCGGGGGCAATGAGGCGCAGATCAATGCCATGGTTCATCCGGGTTATCGTCGTGAGGGCGTATTCCGCAGTCTTGTAGCGCGGGCAGGGCAGGATATCGCGCCACTGGGCATTCACAAGCTCAGCTACAAGATTCCCGGAGGCTCAGAGACGGGGCACAGGACAGCCTCGGCCCTTGGCGCCCGCTTCAGCCGGTCTGAGTACGCCATGTCCTACGATTCCCTGACAACGCTGAAGCCGGTTCCGGAAGATCTGCATCTGCTCCCGGCTACACTGGCGGATTGGGAATTCATTATATCCTGCTCCTCCCAGGCCTTCGGAGAATCGGAAAAAGAGACGCGCGAGTACTTCACTGAGACGGATGAGCCGGAGCGGGTAACGTATATCGCTTGGACAGGGAGTGAAAGAATCGGCCTGATCCGGGTCAACTATATCAATGAGGATACGGCTTTTATTCATAATTTCTGTATATTGCCCTCCTGTCAGGGTAAGGGGGTTGGCGAGAAGGTGCTAAGGCAGACCCTCGGCCTACTCTTGCAGAAGCCTTATCCGGTTATCCGCCTCAGTGTAGTCACTGAGAACGTCCGGGCCTTAAATCTCTATATCCGTGCCGGATTTAAGATTAACTCAGAGTACAGATATTACAGCGGCAGCCTGAACCTTGAACCGTAATTGCAGCTTTAACTACAGTCAGCACATGCCAAAAAAGATCCTCTTTCTGATTAAGAAAGGGGATCTCTTCGAATGCAGCATAAAAATCTTAGAGCGCTTGCTAAGACTTCTGCTTACCCGCCAGCTGCTCCTGTGCCAGACGCACCATCTCACGAACCATGGAACCACCGATGCGGCCGCCAATCTGTCCGGCCGACTCGGTGGTCAGATTGCCGTTATTTCCGGCCTGCAATGGGATGCCCAGCTCTTTGGCTACCTCGTATTTCACATCGTCTGGGTGATTGGGATCTACGTGATATCCTTCCTGCCTCATAACCTCCGCTTTGAACGTCTGCATTCCCTGGGCGGACCCTGGTACAGCATATTGTCTGCTTCTTCTCGCCATTTACGGACACACTCCCTTGCTGTCTTTCCTCTAAGTTGCCCAGGAGTGTGGGCCTTCATTCCCTGTCGTTCCTTAAGACTGCATCCCGTCCTCAATCCGCTGCATGAATTCTTCCACCGCGCTGTAGCCCAGTTGCTTGAGATACCAGTTGTTCGCAGCCGCTTCAATCAGACCGGCTACATCGCGGCCCGGCTGAAGCTGGACTTCGATATGCGGGATCTGCACCCCGAGATATTCGGTGAACTGGGGCACCAGCTCCAGCTCATTGTTGAGCGAATTCTCCTGCCAGGGGGCAAGCTCAATATCGAGCACGATCCGCGTCTCATCCTGGAAGGCCCGCCGCCCGTACTGCCGCACAACGTTGATCAGGCCGATGCTGCGCAGCGCCAGGAATTCACGCGTGGTCTCATTATGGGTCCCGAGGAGGGTCGCCGGACCCAGCTTCTTCAGCACCACAATATCATCAGCCACGAAGCGGTGGCCCCTGCGGATCAACGTATGCGCCGTCTCGCTCTTGCCAATCCCCGACTTGCCCCGCAGCAGGATGCCGATCCCCGATACGTTAACGCATACCCCGTGGATCGACAGTTCCGGCGCCAGCGTCTTCACCAGGAAGCTGTCCAGCTTAGCGATGAACTCGATGGTCACCTCCGGCGTCCGCAGCAGCGGAATGCCCTCCTGGTCACAGAACAGCGTCAGATAAGGAATCTCCTGCTGGCCGCTGGTCACGATGAAGCACGGCGGATGGTATTTGACGATGTTGCCGATATGCAGCATCCGCTCCTCTACACTCAGCGTTAACAGGTAGTTGATCTCTTTACGTCCAAGGACCTGCACCCGCTCCATCGGAAAAAAATCAAAATAACCAACAAACTCCAGACCTGGTCTGTGCGTCCTTGAACGAGTGATGTTCCGGTCCATCCCGCCCGCTCCGGCGAGCACCTCCAGCTGGAATTTCTCTACAAGACTCTGCACGCTAATAGACTTCATGCGGTCCCCTCCCAATCCAATATTTTCCGATAGATTTATCTAAAAATCTTGTAATCTGCACACGCTAATTATATATTAAAAACAATATATAAGACCTTAGACCCACAAAAATCAATAAATACTATTAAAATCAAGAAGGTGTAATATATTGGCCTTAGCCTCTTGGATTGACCTGATTATGTGCTTCCTTCTGTTCCTGCTGCTCATCTATATCGTGGCTACGGTCACCATTACCAAGCTGCACAAGGTCTATTTAGCGTTCCATTTCTCCATGCTGATCTGGCCCTACTGCCAGTTTGCCATAAGGACCGTCGATGATCCTCTCTATCAGCTCTTTTATGTGAAGCTTGCGTTCGTGGATGCTTCTCTGCTGGGTCTGGGTTGGATCTTCTTCACGATTCTGCTCGCAGGACAATCCCAACTCCTTACTAAAAAAGTAATGGCCGCGCTGCTGATCCCTGCAGTCCTGACCTCCCTTGGAGTGGTGCTCAATCCTTATGGATGGTTCGTTCGTCCGGTGAACGGCGGATATGTGGAGCGGATCTACGGACCTATTTTCTGGATCAGCATGACCTTTCTAGTGATTAATGCCCTCGTGTCCATGTATGTCGTATACGTGGCTCTGACCTCTAATCAGGCCGCGAGGATCAAGAATCAGGTTATGTATATGCTCAAAGGCATTACGGCGTTATTCGTCTTCCTGATGATCGATGTCCTTCTCAATGTCATTCTGGACGACTATCTGCCGGTAATTCCGGGCTTCACTTCACTGGGTATAGTGGTGTCAGCCACGTTCTTTGTGATTACGATCCACCAGGACAAAGTATTCGATATCGTAACTATCGCCCATCAGGATATTATCAATACCATGGAATACGGAATTCTTGTCCTGGATGATCAGGAGCAAGTCGTAGAGATCAATCATGCCCTGCACCCCTATATCCCGCTTGTGACCGGTGCGACGTTCAACATGAGCAGCTATCTGCCGGATGGCCCGCCTATGGAGATTGAACCCTTCCTGCAGAAATACCGCGAGTATCCGCTGGAGTCGGCTGAGGTTGAAATTCTGCATCCTCTGATCCAAATGGTTGTCAGTATTCATGCAGCACCGATTATGGTGAGCGGCAGCAGGGTCGGACGAATTGTTACCTTCCAGAATGTTACTGAGATCCGGCGGCTCATCGATGAGACGAACCAGCAAAATCTCATCCTGAAGGAACGCAACGACTCGCTGGTGAAGGTGCAGGCGGAGCTGTTCCAGTCGAACGGTAAGCTCAGGAAGCTTGCGATCACCGACAGCCTGACCGGCTGCTACAACCGGCATTTTCTGATGCAGCAATTGGAGCAGGATGTGCTACGGGTTAGCGATACCCGGACACCTTCGACTATTATACTGATCGACATCGATTTTTTCAAAAAAATCAACGACCAGCACGGCCATCTCGCCGGAGATGTGGTCCTGTGCAGCACGGTAGAGCTGCTGCAGCGCAGCCTGCGGCCTTCCGATATCCTGGCCCGCTACGGCGGAGAGGAATTCATCATCTATTTGCCGGATACGAATGGAGCCGAGGCGCGGCTGCTGGCCGAACAGCTCAAATCCGAGGTTGAACACAACACCATCCGCATCGATTATATCGATGAGCCTGTGTCCATCACCATCAGCCTGGGGCTGCTCAGCATCGCTGAATTCAAGATCCCGCCTGCCATGGATGCGACCACCTACCTGAACGAACTGTTCAAGTCTGCCGATAAAGCCCTGTACGCCGCGAAGCATCAGGGCCGGAATCAGATTGTTGCGGCGGAGGTATAATTATAACTAACTCAACTTTCGCAGCCTGAAATCGGCAAGTACGCCTTGATGTAATTGGGCAGAGCGGCGATCCAGTGCTGGAGTTGACTTTTAATCATAGCGGATAGCTTTTTGCCGACTTGATTGGCGATCTCGTTCATCAATTCCACCAGTTGTTGTAAAGCTACTGCCCAATCCAAGGTACCCACTTCATCGCAAAGCAAATAAAACAGTCCACCGAGCGTCCGTTGATCGGTACTTTGCCGATGCTGCCAAGCCAGCAGTATATAACGGGAAAAGACAATGGTGGTATGGCTAATGAGCAGATCGTACGAACGACCTTGGAACTCTTTTTGCAGGCGTAGCAAGGATTTCGTGCATTTAAAAAAGACTTCGATATCCCAGCGTAAAGCGTAGATTTGAATGATTTCCGGTGCCGTCAGTGTGAGATCCGTCGATAGAATCGCGAGCCACTCGTTTTTCTTGGAGCGATGGCGAACAAAGACCACAACGACCGGAATACCAGGAACCAGTTCCGTATGAATCTGACGCAAAATATTCCGCTGCTTCCCTTGCACTTGTGTAGCGGATCGGTAAAGACCTTTGAGATCGACCCGCTTGCCATGAACGAGATATCGCTTGTTGTCGTTTTTCACCATGCCAATGACATGAAGACCTCGTTCCACCACTCGCCCGATTAAGGGCGCATGAGTGAACCAGCTATCCATGAGTACGTAAGTCGCAGAAACACCCGAGGCGATGGCCCGATCCAGCAGTTCAGAAACCAGATGTGGGGCCGAAAGAAGAGCTTCTTTTCGGCGTTTGTACCCAGAGGATCGCTTATCGATTTCCGGATGAATACCGGTTAGTCCAGCCTTCACGGAACTGAGCAAGGCGAAGTCCAAAGGGAGAAACGTATGGCCGTCCGACCAGCCTAAAGTCAGCATACGAAATCCCTTATAATAAGCACCGGTGGCGTGATCCTTGAACCGAGCCAGAAGTTCTACGGCTTTGCTGCGATTTCGTTCAAACATGGAATCGTCGACGATGAACACGGAAGTTCGCGTGACGGAGGTCAAGGTTTCGACTCGCTGAACGGTGTCGCTGCTGAGTGAAGTCAAGAAACGCCGCCAAGCAAATTGGCTGTGATTCAGAAACCGGTAGACGGCATCTTTGCCAGGAAACGCTTCACCTTTGGAACTTTCGAGCAGACGAAACCAGTTCTTCTGATGAAAAAGCAAGACAAAAACGAGCATAAATAGATGGGAACAGGTATAACCAAACGTCTTTTTGAATCCTGCTTTTCTCAAGTGCTTCAAGACACCGAGTTCCTGAAAAGCAGGTCTCATTTCAGGTGGGAGTTGATCTAGGGACGACTTTTGTTTTATCATGGAAGGGACACCTCTTCTGTGGTTTAGTGGATCTCGACAATCTCACTTTACCAAAGGAAGCGGTGTTTTTCTATGTTGGCAAGATCGCTACTTAAACCAGCTTCACCTTAACACCGGCTTGGGGTCAACTCAATTTTGACTCTGCGAAAGTTGAGTAACTAATCTTTCTCTATACATCTGTCTTTCTCCCATAGGATAATGAATAGCAGTTGGAGCCATTCATTAAAGGGGACGCTGCTAGATGAACCAAGATCATCTTATCCGTGAGATTAACCAATCCTACTCGTTACGTATTGAGCAATTCAAGCTTCACCGGGAGATGATTGGTTCGGTTTATTTTGTAGAGGGCGGGGGTAAGCGTTATGTGCTCAAAATATACCGCAGCTTCAAAACAGCCGATGCCATGCAGTCTCTTCGGATTCTTGACTATTTGCAGACTCATTCCTTTCCGGCTGTGACGGTCCTGCGGACTGCCAGACACAAGAACCACATTCTTCTTGAAGCCCAGGAGGGCTGGCTTACCGCTGTGCTCTACGACTATGTAGAGGGTGACAATCCTGATGGACTTGCCGAAGCGGAGCTTATTGGTCACCAGACAGCCGAGCTTCATAAGCTAATGCGCAACTACCCTGATGAACCACTGATTCACCGGACAAAAGATGAATATATTGATGATTATCTCTCTATTATGAGCGAACTGGACTGTGATTCAAATTCTATGGCTGCTCTTGAACAATATGGAAATGAATTGTGGGGCCGTATGTCAAAGCTCCCAAAGGGCTTTTGCCACGGAGACTTTCATACAGGCAACATGATTAGGGACTGCCACGGGCAGTATATCTTTATGGATTTTGATGATGCCTCCGGCGACAATCCCGGCATGGACGTGGCATACATGTCAGACGCTACTCATTTCAATCGATATCACGACACAATGTATGATGCTACTCAGCGTTTATTCGAACGCTTTTATACCGGGTATTGTAAGGTAAGAACCCTGAGTGACAATGAGATCTACGCGATTTTCGACTTCATTGCGGTAAGGCATTATCAGATTATATCCCGCATTGTCCGCTGCCAGGGCCTACAGTCTGTATCGAAAGAATTCTGTGATGAGCAGTACGGATGGCTTATGAGATGGCAGGAGATTTGTATGAGAAAACGGCACTAGCCCAATGCGGCCAGTGCTTTTTTATATGATTTCGATTATTTTATTTTTGCTGGAACCTTTTTGACTAAGCCGCCGTCTATGATCACAAATAAACCACAAACTACTCTTGCGAGGTGACTGGACATGAAGAATACATTCAAGATGATAACCCTATCCGCAGCCACCGCTCTGGCGCTCAGCTTCACAGGACAACAATTCGCCTCGGCCGCAGCCTTCAAGGATATCGATAACGTGCAGGATAAAGACAAGATTATCGCGCTTCAGAACAGCGGCCTGATTAAAGGCATCAGCGCGGATCTGTTCGGCCCGAACCTCAGCATCACAGCCGCCCAGGGGGTGCAGATGATCGTGAGTGCGCTTGATCTGAATCTGGATACGATCCGGTTCGTGAAAGAGCCGCATGCCACCGACTATTTCAAGAACGCGAGTGACTACGCCTGGTACGCACAGGCGCTGATTATTGCCGGTGTGCACGGCTTGGACCTGCCGGCAGATCTGAAGCCTGGTGAGAAGCTGACCCGCGAAGAATTTACCTACCAGCTCATTGATGCGATGGAGAACACGAACCGTCTGCCGATGATTAAGCCAGTGGTGGTGGAGTATGCCGATCAAGATCAGGTGAAGGCAGACTACTCCGGTGCCCTTCAGCGTGCGCTGAATTACGGTGTCCTGAAGCTGGACGGCAGCGGCAAGCTTAACCCGAAACAGGAGATCACCCGTGCGGAAGCGGCAGTAGCCATCAGCAATGCACTGGCCTATCTGAAGGCACATCCGGCACCCGGTGCGGTGAGCGGGACGATTACCGCAACTGAGGCCGTCCAGTACATCAAGGACGCTGCCGGACCTGAGACGAACCTGCAGATCAAGATTGATCCGAACATGAGCGTAACCCGTGAATCGTTCACCTATCTGCTGATTAACACGCTCCAGACCAGTGGCCAACTGCCGATGATTAAGCTGATCCCGGTGGAGATCAAGGATAATGACAAGATCAACACCCTGAACTCGGGAGCCATTCAGACCGCGCTTGCCCTCAAGATCGTGAAGCTGGATCAAGACGGAAGCTTCCGTCCGCAGGACGGTGTCACCAGTGCTGACGCAGCGGCAATGGTCAGCCAGGTGAAGGCCATCCTGAGCGGAAAGTCTGCGAAGTAAGCAACCGCCCCTTGATCTTTGCCCCTTCTGCCGAAAAGGCGGGAGGGGCTTTTGCTGTATTTTACAGCATCAGCACCATCAGATCCTCGTCCAGATACTCGCTGCCAAGCTTCATCGCCTTCGGCTCTGTGCCGTAGCGGATGAATCCCAGGGATTCGTAGAGTCTTTTGGCCGGAACGTTATTGGAGGTTACGGTCAGCGTAAGCTGCTCCAGCCCCCGCGCGGCCTTCGCCCGGGCAATCAGCTCCAGCATCAGCGCGCTGCCCACGCCATGTTTACGGGCATCCGGATCTACATATACTGCATAGACATGAGCTTTGTGCTGAATCTTGGGCCTGCTCTCCCGGAACAAGGTAGCCATTCCCGCCAGCCTCTGCTCCCCGTCCAAGAAGGCACCCAGGGTGAAATGTTCGTCCGAGGAGTCCAGCTTAATCCGGGTCGTCTCGGTGGACAATTTCACTTCCGATTCATAGGAGCTTAGAAAAGCCTCAGGGTGCTGCTGCAGCGATTGCAAGCGAAGCGCCCGGTAGCTTTCGGCGTCCGAGGGGGCCAGTGTTCTGATGTACATTTCCTTCCTCCCTTACAATATGGATGCAATAAATTGACAAAAGGCAAATATTTGGTTATATTTAGGTTTGTAAAATTATATTTTGCGCAATTTAAATTCCTATCACTTGAAAAGAGGGACTCGTTATGATGACTGTAAGTTTAATTCTTGTTGCCTTAGTAGCACTAGAGCATGTGTACATACTAGTACTGGAGATGTTTCTGTGGACCACCCCGAGAGCACAGAAGGCATTCGGAACCTCCCCTGCCTTCTCCCGGGAGACGAAGTCGCTTGCTGCCAACCAGGGCTTGTATAACGGCTTCCTGGCAGCCGGTCTAATCTGGGGCCTGCTGCATCCGAGCGCTGACTTCGGATACCAGCTGCAATTGTTCTTCCTGATCTGCGTGGCGGTTGCGGCGATCTATGGCGGACTCACCTCCAAGAGATCCATTCTGCTGATGCAAGGACTCCCGGCCTTCCTGGCGCTGGCGGCCACACTGATCGCACATCTGTAAGATTCGCGGGCCTACGCAGGCAGCTTCCACACTTGCCTCACAGCTTCTGCGCGAACTGGTTCAACTGCTCGGACATTGCCCGGATCTCCTCAAGGTTCGACACTTGTACAGTCACCTCCTCCTTACCCATTCGTTCACTTCAGAGGGCATCCGGCCCACTCACAAAAAAATAAGCCAAAGCCCTCAGTCTATTACTGAAGGCTTCGGCTTATTATCGTTTTTCTATTGCGCTACGCTTGATCCTATGAAATCCTTCAACCGGTCCAGCTGCAGCAAGTGGTGGCGGTAGTGCATCTCGATCAGCAGATACCATTCTGCTGCAGTCAAGGGGCCGAATCGGGGATGAGGGACGGTACTGTGCTCAGATGCCTGCGCAAGCTTCGGCAGGGTCTCCCGCATACGGTCCATCACGGTGTGCAGACCCTGGATCAACTGCTCCTTGCTCTCCGGCTGCACCGGCGTATACTGCGGTGACGGCGGAACATGAACGCGTACAGGCGGGAAGCTGCCCCCAGCAAAAACCGCTTTACCATCCGGGGTCATCTCTGCTTCATTCCCCGCCGCTTCCCCGTTCCCGGCCAGACACTGATCGATATTACGAAGCTGCATGTACAGCGCCGATTGTATCAAATGCTGGACCATCTGCCCGAGAGACCACTCTCCCTCGGCAGGCTGCCGCAGCAGCTGCTCCATACTTAAGGTATCTAATTCCATAAGATAGTGATTCGCAGTCTTCTCAAACTGCTCTAAGGCTTCTATAAGATTCTTATTCATAATATTCAGGCAGCTCCTTTATTCTTCGGTCTGCCCTGAGTATACACAACCGCTCCTGACAACGTTATGTCAGTAGCGTTCCATCATTCCCGCCGCTTCCGCCCGCACAAGCTTCCGCAAGGCTTCCGGCTCCAGGACAACCGCCCCTGCTCCCCAGCCAAGCACCCATTGCAGCAGGTCCTCGGGCTGGCGCACGCGAAAGGTCATAAGTCTGCCGTCAGCCTGGTCCTCCACTGCCTCCAGATAAAAGTTACCCGATTCAGCCGCCTTGCCCGCGATCTCCGGCTGAACCAAAATGCGCACGCGTACATGGCGGTCATCCTCCGGCTGGTACTCATGCAGATCGAAATCCGCAGGCGCCTGAAACCTGTCATCCAGAACGGTAAGCCCGCTCATTCTGGATAACCGGAAATGACGGATCTCCTGCCGCAGTCCGCACCAGGCGACCAGGGTCCAGGCGCCTCTGTTCAGGACTAGTCCATACGGCGAGGCCGTTCGGACACTCCGGTGACTTCCGTCAGCTTCCTGTCTGCCCTTCGTATACCCGAAGCTGATCTTCCGCTGCTCCAGAATCGCGCGGCGGATCTGCTCCATGTACTCCTTCTCCTGTCCTTGCAGCTTATCTTTACTGGTACTCAGCAGCAGGATGCTCTGGCGGAGCCGGGCGGCAAGCTCCTTGACATCATCCGGCAGAATCGCTTCAATCTTCCTGCCTGCTGCAGAGGCCCGTTTACCATACTCCGTATCGAACCGCTGCTCCACGAAATCCGTTCCGATCAGCAGGGTCACTGCCTCCTCCGCCGTGAAGCTGACCGGGGGCAGAAAATACCCTTTTACCAGCGAATATCCCTGACCTGTAGCTCCTACCACCGGCACTCCAGCTTCACTAAGCGCTTGGATATCGCGGTAGATGGTTCTTACGCTAGTCTCGAAGACGGACGCCAGATCCTCTGCCCGTACGACCCCTTTGCGCTGCAGCTCCAGTACGATGGCTAACATGCGGTCTGTCTTGTTCATGCGGCGGCTGCACCCTCTTCATTCTGAAATCAGTTTATGTATTGATTATACTGATTTCCTGATCACTTTTCTCCTTACGGCTTCTGATGGAGTACAGAACGAACAGCAGAATGAACCAGAACGGAGTGAACAGCAGCGCCGGACGGGTCTCATCGGCAAAGAGCATGATCACAAGAATGGCAGCAAACAGCGTCAGGACGGCATAGTTCATCACCGGGGTGAATGGCGCTTTGAATTTGGAAGTGGCATGTAAGTCCGGGCGGTTCCTTTTGTACTTGATATGGCAGACCAGCACAACACCCCAGACCCAGATGAAGCAAATGGCGCTGATCGTAGTCACAATGCCGAAGGCCTGACCCGGAATGAGCTTGCTGAGCAGTGCCCCGGCAGAGATCACTATAGTAGAAATGAATAGGGAATTCGCAGGTACATGATTCCGGTTCAGCTTGCCGAGCTGAGGGGAGGCCTGATTCCGTCTGCTCAGATTGTAGAGAATCCGGCTGGTCGAGAACATCCCGCTGTTGCAGGCGGAGGCCGCCGAGGTTAAGACCACGAAATTGATAATCCCCGCAGCAACCGGAATCCCGACCAGACTGAAGGTGCGCACGAACGGACTTTCAGCCGCGCTAAGCTGGGTCCAGGGGTTAATGCACAGCAGCACGAAGAGCGCGCCTACATAGAAGAACAGAATCCGCAGCGGAATTTTGTTGATCGCGGACGGGATGTTTTTCTCCGGATTAGCCGTCTCCGCTGCCGATACCCCCACCAATTCCACGCCGACATAAGCGAACACCACCATCTGGAAGGAAAATAAGAAGCCCTTCACCCCGTTCGGGAACACGCCCCCGTGCTCCCAGAGATTGCGGACCGACACTGAGCCTGCATCCGTCTTGAACTGGGTCACCAGCAGGACAATCCCCAGGCCGATCAGAGCCAGAATCGTAACCACCTTGATCAGAGCAAACCAGAATTCGAGTTCGCCGAAGCTTTTGACCGTGAGCAGATTGAGCCCAAGCAGAATGATCAGGCAGATCACGGCCGGCACCCACTGCGGAATATCGAACCAGTACTGCACATAGACGCCCACCGCAATCACATCGGCCATCGCCGTCATAATCCAGCAGAACCAATAGGTCCAGCCCGTAATGTACGCCGCGCGCGGCCCCAAGTAATCCTCAGCAATGTCTGTAAAAGATTGATACCCCGCCTTCGAGAGCAGCAGCTCCCCCAGCGCCCGCATCACAAAAAACACGGCAATCCCCACGATCAGATACGTGAGCATAATGGAAGGGCCGGCCTGCTGAATCGCCTTGCCTGAGCCCAAGAATAATCCTGTGCCGATCGTTCCTCCGATAGCGATAAGCTGTACATGCCGGTTCGCCAGCTCCCGCTTTAATTCTGTCTGTGCCATTTCTGTTCCCCCTTAATGTATACAACGCTGAAAATACGCAAAAAAGAGACTGGATGTCATCCAATCTCCCGGTTCATAAGAAGTTCCAAATAAGCTTCTGCAGCGGCAGCTAATCCGCACGGCAAAAAACAAATCCGGTACTCTTCTGTCCTTCTGCCTGAGATTGTGAACCCTTCGGCGCTGCGGCACTCCGCAGTCTCTCCAGAAGCTGCTCCTGCTATAGTGTGATCCATAGCAATCATAGCTCTTGTACTGTATTAAATTGGTGATGCGTTAATGCATTCCGATATTCTAACATACTACTTGCAATGTGAGCAATCATCTGTGAAAAAAGTCTCAATGCTTAGCAGGAGTTTTGCCCAATGAAGTCATTTTTGAATAAACAGGGTCATTTGCAAGAGAGAATTCCGTTCCTCCGCTCTACTATAATAAATTCATCCAGAACAAGTAGAGTGAGGTTAGAACTTATGGCAAATCCTGCACCACAAGCTATGAACACCAAGCTAGCGACACCGCACCAGGGCCGTTTCGGCCGTCTGCTGCACAATATCGTGCGATACCGGGTGCTGCTGCTGATGCTGCTGCCCACATCGATTATCTTTTTCATCAACTGCTATATTCCGATGTTCGGATTATTCATCGCATTCAAGAACATCAACTACATTGACGGCATTATGGGCAGTCCCTGGGCCGGGCTCGATAACTTCCGGTTCCTCTTCGCCACCTCCGATGCTCTGCGGGTAACCATCAACACCGTGGGGTACAATGTGGTCTTCATTATCTCAGGCCTTATTCTCTCCGTCTCGCTGGCCATTGCAATCAATGAGGTGCGAAGCAAGCTGGCTTCGAAGTTCTTCCAGACCGTGATGATTATGCCGAACTTCCTGTCCATGGTCGTGGTCAGCTTCATCGTCTATGCCTTCCTGCACCCGGAGTACGGCTTCCTGGTCAAGCATATTCTGCCAATGTTCGGCTACTCCTCGGTGAACGCTTATATGCATCCTAACGCATGGCCTTACATTCTGTGGATCACCAAGATGTGGCATTCTATCGGGATCGGCAGTGTCATCTACCTTGCAGCCATCACCGGCATCAGCGAAGAATTGTATGAGGCTGCGGTGATGGACGGGGCCAGCAAATGGAAGCAGATCACCAAGATTACCCTGCCGCTGCTTACGCCGATCATGGTGATTCTCACGATTCTTAACATGGGCGGCATCTTCCGCTCTGACTTCGGGCTGTTCTACCATGTGACCCTGGACTCCGGTGCGCTGCGCTCGACTACGGACGTCATCGACACCTATGTCTACCGGGGCCTGATCCAGCTCAACGACCTGGGGATGTCCTCAGCGGCGAACTTCTATCAGTCCATCGTCGGCTTCTTCCTGGTCATAGGCGCGAACGCTCTGGCCCGCAAGCTGAACCGCGATACGGCTCTTTTCTAGAAACGGAGGATTCTAATGACTACTGCATCCCGAACCAGCGCTTACGCCAAGGGCTCTACCACCGCCCAGATTATACTTCATGTGTTCTTCATCGCCTTCAGCCTGGCGTGTATCCTGCCGATCCTGCTCATTGTTGCCATCTCCTTAACAAACGAGAAGACATTGACGCTGCAGGGATACAAATTCTGGCCCGATCATATCGACGCATCCGCGTACCAATATCTGTTCAAGCATTCGGAGACACTAGTTAAAGCGTATGGCGTCAGCCTGACCGTTACCCTTATTGGGACTGTTCTGGCCGTGCTGCTGATTGCGCTATATGCGTACCCGCTTTACCGGAAGGATTTTCCTTTTAAAAAGACATTCAATTTCTACCTGCTGATCACCATGCTGTTCTCGGGAGGGCTTGTCCCCTTCTATCTACTGTACGTGAACTATCTCGATCTGAAGGACTCGCTGGTTGCGCTGATTCTGCCCGGCCTGTCCAATGCCTTCTATATCTTCATTACCCGCACCTTCTTCCAGCAGACGATCCCGGAGGAGATGATTGAATCCGGCAAGCTTGACGGGGCTTCGGAATGGCGGATATTCTTCCAGCTGGTGCTGCCGATCTCTCTGCCTGTGCTGGCTACGATTGGTCTGTTCACAACGCTGATGTACTGGAATGACTGGTTCAACTCCATGCTGTTCATTAATGACACCGACAAGTTCTCCCTGCAATACGTCATGATTCAGATGATCCGCCAGGCGGAATTCTTCAAAACCCAACTTGCAGGCAGCGGTGTCGCCCTGATGGTACAGGAATCCGTTCCGACCGAAAGTCTGCGGATGGCTATGGTCGTGCTGTCGATTGGTCCGATTCTATTCATCTATCCGTTCTTCCAGAAGTACTTCACCAAGGGCCTTACTATAGGGGCAATCAAAGGTTAAGCGGTCTGACTCTGGCGTAAATGCCGGTTAGAATATATGATCTAATTATCATTCGAGGAGGTTCATACAAATGAGAACAACAAGAAGCTCGGGCACGGTGCTTGCCGCTCTGACTGCCGTGATACTGGGCATTACCGGATGCGGCGGGGGCAATTCAGGTGCATCCGCCCCGTCCAAGGCAGAATCGACAGCAGCAGCTACAACAGCAGGCACGGAAGGCAGCACGAATCCTGACACCTCAACGTTCCGGAAGCTGAAAGTGTACACGGTCGGGAATTTCCCGCAGAATGATACCAAGGCAGTTGTAGATGAGATCAATAAGTATCTCAAAGAGAAAATCAACGCCGAGATTGACTTCCAGGGACTCCCTTGGTCCTCATGGGCCGAGAAGATGGCACTGGCCTATCAATCCGGTGAACAGGTCGATCTGACCTTCGCCCCCAACTGGGCCGACTTCGCCAATAACGTAGCCAAGGGCGCGTTCCTTCCGCTGGATGATCTGTTAGCCAAATATGGACAAGGCATCAAGGATACCCTTGATCCCCGCTTCCTTGACGGCGGAACCGTAGACGGCAAAATCTATGCGATTCCTACCAATAAAGAAATCGGCGAGAGCCATACTATTATGTTCCGCAAGGATCTGGTGGATAAATACGGATTCGATGTGAACTCGATTGCGACGCTGGAGGATCTGGAGCCATGGCTGCAGACGATCAAGGAGAAGGAACCGGCCATCGCGCCCATCTGGCTCTCCGGCAGCGGCTCGGATACCCTGGGCTACTTCGACAAGACCAAAGAGAGCATGAAAGAGAACTTCCGTTATGAGCTGGTGGCCGGCGCTCCTGCCGGGATCGTCCTTGATACCAAGACCGATAAGATGGTGATCAGCTCGATGGAGTCCGACACCGCAATCTACCGGATGAAGCTCTACGGCGACTGGTTCAGCAAAGGCTACATCAATAAAGATGCTGCAACGACCAAAACCAGCACTGAAGACGCTTTCAAGGCAGGCAAGACCTGGATGAAATTCGGTTCAGACAAACCGGATTCCGACAAGGAAGATTCCATTGCCACCGGCATTGAGCTGGTGAAGCTGAAGGGGAATGAACCCGAGATCAGTACAGCCAGCGTCAGCAACTCCATGATGGCCATCGGACGCACCTCGATTGATCCCGAGCGGACCATGATGCTGCTGAACCTGCTGCACACCGACCCGGTTCTGGTCAATCTGATTGATTTCGGGGTGGACGGCAAGCAGTATGTCAAGGTAGAAGGCAAGGACAACTTCATCAAGCTGCCTGACGGCATTGCTACACGCGCCGATACAGGTTGGGCACCTGGAATTGAATGGATGTTCGGTAACCAGAGCCTGACCTATCTGTGGGAAGGCGAAAGTGCCGACAAGTGGGAGAAGTTCAAGGCTTATAACGAGAGCGCCCATAAGGTGAAGTCCTTCGGCTTCAACTTCAATACCGACGCTGTCAAAACACAGGTCTCTGTGGTCAGCAATATTATCAAGGAATTCCGCCCGCTGCTGGAAACGGGCAGCCTGGGAGTAGACAAGGTGCTGACGGAATACAATAATAAGCTGAAGGCTAACGGCATTGAGGATATCCGTGCCGAGGTTCAGAAGCAATATGATGCCTGGAAGGCCAAACAATCCTAAACAAACAAGTGGAAACGACTATGCCGTCCTTTTAAGGACGGCACCCGTTTCAGCGAGAAATATAAGGATAAGTTGTCGTGTGGAACATACAAATTCTTATATTTTAAGCTAAGGGGAAGGACGGATGCCGTCCTTCCCCTTTCCTGCCGCTCAGGCTGAATGTACCTAAGGATAAGGGGGAAGACTGTGAAACTATCATTGCGATTCAAAGTGAGTGCCCTTGTCTTGCTGCTGGTCACGCCGCTGTTCCTCTTTCTCTCCTACACCAATCTCTATTCGACCAACATTGTCCGGGAGAAGGTGGCGAAGTCTGCCTCGGACACGTTGACCCTGCACTTAGGTACACTCGATGAGCTGCTGGAGCAGACCAGCCATTATCTACTGCGCACCGCCAATGAGAACATGCTGCTGGAGCTCTATTCCGACAGCGGCCCCGACAGCGTCAATTATTACCTGTCCATCCGCAAGCTGATGGACCAGTGGTACAGCGATGTCAGTTACTACACCATTATCCGCAGTGTGTTCGTCTACCATCAGGAACGGGATGAGCTCTTCCTGAGCAGCCAGAGAGAGTATTACCAGGAGAAGGAGGTCATTACCTCCGGGCTGTCTTCACACCTCAAGGCCCCTAATCTTCAGGCCTCCCTGAAGTGGGAGACTGTGACCCTCGGCGGAGAGCCGGTGCTATTCAAGGTACTGCCGGACAAGAGCGGACGGCTTCTCATGGGGGTACTGGTCAGCATTGATTCGCTGGCCCAGCCCCTGACCCAGCTGGAGTCTACCGGAGGAAGCGGACAGGTCGGCGTGATCGATAATGACGGTAAATTACTCTGGGGCCAGTTCGCCAGTGAAGATCTTGCGCTCATCCGCAGCCAGCTTACTCAGCCTAACCCTCGCGCGGATGCCTCGATTCGCCTGAGTAACGGCAATTCGTATCTGCTGATTGACAAGCCTTCGCAGTATTCGAATCTGAATGTCTTTTTCCTGCTGGATGAGAAGTCGATTCTGGACGAGCTGCCGATCTTCCAACGGATCATCAAGGTGATTCCCTTCGCCATTATCCTCGTAATGGTTATCCTGCTGGCTCTGCTCAGCAGGCTGGTGTTCAAGCCTATCCAGCAATTGACCAGCGGGATGCGCATCCTGGGGAAGGGACAGCTGGAATATCGGCTGAAGGACGGCAGCAGCAGGGAGTTCCAGATCATTACAATGCAATTCAACCAGATGGCCGAGCAGATCGGCAATCTCAAGATTGATGTGTATGAGGAGCAGATGAAGGTGCAGCAGGCCGAGCTGAAGCATCTCCAGGCGCAGATCAATCCCCATTTTTTCATGAATTCCCTGAATATCGTCTTTCATCTGGTAGAGCTGAAGCAGTATGCGCTGATCAAAAAAATGATTGGACATCTGGTCTCCCACTTCCGCTTCATTATGAATACCAATGACGCCTGGATTCCGCTGCGCGGCGAGCTGGGTCATATTCAGAATTATATCGAGATTCAGATGGTCATGTATCCGAACAAGCTGTCTTATGAGGTGCAGCTTCCGCAGGAGCTTGAGTCAACGCTGATACCGCCGCTGCTGATCCAGCCCTTCGTCGAGAATGCCATCAAGCATGGATTCATCAACAATTCGAAGCCCTTCAACGTTGGCATAACAGTCAGTGAAGAAGCCGGGGAGAGCGGCAACTGCTGCATTGCCATTCAGATCCGCGATTCCGGGCCGGGCTTCTCCACGGTTCAGCTCGACATGCTCAATCATGGCGTATATGAGCGCAAACCGACAGATCGCCATCTGGGAATATGGAACGTATACAGACGCATGCTGATGTTCTATAACAACCGGGCACGGCTTACCTTCCACAACGCTCCAGAAGGAGGCGCGGTTGTGGAAATCAGACTACCCGTTCAAAAGGAGCTGTGACGTTCAATGTACAGAGTTCTAATCGTTGACGACCAATACTTCGCCTTGCTCGGCCTCCAGCAGGGGGTGGATTGGAGCGCGCTTAGCGTGTCGGATGTCTGTCTGGCGGAGAACGTGGATCAGGCGATTGCTGTTCTTGAACAGCAGCCCGTAGACCTGCTCATCTGCGATATCGAAATGCCGGGCAGAAGCGGCCTGGAGCTGCTGGCCTGGGTGAAGCAATCCGCTCCCGGCACGCTGACGATTATGCTGACCTGCCATGCCGATTTCGAGTATGCCCAGCGCGCGATTTACCACGGAGCCTTCCATTACCTGCTCAAGCCTGTAGACTATGAGGAATTGATGAAAATCTCCCGTGAGGCGCTCGCCGAGATCAGCAAGC